>DASVGY010000109.1:0-15410 GCA_036379295.1 Pelobium sp.
CAGAAGCTTGTAAAGAAGCAGCGAACTTCTCTAATATAATTCGATAAACCAGCATTAAGCTAAATCACCGTAGGCAATTCTATTGAGCTCATCTTCTATTAAAGTGATGCCGGTTATGGTATCCATGAGTTGGAAAGGAACCTGATTACCTAGCCCGAAAGCTGGTACGTTTAACCACTGATGAAAAGCGGCTGCGCTACCAAAAACGGTTATACCTAAATTGTACAATGAAAAAGATTTTAAAAGTTTTTCGCTTAAAACAGCATCTAAGGTTAAATCCTGAACTACATAATTTTGAATAGTTTTTACCGTAGTTTTAAAAGTTTCCTGAAATTCATTATAGGTAAAACCAGATATCGAAATAAAATCTAAAGCTGCATTTGCCTTTAAACCCTTTTTAGAATTTGATAAAATACTGATGGGGTTAGCATACATTTTGCCATAAACTGCAATGGCATCAGCAACCACACTTACGGGCGAATTATCTTCATCCTGTGGGTACATTTTCATTTTTTTGCTTGGCTTTTTCATTGTAAAACCAAATATAAGAAATATTTCTTTTACAAAGAGAAATATTTCTCTATTTATACAAAATGATATCCTCTAAAACGTCTATCCAAGCTGGGTTATCATTTAAGCTTTCTACCAATTGCACTTTTTCGCCGCCTAGTTCCACAAACTCTTCTTGATACTCAAACGAGATTTCGTACAAAGTTTCTAAGCAATCGGAAACGAAAGCCGGACATAAAACCAAAAGCCTTTTTACGCCTTTTGCCGCCAAATCTTTAAGCACCACACTGGTATAAGGTTGCATCCAAGGGTCGTTACCTAAGCGAGATTGGTAACATAAAGTATAATCTTGACTAGTTAAGTTTAATTCTTTGGCAATTAATTGTGCGGTATTGTGGCATTGGGCAGAGTAACAAAATTTATTGTTTTCTGTAAGTGTAGCGCAGCAATTTTCTACTTTTAAACAATGTTCGCCAGAAACATCTGCTTTGCGCATTTGTCTTTGTGGGATGCCATGGAAACTGAATAAAATATGATCCCACTTTTGATCGAGATATTTACGGGCGTTATCCGCAAAAATCTTAATCATACCTGGATGGTTGTAATAACTGTTCACAAAGCTAATGGGCGGAATTGCTTGCCATTTGCTTACAATTTCCATTACCAATTGATGTACCGAACCTGTTGATGCAGAAGCATATTGTGGAAACAAGGGAACTACTTTAATGCTATCCACTTTTGCCTGCTTCAGTCTTTCTAAAGCATCAGGAATTGATGGCGTTTGGTAACGCATCGCTAATTCAACTTGGTAATCGTCGCCCAATTTTTTAGCTACCGCATTACGCACATTGTTGCCATAAATCAGTAACGGAGAACCTTCTTTAGTCCAAATTTCTTTATAAATCTTAGCAGATTTTGGACCGCGGAAAGGAACAATAATCCCTTTAACCAAAAGCGTACGCCCAATTGCGTTGATATCAATCACTCGCTCATCCATTAAAAACTCGTCGAGATATTTTCTTACATCTGCTGTTGACGGACTGTCTGGCGTACCCAGATTTACCAATAAAATACCTTTTTTGCCCATTTATTTATTTTTTTGTCTGCTGTCTTTCATTTGCCAAAGTTTCCACCATGGCGTACCTGGCGATTCGTGGTGCTCATAATGATAGCCAAAAAAGTAGCAAGTAAAGAAAGCCCAAATATGATTTTTTGACTGTGTTTTTGATTGATGAATATTTTGATGTTCGCCTTTATGGGGCAAATAAGTGCCAAAATAAAACAGTTGTAGCGTACTTAATAGTGATGGAACAACCCAAAACATCAATAAGTTTTGTTCTGCAATGTATAATTTTAACACATTGTAAATAACAGCCATTGCAAGCACTTGCCACCAACTGAGGTATTGTTTGATGAAATGATAATACCAAACGAAAAAGTTCCCTTCGTAATAATCTGGGTCATTTTTGGTATGCACAAATTTGTGGTGATTATGATGTTCTTTATTTAAAGTTTGGAACGGAAAAACTGCGTAAAGCAAAGTGCAAAGCTGCCCAATAAAATTGTTTAACTTTTTGTTTCGTGGTGCAACCGTTCCATGCATAGCATCATGTGCGGTAATAAAAAGCCCGGTGTATAAATGCATCTGTAGCAATACAAAAACATACACTAAAGGACTTGTAAAACTAAAATTGAAACGCATAAGCATGGTAATACTAAGCATCCATAAAATGATGATGAGTAAAGCCATAAATATTCCGCGGTTGTTTTTCAAGATTATAGTTTTTTAACGATGATTTTGCGTTAGGGATTGAAGTGGATACCGGCCTGTGTGTAAAGCCGTGTGGTGGATTTTTGCGTATTGGCAAAAGCGTATGAACGTAAAGCCCGTTTAAACGCCCAAAAATTAATAAGTTTCCAACACTTCTTTAACCTGCTCCATTAACCACATTGGTGTGGATGTTGCGCCACAAATCCCAATTTTATCTCCTTTATTAAACATTGCTTTTTCTAAATCATCTGGCTTGCTAATGAAGTAAGTAGCCGGATTGTGTTTTTTACAAACCTCGTAAAGTACTTTTCCGTTTGATGATTTTTTGCCCGATACAAACACAATTTTATCAAACTTTTTTACAAAATTGGGCAGTTCTTTGTCTCTGTTTGATACCTGCCGACAAATAGTATCATTTGCTTTAACGTTATGGCCGCGAGCTATCAGCTCATTTTTAATATCGTAAAACTTATGGGTTGATTTGGTGGTTTGGCTGTAAAGCGTAAAAGATTCTGGTAAATCAACACCGTCTAACTCGGCCAAATCCTGAAAAACTAAGGCTTCGTTATTGGTTTGGCCTTGTAAACCAATGACTTCTGCGTGGCCATGTTTGCCAAAAATTAGTACTTTTTCTTTGGCATCATGCGTGGTTTTGATACGATTTTGCAATTTTAAAACTACCGGACAAGAAGCATCAATTAAAGTGATGTTGTTAGCCAAGGCAACCCGGTAGGTTTCGGGCGCTTCGCCATGCGCTCTAATTAAAACCTTTTCGTTACGTAAAGATTTTAATTCTTCGTTATCAATAATTCTTAAGCCTTTCGCCTTTAAGCGAACCACCTCCTCATCATTGTGAACAATATCTCCTAAGCAATACAAATATCCATCTTCTTCCAAAATCTCTTCGGCCATATCAATAGCGTAAACCACGCCAAAGCAAAAGCCAGAATCTTGGTCAATAGCAACGTTTAAATTATATTCCATTTGCTTTCTTTTTTACAAAAATAGGAAAAGTTAAGTCAGAGTGCAGTAACATTTAAACCAATAAAAAACAACACTTGACTTACCATTAAAGTGAGTGCCACCGGGTTTGATTTACGAAATTCAAGCTCGTAATAAACCCTAAGTAAAATGAAACAAACCAAAAACCATGCAATGTAATTTTGCAAAGGGATGGTGCTATCTGCCCAACTCCAATAATCAAATTTTACGGCAACGGGTTCAATTAAAAAATCTATAAAAACCAAAATTGCTGCACCAACTAAAGACTTTAGGGTTCGCAGGTGTTTTAGGTGTTTTTTTAATACTGCACCAATCCCAAAAACTAAAATAACCCAGTTTACGCCTATCATTAAAGGCACTTGCGCCACCTTTACGCCCAAAGTATTTCCGTATGCATAAGTGCCAAATATTGCTCCGCTAGAAACGCCTACAACCTCTACCAAATAACCACTTAAGTATACAAACAGCAGCCCAAACCAAAATTCTTTTCTAAAATCTTTCTGATTTATCAATAAAATAGTGGCCATCAATAACAAGTGAAATGGAACAAAAGAGATAAAAAAATCGTGAAGGTGGGGCAAAGAAAACCCTATAAAACCCACAATATGGAAAATGATAATAAAGATTTTGGATAAACCTGGTTTGTCTAAATATTTCATGGATTAATGATTCTCCCTTTCCAGCTAACGGTTTTGGTTAAGGATTGTTTGATGGATAAAAATGCTAAGATAAACAAGTTGAGCATTTGTAGTGGATGATAAAAAACATTCATTAACACATTTTGGCCCGAAAGATAGGAAATCATTATTCGGCTAAAAATGATAAGCGTCAAAGCGAAGTAAAACAGCTGAAAATTACCAAAAATCAAAATGAACGCTGGCCCGAGGATAACCAAAATAATATAAATGATTAAAGCTAAAATACTATTGTTAAAGCCTGCCAACGTGTTTTTACTAAAGCCCTTTAAACATTCATTATAGTTTTTGTACATCCGGCAAAAAATATAGCCATTGGCCAATAAAGCCTCACCGTTTAAACCGGCAGCTTTTACTTTTTTCATGATTTCAATATCTTCTACCACTTTATCTTTTACAGCCTGGTGCCAATTGAAATGTTGATAATCTTGTGCATTAAAAAGCATAAACTGCCCACTGGCAGCAGAGAGAGAAGGCATTTTGCTTAGTTTTACCAAACGCAAGGGCAAAAGGTTTAAAAGCAAAAAGTGCATTAGGGGAACAACTGTTTTTTCGCCGATGGTTTTTGTGACTTGGTTAGTAAACAAACTTAGCAAACTTAACTTACCCACATACATTCTGTAAAGTGCGTTGTTAACTAAATCGGTTTTAACTTCTTCATCGGCATCTAAAAACAGTAGCCATTTGCCCTTAGCTTGTTGACTTAGTTGATGGCATGCAAAGTTTTTACCTAGCCAACCGTTGGCCAAAGCTTCTCCTTTGATAATTTTGAACTTAGGATGAGTTGAGCAAAACTCACTCACCACTTTAAAAGTATTGTCTTCAGAATTATCATCTAAAACGATAACTTCAAAGTTTTGGTAATCTTGCTTTTGGATAGATTTTAGCAGGTTGATAATATCATTTTCCTCGTTTCTGGCGGGGATTAAAATGGAAACTAAATCATTAAAACTTTTAGGCGAGTGCGTTAGTTTGGGGTTAGATATAAAATTGAACAACGTTACCGTGAAACGTAAAATCAGAAAGAAGAAAACTACGTAAAAAAAATAAATCATCTTAAATCGTTATTTCTGATTGTTGCGTTAAACTTGCCTCATAGTGTTTATTGTATGCACTTTTGATGGTTTGCAAACTTGTGAACTCTGGCGCTTCCCAATTTTTTAAAGCTATTTTTAAGGTGGGTTTGCGCTTATCAAAATAGTCGGTTAAAATTACCGCAAAAACATAGTTAAAAGATTTTTGAGAGGCATTAATAATTCGTGAAATTCCCTTTTCAAAACTGATGGTTTTGCTATGTAATGAATGTAGCTGTCCTTGCGGGAAAATTACCACCAGGTTTTCGGGGTTATCCAATAACTGCCCGGCGTACTCCAGAGATTCAATCAAACTTTTTGCGTTCTTTTGAATACTAAACGCACCTAAATATTTAAGAAAGCCGACTTTTTTAGCGGTTTCTTCCAAAACCATTACATGAAATTTTTTTTTGAAATAGATTTTGTTGAGGTGAAAAACCAAGAAACCATCCCACCAACTGAAGTGATTAGCTAATAAAAGGATGGATTTATCTGATTGGAAATCTATTTTGTTGTACGCAAAAGATGAAAAATCTTTTTTGATGATACGCTCTATATACCAAGCGAAGAATGCATAAATGACTTTATTGGATTTGGGTTTAATCATCTTTTAAACAAAGTGCTAATTTAGTGTTTTTTAAGTATAGCGTACTGAGTTGAAATCAGCTTTTACATTTCGGGCTGGTGTTATCACCAACCACCGCAATATGAGTTTTCAAGTGTTACAAAAAACGTTTTTTCTATTCTTGTTGGAATTTTTTCTTTTGAACAGATTTGCTAAATTTTGTTTTTAACCACAGAGGACGCGGAGAACACAGAGCTGGAGTTTTTAACAAGGTATTTACGTGGTTTGTGTTATCGCCGAGCACCACATTACCGGCTTTTAACTTTGTTAATTTTGTAGAACACACTAGCTAACTTTTTTTTACCACAGAGGACGCGGAGAACACAGAGCTGGGGTTTTTAACAAGGTATTTATGTCGTTGGTGTTATCACCAACCACCGCAATATGAGTTTTCACGTGTTACAAAAAACGTTTTTTCTATTCTTGTTGGAATTTTTTCTACTGAACAGATTTGCTAAATTTTGTTTTAACCACAGAGGACGCGGAGAACACAGAGCTGGGGTTTTTAACAAGGTATTTATATGGTTTGTGTTATCGCCGAGCACCACATTACCGACTTTTAACTTTGTTAATTTTGTAGAACACACTAGCTAACTTTTTTTTACCACAGAGGACGCGGAGAACACAGAGCTAGGTTTTAGAACAGGATGCGGCTAACCGCTCTACTTTTTCACCATATCGCCAACAATTTTTGCTGATAACAACGCTAAAGGAATTCCTCCGCCAGGGTGTACACTTCCGCCCACAAAATATAAGTTTTTAACGCTTTTGCTAAAATTTGCGTGGCGTAAAAATGCGGCAAATTGGTTGTTAGAACTGGTGCCGTAAAGTGAACCACGAAACGAAGAAGTTTTGCTTTCTATTGTCCGAGGGTCTAAAATACTTTCGTTTTCAATCAGGCTTTCTAAATCAACACCCAAGTTTTTATCAAGTTTTTTGATGATGTTTTTACGAGCTTCAGCAATTAGCGCATCCCAATTTTGTCCGTTGTTATTCGGTACGTTAATCATGGTGAACCAATTTTCGCAGCCTTTTGGCGCATCATTGGTCTGCATTTTTGAACTAATGTTGATATAAACCGTTGGATCGTAATGAATCTTCTGCGATTTAAACATTGCGTCAAATTCGGCTCGGTAATCATCACTGAAAAATATATTATGCAAGCCCAACTCCCTAAATTCTTTTTTAATTCCCCAGTAAAATATGAGCGCAGAACTTGAGCGTTCTTGCTTTAGAATTTTTTGAGGCTGCTTTTGGTCTTTCAACAGCTGTTTATAGGTGAAATAAACATCCATATTAGAAACTACCAAATCACTTTCCACAAACTTGTTGGCAACTTTAACACCTTTTATTTTCTTATTCTCAACAACAATCTCGTCTACCGGTGTATTGTAAAGAAATTTTACACCTAAATCTTCCGCTAACTTGACCAAGCTTTTGGTGATGCTGTACATTCCTCCTTTTGGGAAATAAGCCCCTAAATTTTGTTCTAAATGTGGAATAATATTTAAGGTTGCTGGCGCCTGATACGGATTTGAACCATTGTAAGTAGCAAAACGATTTGCGTACTGCACCATTTTTTGATCCGTAAAAAATGATGAATTAGCTTTAGCCATTGTTCGGAAAGCATCAATTTGCCCAAACCGTAAAAAAGACTTTGCGGTGTTTATATTGGTGTAGGTGCTTAGTAAGTGTAAAGATTTCTCTAAAAAAACCTCGTGAGTAATATCATAAATAGTTCCACTCTTCCTTAAAAAACTAGTTAGTTCTTCTGCGCTTGAATTTGTATTTTCTGCTACTTGCTGCGCAAATTTATCAGCATCAGCGAAAGCGGTTAAACGCGTTCCATCATCCCAAAAATATTTACAAATTTCATCGAGCTTTTGATACTCAAAATAATCCATCGGGTTTTTACCGGCCAGGCTAAAAAGTTCATCTACGTATTGTGGCATGGTAAACAAGCTTGGCCCGGCATCAAAGCGATACTCGCCCTGCATAAAGTCAGAAAGTTTTCCGCCCGCATAGCTGTTACTTTCAAAAACGGTGACCTTAAACCCTTTGCACACTAATCTGATTGCACTGGCAATTCCGGCCAAACCGGCTCCTATAACACTAACTTTTTGCATCAAGTTTAAGTTTTGAAAACATTATCTAAAATAAATCGTAATAAGCTTAATGAATACTATTTACCACCGCCTCTCAAAAATTCCTGTTATTAAGTACAATTATAGCTTAAAATTTCTTTTTGCGGCTTTTATTGGCATCCACATACCCTTAATTGGGATAATTGCTTATGCACTAAACAGTTCTGAAAGTATGTATTCTGGCAAAACCATCATCATAATTGCCCTGATTTTTACCTTACTTTCAACCGCGGCTACGCTTTATGTACTTAACAAATTACTTGCGCCTTTGTTGATGAGCGATAAAGCTTTAAAAGATTATGTGGACAGTGGCACAATTCCGGATTTACCTTTGCACTATGAAGATGAGGCTGGAAAATTAATGGGATTAATTCAAGAAACCATACAGCACTTAGATAATTTAGCCAAAGAGAAAAAAGAAATTACCACTTTAGTTTCGCATAATTTAAGAACGCCTTTAAACCAAATCATAGGTTTGTGCGAGCTAATGAAAGTTGATACCGAAAACACCGCAGATTACGTGGATAAGGTTGAACAGGTAACTAAATTACAATTGCGGAATTTAAGTGATTTATTAACGCAGTTGATGGAATCAGGAAAAAGGCAACAAGCTGCACCAGCAGAAAGTTATGATATTCATGATTTTTTAAAACGTGAAATCGAAACCATTGCAGATATTATACAGGCAAAAGAACTTAAACTTTTGCAAAATTTTAGTAATGAGGATTTAACAACCGATATAAGCAGTAGCAACTTATCGTTGGCATTCCAAAATTTGTTGTCAAACGCTATCAAGTTTTCTTATCCTAAAGGCTGCATTAGCGTTTCTACCAAAAAAGTGGCTAATAAAATTGAGATAGAAGTACAAGATGAGGGAATTGGATTTAGTGATACTTACCGAAAAAACATATTTAAAGATGCAAGAAGCACCGGCCGAAAAGGAACCAATAACGAAGCGTCGGTAGGTTTAGGCTTGCACCTGAGCAAAAAAATAATTGTACAATCTGGCGGAACGTTAACAGCATTTAGCGAAGGCGAAGGAAAAGGCGCCCGCTTTACTATTAAAATCTAACTATTTTAAAAAATTTAAAAAATTGTACATTTTTTGTCGCATTAGCGAAGTGCTTCCGCTGTAATTATTTACAATAATAGAAAAACTGATATCGTTTTTTGCACCGGCAAAACCGCAATACGCCAAAACATTAGCAATAGTTCCGCTTTTCATTTTCTGATTATTATGCAAAGGAATACTTTTTAAATAGGTATTAAACCAAGGTTTATTTTTAGCATAAGAAAGCACTTTTACCATGGTTGCTGTTGTAACTCTATCTGATGGCGAAAGACCGCTACCATCCAAAATCCGTAAAGCATCCGGCTCAATTCCTTTTTTCTCCCAATAATCGTTCATCACTTTTACGCCTTCAACTGTGGAGGTGCTTTTTCCAAATTTTGCTGCCATAATCCTAAGCAACTGCTCGCCATATAAATTAATGCTTTTTTGGTTAAACCAATAAACAATCTCGCTTAATGGTGGCGATGAAATGCTTAATAAGGTTTTTCTATTACTTGCCGAATATGGAGCAATTTGCGACTTGAACCCGCCTGTAGCGTAACCATTTGTATTTAAAAAAACAGATACATCATAAGCCATTGCCAAGGCGGGATTAGGTAAGGATAAACCTACTTGCTTTTTTAAATCAATACCATAAGTTCCGCGTAAAAAAACCTGATTGGTATAAGGAGCTGAATATGCGTAAACGTTATCGCCAGAACCGTAATTTCCGGTGTTTAACTCGTTGGTGATTTCTAAAAATGGGTATATATTATCTTGGTTGATTTTAACCGGAGAACCTACGGATTTACCTGGAGTAAAACCGATTTCGAAAAAATTTTCGCCCCAACATAGTGCCGAAGTTCCAGCGCCGTAATAATTCCCGATATCCTGCCAAATCCAACCGACCGGCAAAGATTGCGTATCCCATTCAGAAGCATCACCTACGATGTTTCCATTAATTTTGTTGATTCCTTTTTGCTGTAAACTAAATAGAATTTTATTGAGGATTTGAGTCTTTTGAGTTTTGTCCCAACGGTTGCTGCCCAAAGTTGGGTCGCCGCCGCCTCTGATAATTAAATCTCCGTTGAGAGTGCCGTTTACAATAGCCCCGGTGTAAAATACAGACGTTGTAAAAGTAAAATCTTCGCCCAGTAAATCTAGCGCTGTAGCCGAAGTGATTACTTTTAATGTTGAAGCTGGCGCTAAGCCAACATTTTCATTTTTCGCAAAAATAGTTTTCCCGGTTTGGTTATCCATCGCTGAAAAGGAAACCGTGGCATACTTTAATTGCGAATTTGCAGCAAACCTATTGTAGGCGCTCTCCAATTTTGAGGATAAACTCTGCGCTAAAGCAATGTTAAAAACAGAAGACAAACAGATAAGAATAAAAGCTGATTTTTTCATTTGTGCAATTTAATTGTATCATTGCTAAAGCTGAAATGCGCAAAACTAAAATTACGTCTATTTCATTTCATCAAAAAAGGGTATCCCAAAACTTTAGCCAAAGCAAAATAAAAAGGAGCAAATTTCTCTGCTCCTTTTTGCTTATTTTACTAAACCTCTGTTCTTCAACATTGGTTTAATATCGGGCTTATGCCCTCTAAAATCGTAAAACATTTTATTATAGTCTAAAGTATTGCCTCTTGATAAAATCATATCTCTAAACCGTTGACCGTTTTTAGCCGTCATTCCGCCGTTTTCCTCAAACCAAGAATAGGCATCGTCATCTAGCATTTCTGTCCATAAATAGGCATAATAACCGGCTGCATAACCGCCGCCCCAAATATGTTTAAAATAGCTTGAGCGGTAACGCGGTGGAACTTCTTTCAACAACAAACCTGTTTTTTCAAGCGCATCATGCTCAAACTTATCAACATCGGCAATTTTTGTATCACTACTGATGCTGTGCCATTGCATATCTAAAGCAGCCGCTGCTAAAAGCTCTGTTAACATATAACCTTGGTTAAAAGCCGAAGATTTTTTGATTTTTGCTACCAAAGCTGCTGGCATGGGTTCGCCGGTTTTATAATTAACTGCATAGTTTTTAAAAACTGTTGGTTCCATGGCCCAATGCTCGTTAAACTGGGATGGAAATTCTACAAAATCACGGGCAACATCAGTACCGGAAATGGTAACATACTTTTGGCTGGCAAAAAAGCCATGTAAAGCATGACCAAACTCGTGGAACATTGTGGTTACATCATCATAACTAATTAAGGCTGGTTCGCCCTCTGCTGGTTTAGTAAAATTACAAACGTTGTAAATAACTGGCTTTGTGCCTAGCAAGGTTGATTGGCTCACTAAATTTGACATCCAAGCACCACCCGATTTATTGTCGCGTTTAAAATAATCTCCATAAAATAAACCCAAGCCGCTGCCATCTTTATCGAAAACCTCATAAACCTTCACATCTTTTTGGTAAACAGGAATATCGGTGCGCTTTTTAAAGGTAATGCCGTATAACTGGGTTGCTGCGTAAAAAACACCATTTTCTAACACCTTGTTTAATTCAAAATAAGGCTTAATCTCACTATCGTTTAAATCATATTTTGCCTTTCTTACCTGCTCTGCATAAAAATTCCAGTCCCAGGCTTCTAACTTAAAACCACCTTTTTGTTGGTCTATTAAACTTTGGATTTCTGCCCCTTCTGCTTTTGCACTCGCTGTTGCTGCCGGAACAATCTGCCTTAAAAAATCATGAACTGCCTGTGGTGTTTGTGCCATTTGGTTTTTTAAGTTCCAAGCGGCATAGCTTTTAAATCCTAAAAGTTTAGCTTGCTGCGCCCTAATCTCTGCCAATCTAATCACTGTGCTTCTGGTATCATTAGCGTCGCCCTGCTCTGTACGGTAATAGCTTGCATCAAAAAGCGACTTACGCGTATTGCGGTTAGTAAGCTGCGTTAAATAGGGTTGCTGCGTAGTATTTTGTAACACAATTGCATACTTACTGCCCGTTTTTGATTCTTTCGCATCCTTTTCCGCAGCTTTTAATTCCGCTTCAGATAAACCGTTTAAGGCTTCCGCCGAATCTACTTTTAACGCAGCAGCTTTTGTTGCCGCTAATAATAAATTGGTGAATTTAGTGCTTAAACTTGCTTTTTCTTCGTTTAGCTTTTTCATCTCCTCTTTATCTTTATCGGATAGTTTGGCGCCCGCTAAAACAAAGTTTTCATAGTAAACATCTACCAGTTTTTTCGACTCCGCATCTAGCTTCTCTTTCTCGGGACTTTCATAAATAGCAGATATTCTGTCAAACAACTTTTTATTAAGGAAAATAGCATCGTGATGGGCCGCCAGCTTTGGTGAAATTTCTTCCTCAATTTTTTGCAAGTCTGGGTTGGTATTTGCTCCTGTTAAAAGATCAAAAACGTTTCTTACTCTTGCTAAAAGTTGCCCGCTTTTTTCTAAAGGTACAAAGGTATTTTCAAACGTAGGTGCCGCTGTGTTGTTAGCAATTGAGTCAACCTCGTTAATATTTTGTTTCATGCCCTCTTCAAAAGCAGGCATAAAATCGCTGGTTTTTATTTTTTCAAAATCTGGTGCCTGGTAAGGCAAAGTACTTGCATTGAAAAACGGATTATCACTGTTACTTTCGGCCTTTTTGCTGTTATTGCAACTTGCCAAAACAATTGCGGCAATAATAAATGCCGTTGGCTTGTTATAAAATTTAATCATATCATTTGTTTTTAAATTGCACATTTTGCAGTAGGCTATGAATTTAAAAATTATGTTGCAGAAATGTATGTTTAAACCACTTTCGTAATCAACTTATTACCTTAATTTAGCCTTATGCTGTTTTCATCAGGTTTACCGAAAACAATTAAAGCGCTTTAAAAGCAATTAAATAGCGTGGGTTTTGGAACTCATAAAATAAAATTGATTTTTTTTAACCTTTATAAATTATCACTTTTGCAAAATGAATAGGGCAAAAAATTACGGTGTTGGATTGTTAATCGGTGTATTTTTTTTGGTTGGAAGAACCGTTTTTGCACAAAATACAGATAATATTGAGCCCATTATTGTTAAAGAAATTCAGGTTCGTAAAAACCCTTTTACTGTAAGACAGCCGATATTTTTTATCTATAAAAAGCAACTGCACCAAAGCTTTGTTCAGCTAAAAGTTAACTATTGGAAAACAAAGTTTAACGTAGGCGTAAACCTTAACCAAGCAGCTTTTAGCGATAATTGGAGCGGTGGAGGCGTAAATTCTATTGCTTTAGGAACTTTATTAAACTATAAAGCAGAGTATAATAAAGATGGGAAAAACTTTACCTCTGAAGTGTTGCTGCAATACGGAAAATTGAAAAACGAAGGGCAGTTAGAGCGAAAAACCAATGACCGTATGTTTTTTGATAACAAAGCAGCGCTTAGGCTTTCTGATAATTGGAATTTTTTCGGTTCTGTAAGTTTTGAATCGCAATTTGACAGCGGTTACGCCTATGGAAAAGACAGCAACGGAAACGAAACCAGAAAGATTATTTCCAGATTTATGGCGCCGGGCTACCTTACAGAATCTGTTGGTTTTGAGTACAAGCCCGAGAAGTACTTTAGTGTGCGCCTGGGTACCGGAACTGCCCGGCAAACATTTCTGTTAGATACAACGCTTTACAAAAACAATCCCAAAAATTTTGGGGTTGATATAGGCAAGCGCTTTAAAAACGAACTTGCTTTTCAGGCGGTAGCTAATTTTGATAAGGACATTGCTACAAACATTAATTTAAAAGCCCGTTACCTGTTATTTGCTGCTTACGAAAATCTTAACAATATTGACCAACGTTTTGATGTTACGGTAACCGCAAAAGTAAACCGGTTGGTAAATGTAACGGTTGGTGCAACGGCTCTTTATGATGATGATTTTAGTGGTAAAGTACAGTACAGCCAAAACTTGGCACTTGGCATTATGTTTAAAATTCCAAGGTAAATTTGCTCAAACTAAATGGAAAAACACGGAATTATATTATTTGATGGTGTTTGCAATTTATGCGATGGCTTTGTACAACGCATCATCGCTTCAGATAAAAAAGACTTTTTCCGATTTGCATCTTTACAATCAGAAACTGCACAAGCTCTTTTAAAAAATCACCCGAATTTAAAAGGCCTAAAAAGTATCGTTTACTTAGAAAACAACGAAGTATTTACTAAATCAAGCGCTGCATTAAAAATCGCAGCTCATTTAAGCGGTAGTTGGAATTTACTTAGTATAGGATATATTTTTCCTTTATTTCTTAGAAACGGCGTTTACGATTTAATTGCCAAATACAGGTACAACTGGTTCGGAAAAAAAGACCAATGTATGGTCCCTACTCCTCAAATAAAAGCTAAATTTCTCTGATAATGTAAGCTTTCGGCTTTAAGCCTTTAGCTTCTCAAACGTTTTTATCCTCAATCATCCTAAAAAAATTATCGCGGTGGGTATCTCCAATTGGGATTATTTTATCGCCAATAATTATGCGGCTGCGTTCAATACTTTCTATTTTATCTAGCGCAACAATATAAGATTTATGTACCCTTACAAATGAATGGGTAGGCAAAGCCTCATCTATCTTTTTCATGCTTTGTAAGGTAATGATGCGCTCGGTTTTGGTGTAAATAGAGATATAGTCCTTTAATCCTTCAATAAACAATATATCATCTAAATAAATTTTCTGGATTTTGTATTCCGTTTTTACAAAGATAAAATCATGTGTAAAGTTACTTACAACGTTTTGGCTTTCTGTATTGGGCAGCGGTTGCGATGGTATGTTGCATAACAAATCCTGCGCTTTTTGGGCTGCTTTGTAAAACCGGTCAAAGGCTATTGGTTTTAACAAATAATCAACAACGTTGTGCTCGTAACCTTCTAAGGCATACTCTGGGTAAGCGGTAGTTAATATTATCTTGCATTTATTGTTAACTATTTTTAAAAACTGAATACCAGTTAGCTCGGGCATCTGTACATCTAAAAAAACCAAATCAATTTGTTCTTGCTGCACCAAAGTAATGGCTTCAATTGGGCTTTGTAAACGTTTAGATAGCGTTAAAAAAGGGATTTTAGTAATGTAGTCTTCCAAAATATCCAAAGCCAGCGGCTCGTCATCTACTATTAAACATCTAATCATTTTATAAATTTAGATATAATTCAGAAAAATACTCATGCTCGCGGTTTTCTACAGAAAGCTTATACTTATCTGGGTAGGTTAAATCTAGCCTGCGCACCACGTTGTTCATCCCAATTCCGCCGGTTTGGTCTTTGTTGTTTAAACTCTTTTTGTTTTTAACAGTAAAAAGCAAATTATCTTCGAAAACAGAAATATTAATGTAAATAGGGTTTTCTTTATCGGTTGCTAAGCCATGCTTAAATGCGTTCTCAACAAAAGATATCAGTAATAAAGGTACAATCTGCTGCTGCGTAACCTGCCCTTCAACCTCTAAAACAACGTATGCATTATCTTTAAACCTTAGTTTTTGGAGTTCTATAAAACTTTTAAGATACGTAATTTCCTTGGCCAGCGTTACCTTACTATCATTACTCTCATATAGCATGTAGCGCATAATTT
>DASVGY010000110.1:0-3006 GCA_036379295.1 Pelobium sp.
TACGATGACTTTTAAAAAGCAGGAATCTATATTAATTGTTACGCATGATTTAACGTTAAACAGGGTTTTTACTTCACGCTATTTTAGTTTTATTAGCACATTAAAAGCTGAAGGACATAATGTTAAAGGGATCGGTATCGATTTTGCTTTTAAGCCTCATCCTATTAACAACATGGATAAAGTTGCTTGCCCTGTAGCTATTGAAAGCGACATCATCACCATTCGACCTAAAAAGTTAAACTTTGTTCAGCAAATGTTGCGCTTTAGTGACCATAAAAAATTACCCTTTTTTTTAAAGAAATACCTGCTGGCACTTCACATTATCATTTACAGAACAGACCAGTGGGTAGTGAACGTAAACGATTTTGCTGAGCTTAAAAAATACCGCCCAACTATTGTTATTGCAGGCGGCAGTGGGGGTATTGCCGAAACAGCTTTTAAGTTAGCTAAACAATATGGCGCCAAGCTTTTTATAGATTATAGAGATCCCTGGAATTTTGGCTATCATCCAATGCAAACCAATAAGTTGATTACAACTTTTAAAAAAAGATTTACAATTAACAGGGAGCTTTTACTTTTGAGTTCTGCTGATGAAATTATAACCGTATCAACATCGCTTAAATCGTTTTTTCCCAATAGTTTTCAAAAAAAAATTACGGTTATTGAAAACGGTAGCGATTATGAACAGGAAGAAGCGCTTGACGTAAGTTTACGGAGACCAAAATCGTATAGCATTGTTTATTTAGGAACACTTTATGATGATCAGCTTGTAGATGACAGTTTTTTTGAAAGTCTGCGGATATTCATCAAAAAAACCAACCTGGCACCGAAAGATTTAAGCTTAAGTTTCCTTGGTTCCTCAGAAAATCGGCAGTTGCCAGAGATATTGCAAAAATTTGGTTTGACCAATTTTTCAAGGATAACCACGCGGCTTCCGAAAGCAGACTTAAAGTTGGAAATAGATGCAGCATCGTTGTTTTTACAGTTGAGACATGGCGGACGAACAAAGGTGATTACTTCTAAGCAGGCAGATTACCTCATGTTTAGAAAACCAATTTTATTGCCCAACTCTGACCATGGAGATATTGCTCAAAGTATTTTTGAGCATAGTGCCGGTTATGTTTGCGACGGCAAAACCGAAACTATCATTAGCGTTTTACAAAAAGAATATAACAAGTATCTCAAGGGTGATGATATGCGCTTAGCTCAAACAGATTTAAGTCATCTTTCCCGTAAAAGGCTCGCGGAAAAATTATTAGCGGTAATCTAGCCCACCATCCTCTTCGTAACTCTTGCCACTGCCATTCGTTTAATTTCTTTAACAATGGCTTTGCTATCATAACCACACTCTGCCCAAAGCTCTTGTTGCTCGCCGTGTTCTATAAAGTTATCTGGAATACCTAAGCGCTTAATTTCTCCTTTATAAAGCTGATCGGCAGCATATTCAACAATGGCACTGCCAAAACCTCCCTGGATGCAACCATCTTCAACCGTGATGATTTTATCAAATTTAGAGAATACCTCTTGCAATAACTTTTGATCAAGCGGTTTAGCAAAGCGCATATCAAAATGTGCAGGGTGGTAGCCTTCTGCATTGATTTCTAAACAGGCTTTTACCGCTTCGTTACCAATATGTCCGATGCTTAAAATTGCAATATCTTCGCCATCACAAACCTTTCTTGCTTTGCCTACCTCTATCTCTTTAAAGGGCCGCTGCCAATCAACCATTACGCCCTTGCCTCGCGGATAGCGAATAGAAAAAGGACCACCATGATTTTTAAGCTGCGCAGTGTACATCAGGTTGCGCAGTTCTTCCTCGTTCATTGGTGCAGATACTATCATGTTGGGAATACACCTCAAAAACGCGATATCGTAAGCGCCATGATGCGTTGCGCCATCTGCGCCAGCAATGCCAGCCCTGTCCAAACAAAAAACTACGGGTAATTTTTGTATGGCTACATCATGCACCACTTGGTCAAAACCGCGTTGCATAAAGCTCGAATAAATATTGCAGAACGGAATTAAACCTTGCGTGGCCAAACCTGCCGAGAAAGTAACGGCGTGTTGCTCGGCAATGCCCACATCAAAAGCCCGGTTGGGCATGGCTTTCATCATGATATTTAACGAACATCCCGAGGGCATTGCGGGCGTAATGCCCATAATTTTATCGTTCTGTTTTGCCAATTCTACAATAGTATGCCCAAAAACATCTTGATATTTTGGTGCTTGTGGCTTATCTAAAACAACTTTTTTAATTTCTCCGGTAATTTTATCAAACAGGCCGGGCGCATGCCAAGTGGTTTGGTCTTTTTCTGCCAAGGCATAACCTTTGCCTTTTACGGTAACGCAATGCAACAGTTTTGGACCTGGGATGTGTTTTAAATCCTCTAAAACCTTAACCAACTGGTCAACATCATGCCCATCTACCGGGCCAAAATATCTAAACTTTAACGATTCAAACAGGTTACTTTTTTTAAGGATAGTTCCTTTGATGCTTTTCTCAATCTTTTTTACAAGCTCATGTGCGTTGGGTCCCAGCTCTGAGATTTTCATCAATACCGCCGAAACATCATCCCGGAAACGGTTATAAGATTTGCTGGTGCTAATGCTAGTGAGGTATTCTTTTAGGGCGCCAACGTTAGGGTCAATAGACATGCAGTTATCATTTAAGATAACCAAAAGGTTGGTGTTTTCTATTCCTGCATGGTTTAAAGCTTCAAACGCCATACCGCCGGTCATAGAACCATCACCAATTACCGCTACATGCTGGCGGTTTGTTTCGCCTTTGTATTGCGATGCTACTGCCATACCTAAAGCAGCAGAAATAGAGGTGGAAGAATGCCCCACACCAAAGGTATCATAAGCGCTTTCGGCTCTTTTAGGAAAGCCACTGATACCGCCGTATATTCTGTTGGTATGAAAAACGTCTCTACGGCCGGTTAAAATTTTGTGACCATAAGCCTGATGTCCAACATCCCAAACCAGCTGATCATAAGGTGTATTTAA
>DASVGY010000111.1:0-10527 GCA_036379295.1 Pelobium sp.
CTTCTTATTTTAGCCAAGCCTTGCCCAACTCAACCATTATTTCAATGGAAGGTTGCCCGCAAACTGCGGCAGTTGCCAAAGAAAATTGGGAAAAACTGGCGCTTACCAACACGCAGGTAATTGTAGGTAATTTCGATGATACTTTGCCAACATTGATTGATGCGCAAGATAAACTGGATTTTGTTTTTATAGACGGTAACCATCGCAAAGACGCCACTTTAAATTATTTTAACGCCTGCTTACCTAAAGTACATGAAAATTCGGTGCTTATTTTTGATGATATTTATTGGAGCAAGGGAATGGCCGAGGCATGGGAACACATAAAAGCGCATCCAGATGTTACGGTCACTATTGATTTATTTTGGATTGGTTTGGTGTTTTTTAGAGCCGGGCAAGCTAAGCAAGATTTTAAAATTAAGTTTTAGCTTTAGTAAAAAATAAATGTTTGTAAACAGCATAAATTAATTGAAGCTAAAAATCTGGCATAACAATAGCAACGTATGCCAAAAATCATAAGCAATATACATGACAACTTTACCCATAACCGCCAAACGCTCTCTAGAATTATTAGGCTTAGTATTATTAGGCTATATCATCACTGTAGCCAGCAATATTATTATGCCGCTGCTTTTGGCTTTTTTCTTAAGTATGTTGCTATTGCCAATCCAACGTTTTTTGGTGAAACGTAAAATACCTAATGCTATAGCAATCATTATCCCTATACTTATACTTTTAATATTGGTTGCGGGCTTAATATGGTTTTTCTCGGCTCAAATACAAATATTAGTTAACGATTTTCCTGAAATTAAGAAAAACATGAACGCTCATTTAAATGCTTTAAGCAACTGGATTAGCGGTTTTACAAATTTTTCGACCAAAGATCAGGTGCAGTTTATTAGCGAACAAACCAATAAATTGCTAAACAGCACCGGCGCAATTTTGGGCAGTGTGGTAGGCTCAGTTTCGGGGGCATTTATCTTTTTCGGGCTGCTTCCTATTTACATTTTTTTAATATTAGCTTACAAAAACCTACTGCTTAAATTCTGCATAATGTGGTTTAGTGATAAAGATTTACCAGCGGTTAAAGAAGGCATACAGGATATGGAAAGTATTATCCAAAGCTATTTAGTAGGCTTACTTATCCAAATTGGCTACATCACGGTGTTAATTGGCGGTTCTTTGTTGCTTTTTGGTATTAAACACGCTTTATTAATAGGCGTTTTATTCGCCATTTTAAACCTTATACCATATATAGGGGCACTTTTTGGCAACATATTGGGCGTAATGCTAACCGTAAGTTCATCGCAAGAACTTTGGCCAGTTTTTACAGTTCTAATCGTTATTACCGTAGTTCAGTTTTTAGATAACAATATTCTGATGCCGCGTATCGTAGGTTCAAAAGTTCAAATTAATAGTTTGGTGGCTATAGTTGGAATAGTAATAGCCGGTAATTTAGCCGGAATTGCCGGTATGTTTTTGGCCTTGCCAATTATTGCCGTTTTAAAAATTGCTTTTGATAGAACAAAATATTTTAAAAAGTGGGGGGTGCTAATCGGTACAGATGTGCCAGATGAAAATCCGCTTAAAGAATAATTTTTTGGGCGTTGTCTCCCGCTCGGGCAAACCAGCGGGCTTTCCATTCATACGCCACAGGCATTAGGCGCTTAGGCCGGTATCCATTTCAATCCCTAACGCAATTATGGCAATTTTAATTAAGCTTTTGTTTTTTAAAAAGCTTCGCCCAAAGAAACATAAAACCCGCTGATTCGTTTTTCACCTGCCGGTTTTTCTCCTAATGCGTAATCAAGCCTTAGCGCCAAACCTTTCTCTAAATCAAAAAAGAACCTAGCCCCCAAACCGTAAGTTGGTTTAAAATCGGTTTGGCTAAAGCTATTTTTCCCGTACACTTTGCCTGCACCACCAAAGGCTACCAACCCAAATCTTGGTACTGGTCTAAAACGCAGCTCCGCCTGTGATGTTAGCATATTTTCATCCCTAAACCTACCGCTATAATACCCTCGCATAAACTGGTCGTTTCCCATTTGCCTCAAATTGTAAAATGGTACAGGTTTGTTGCTTATTAAACCTTCATAAATAACGTTTAAAGCTAAGTTTAAGCTTTTATTTAATTTATAATAGTTTCTGATGTCTGCCGTAATTAAACTTCCAGAATAATTGGGCACACCAAAAAAGTTAGGTGCAAAACCATATTGTAACCTTGCGTACAAACCTTTTGAAGCATAAGAAACATTATCTCTGGAATCAAAAAAAGAGGTGGCTTTAAAAAACATAAATTGTCCTCCGTTTCTATCTACCAAATTTGGGTTAGTGGTATAAATGCCGCCAAATTCCTTGTCGGTAAACTTTTGGTTTTCGTATTCAAGTCCGCCACCTAAATAAAAGTGTCGGGCTACATTTCGCTCTAATTCTCCGTTAAGCCTAAACCGGCGGAAATTTATTTTATCTTCATCTGCTAACAAAGTTTGGTTACCAACGCCATAAAAATTAAAGGGCTGATCGATGAATTTAGCTTCTGCTATGTAGTGATACTTGTTTTCGCTTGTCCAAACATCGGTTTTAAAACTAATTTGAACGCGTTTTTTGGTGCTAAAACCTAAAACTCCATAAGCTTGGGATGCTTTAATATTTGGGTCGTTTTTATCAGTGTAAAAAGAATAAATACCAACGGCGCCCAAAGTTAATCCGGCCTCTTGTGAATAGCCAATCAGCGGAACCGGTAAAAAACTGTTGTGGCGTGTAGTATCATCAGAAAAAATCTTGTTAAAAATTTTCCCTTGTGCGCTAAGCTCTAACGAAGTTAAAACAAGTAATAAAACAGATAAAGTATTTTTCATTAATGATGACTTGTAACGCTGATAGCTTAGTTTAGCTTATTCCGCTTGATTTTGCAGCGGCAAAGATAAGCCTTTTTCTTTCTTCGATGTAAAAGCCTACTTTTGCAAAAAAAATAATTTTACTATGAGTACGCTAAGAGGCCCAATTTCTCAATTTATCGAAAAAAACTATTTGCATTTTAACGCAGCCGCACTAATGGATGCTGCAAAAGGCTACGAAACACATTTAGATGAGGGCGGAAAAATGATGATTACCCTTGCTGGTGCAATGAGTACCGCAGAATTGGGCATTTCCTTGGCCGAAATGATTAGGCAAGATAAAGTTTCCATCATTTCTTGTACCGGTGCAAACTTAGAAGAAGATATCATGAATTTGGTGGCGCACTCTCATTACAAACGAGTTCCAAATTACAGAGACTTAAGTCCGCAAGAAGAGTGGGATTTATTAGAAAATCATTATAACCGCGTAACAGATACGTGTATTCCAGAAGAGGAAGCTTTTAGGAGGTTACAAAAGCATATCGAAAAAATTTGGACAGATGCCGAAGCGGCCGGCGAGCGCTACTTTCCGCATGAGTATATGTACAAAATGTTGTTAAGTGGTGATTTGGAGCAGTATTATGAGATTGACCCTAAAAACTCATGGATGTTAGCTGCTGCCGAAAAAAACCTGCCAATTGTGGTTCCGGGCTGGGAAGACTCCACCATGGGGAATATCTTCACTTCCAATGTAATCAAAGGGAAATTGAAAGCTTCTACCATGAAAAGCGGTATCGAATATATGGCTTGGTTGGCAGATTGGTATCCAAAAAATTCTGGTGGAAAAGGTGTAGGTTTTTTTCAGATTGGTGGTGGAATTGCAGGTGATTTCCCAATTTGTGTGGTTCCAATGCTTTATCAAGATATGGAAATGGAAAACATTCCTTTCTGGAGTTATTTCTGCCAAATTTCAGATTCCACAACATCCTACGGTTCATATTCTGGGGCAGTTCCAAATGAAAAAATCACTTGGGGCAAGTTAGATATTAATACACCAAAGTTTATTGTTGAATCTGATGCTACTATTGTAGTTCCTTTAATGTTTGCTTGGATTTTGAAACAATAATTTGAAGAAAACAAAGCAAAATAAAAGGGATTTATCGTCAGATAAATCCCTTTTATTTTAACCCACTACCCACTACCCACTACCCACTACCCACTACCCACTACTCACTACTCACTACTCACTACTCATATCCTATAAGCCTGTCTTGCTAACAATTTCCAATCGCCATTCTTTTTCTTGATCAATACCAACATAATTCCCAACTTTACTTCGCCGGGCTTTCCGCTGTCATTTGTTTTAGCATATAAATTATGTGTTACAATTGCAGTATTTCCCTCAATCAATATATTCTGGTTTGTAATGTCAATACTTACAAAGTCAGATTGCTTGCTAACTAAGCCTTGCACAAACTCTTTTTTGTTTTGGAGTTTTCCGTTTGAATGGCCATAAGTCAAACTCTCGTCTGCAATAGCTTCCAGTTCAACCTTATTACCGCTAATTAATGCATCAATTAACTTGCTAATTGTCTTTTCAACTTCAGCTTTTTTGTCTTGCGCTTTTAAATTTATACTCGTTGCCGAGATTAAAAGGAAGAATAAGATTGTTTTTTTCATTTTTAAAATTTTTTAATACACTTTAAAGATAAACTGATTTTTGGTTAAATCTTAAAATTAGCTTAAGGTAAAGGTGTCAATTTTTTTACCTTTGGCATATTATTAAAAATTTATGAAAGTATCTGCATTAGCACAATCATTGGTGGGGTCCGAGATTATTAAAATTGCCGGCGAGGTTAATGAAATGAAGGCAAAAGGAGTTCAAATAGCCAACTTAACTATCGGTGATTTTGATGCCAATCTGTTTCCCATTCCGAAGGTTTTGGAAGATAATATCGTGAAAGCTTATGCAGCGCACCAAACTAACTACCCACCAGCAGATGGGGTATTGGCCTTGCGAGAAAGCGTTGCTGCATTTTTAAATAAAAGATTAGGTTTAGCTTATGATGCTAAAAGCGAAATATTAATTTCGGGCGGTTCCAGACCGTTAATTTATGCCACTTATTTAGCCTTGCTTGATGCGGGAGATACCGTAATTTACCCTGCACCATCATGGAATAATAATCACTACGTACACCTTTTGGGTGCAAAGGGAATTGCCGTTCCAACAATCGCAGAAAATAATTTTATGCCAACCGGCGCAGATTTAAAACCATATTTAAAAGGAGCAACTTTATTGGCTTTGTGTTCTCCACTTAACCCAACTGGCACCATGTTTTCTGCCGAAGGCTTAAAAGAAATTTGTGAATTGGTACTACAAGAGAATCAATCAAGGGGCGAAAGCGAAAAGCCACTTTACATTCTTTATGATCAAATTTATTCGCAACTAACTTTTGGTAATCACCAACACGTTGACCCTGTTACTTTAGTTCCTGCATTGAGAAATTATACCATTTTTATTGATGGAAGCTCTAAATGTTTCGCCGCAACAGGCGTAAGGGTAGGCTGGGGATTTGGTCCAGCTGCTATTATCAGTAAAATGAAAGCCATTGTGGGGCACATGGGCGCATGGGCACCAAAAGCAGAACAAGTAGCTACCGGTCAGTTTATTGATGATGAACAAGCGGTTGATAGCTTTTTAGATGGTTTTAAAGCGAAAGTCAAAACCAGTTTGGATAGCTTATACGCCGGATTAATCTCGCTAAAGGACGAAGGTTTAGCTATTGATGCTATTGAGCCAATGGGCGCAATTTATTTGACTATAAAAATTGACTATGTAGGCAAAACCACCCCAACTGGCGAATTATTAGATACGCCTACCAAACTAAATTTTTATTTGATTAAAGAAGCTAATATGGCATTGGTTCCTTTTTCTGCTTTCGGAACGGAGGAAATGTGCTGGTTTAGAGCTTCTGTTGGTGCTTGTTCTGCACTAGAAATCCAAAGTAAAATCCCTGCTTTAAAGCAGGCTTTGCTAAATTTGAAATAAGCGAACGTTTGTTATCTTTTTGCTAAACGGGTTAGGTTTTGCAAATCCTCCAAATAAATTTGGTGGTTTTTACCAATCAATTTCTTCGCTTTAGCCAAATCTTGCAGCGCTATTGAAAAATCGCCTGATTTTATTTTTGTTTTTGCCAATAATAAAGAGGTTTCTATTTCTCCGTCAATATAATTCTTGTTAAGCGCAATGGTATTTGCCTGAATAAAAAACCATTTTGCTTGGGTAAGTTTCCTCGCTTTTAGATAGATTTTCCCTAAAAACAGATAACAATTATATTCGTTCAGTTTGCCCTTTACATGAGCGCTCATGGGCAAAGCTTTATTGATTATCAAATCTTCCGCCTTGTGCGTCAACCCTTCGGATAAGGCAATTTTGGCTTCCGTAAAAACTAGGTTATACTTTTGTTGGTTACTGTAAATCTTTTGCAGACTGCCTTTTGCCACATTTATAAAGTATTTTGCCTTTACAAAATCGTGAAGTAAATAATTGAGTTTAATTAAATTTATACAAGTTTGTGCCTTTTGCAAACTGTCTTTTGTTTGCGAGAAAACTATTTCGAAAGTGATTTCTGCCTGCGGACCATTGCCCTTGTAAAAATCGCTTAAAGCCAAAATTTCTAAGAAATCTAAATTTTTTTCTGTTGAAACCTGCCTGCCTAAAATACAACGAATAAATAATTCGCGACTTGCCGAGCTAAAATAGATATTCTCCGATAGCTTATCCAGCGAGCTTTTTAAAACAAGCTTAACGTTTGTTTTTTTTAAGCTATCGCTTATGAGAACTGGATTTTTATCTAAGGCGATAGCAGCAGAAGTGGTCGCAAACGTGTTTTTATGATAGCTGCAAACTAATAAATAAAAAAAAGCAACTGTTATACGCATGAGCCACTTTTTCATCAAATTATACATTGGTTATCAAAAACATTATTTGCTCAAGCTTAATTTCCTTATATTTAAGAAGATGCTAACGCGGAACAATATCGATAAATTATCTTGCGTAAAGCTTTTAATCATCAACCAATTTTAATAACGGCTTATAAATATCAATAACATGGAATACGAAAATATTTTAGTTGAGGCAGATAAGGATATAACGAAAATTACTATTCATCGCCCAGCAAAGTTAAATGCATTAAATAGGCAAACCTTAGCAGAACTTAATTTGGCTTTAACGGATGCCATAAAAAGCCCTGCTGTTGGCGGTATAATCATTACCGGGTCCGGCGAAAAGGCCTTTGTAGCGGGTGCAGATATTTCTGAATTTTCAACCTATAATACACAGCAAGGGGAAGCTTTGGCAAGAGAAGGGCAAACTAAGGTTTTTGATTTAATAGCTAGCAGTTCAAAACCAATTGTTGCAGCTATCAATGGTTTTGCCTTAGGCGGCGGCTTAGAGCTTGCTTTGGCCTGCCATATTCGTTTTGCAAGTGTAAATGCGAAAATGGGTTTGCCAGAAGTTACGTTAGGTTTAATTCCGGGTTACGGCGGTACGCAGCGTTTAACGCACATTGTAGGAAAAGGCAGGGCGCTGGAAATTATCTTGAGCGCTAATATGATTGGTAGTACGGAAGCTTATCAAATCGGTTTGGTAAATAAGGTTTTTGAACAAAGCGATTTACTAACCGAAACCAAAACTTTCTTAAGCACCGTTTTATCTCGTTCGCCAAAAGCAATCGCGGCAGCTATAAAGGCGGTGAACGCTGCTAATGGCAATAATGAAAGCGGATTTGCTAAGGAAATAGAGGAGTTTGGAAAATGTTTTGGAAACGCGGATTTTAAAGAAGGGGTAAATGCTTTTTTAGAGAAAAGAAAGCCTAAATTTATGCAATAAAATATAATAAAAAGCAATTATTATTCTTTAAGACTAATAATGTAGAAAGTTTTTCCCAGTTAAAATAAATATTTATATTCGCTTAACTCAAATTAATTGAGAAAACCTGGTGCATGAAAAAAATACTGATTGTTGATGACGAAGTAAATATAGGTTTGTTGCTTTCTAAATTTTTAGGTCGCAATGGTTTCGATGTAAAAACAGCCACATCTGGGGTTACTGCTTTTGAAATTTTAGAAAAGGAAGAGTTTAACCTGGTACTTTGTGATTTTAGGTTAGAGGATACCGATGGGCGTGAAATCCTAAAGAAAATAAAATTAAGGTATCCGCGTACCGGCGTAATTATTATCACCGGTTATTCTGATATCAAGCTGGCGGTGGAGTTGATAAAAATGGGCGCTTATGATTATATCACCAAGCCGCTTTATCCTGATGAAATTTTAAACACCATCAAAAAAGCTATTGATACCCAACAGGCTTTAAACGAAGAAATGGATAAGCCAAAATCTTCTGCAGAGCCGGGTAAAAATAGAGAAGTAAGTAATCAGGATTTTAGGCAGGAAGAATATGTAGTGGGGCAAAGTGCGCCTGCTAAAGAACTGATTCGGCAAATAGATTTAGTGGCGCCCACAACGTATAGCGTAATCCTCATCGGCGAAAGCGGAACAGGAAAAGAATCTGTTGCTAAAAGTATTCACTTAAAAAGCCCAAGAAAAGATAAACCATTTGTAGCGATGGACTGCGGTTCGTTAACGAAAGAATTAGCTGGGTCCGAATTTTTTGGACACGAGAAAGGTTCGTTCACGGGCGCTTTATATACCAAAATAGGTCATTTTGAAATGGCCAACGGCGGAACTTTATTCTTAGACGAGGTAGGTAATTTATCCTACGAAATCCAAGCAGCTTTATTAAGAACAGTTCAAGAGCGCAAGGTTAAAAGAATTGGCTCAACCAAAGAAATTGATTTGGATGTTAGAATAATTGTTGCAACCAACGAAAACTTAATTGATGCCATATCAAAAGGGAAATTCAGAGAAGATTTATACCATCGTTTCAACGAATTTGGAATTTATATGCCCCCTTTAAGAGAACGCGGAAAAGACATCATGATTTTTGCAGAATATTTTCTGCATTCGGCAAACAAAGAATTAAACAAAGATGTAAAGGGCTTTTCGGCCGATGTAGAAGAAAGTTTTTTAACCTACCCTTGGCCAGGTAACGTAAGGGAACTAAAAAACGTACTAAGAAGAGCAGTATTGTTAACCGACGGCGATTTTATCCAAATAAAAGCCTTGCCTTTAGAAATATCAACATTTTCTAAAGTATCTGCTTTTGAAAACGCTATAGAAACCGCAAGCAGCAACAATAGCAACAAGCCAAAAGAAAAAAGACTCGATTTAAAAAATGCAGCTCTTGAGGCAGAGTACGAAACCATTCTAAAAGTTTTAAGAGAGGTTAATTTCAACAAAACAAAAGCAGCACAAATTTTAAATATTGACAGGAAAACACTGTACAATAAAATGAAGGCTATAGACATGGAATAAATAAACCTCAGGTGGCTATAAATAAAATCTCTTTAAAACAGCAAGAAGAAGGCATCAATATTCCTATGGGATATTTTTGGGCTATTTTCTTGATATGTATTGCGCCAACGGTGCTCTCCATGTTGGGTGTTGAAATAAGTTATAACGGCTATCGCGTTATTAACTTTTCGAAAGTATTAGAGGGTATTTCAACAGAGCTAGTTTTAGGTAAAACTTTTTCTACAATTTGGATTGCCTTTAGCATAGCCGTTGGAATTTTTACCTGTATACTTACCATCATAGATTTTAGGGTGAAGAATGATATTGCAGCACCAATTGTTGGTATTGCAATGCTTTTAACTTCCATGTTTGATTTGGTTCATCTGTTGGTTGTTTTTGGCGTTTTAAAAACCAACCTAAGTTTAGATGAAGCAATTTACATGAGCTGGTTCATCGGTAGGGTGCTGCAGGTCATGCTATTAATTATAGGTACACTAATAATTTTAAGATCTAAAAACGCAAGTGAAAGTAAGCGAGTAAACTTAATCCGTTCGGTAGCAATAGGTTTTGCCTCCCTTACCGCAATTGCTGTTATTGCGCTGTTTTCGCTCAACACGCTAAGTCCGCTATTTATACAAAGAGATGCGTTTTTTACGCATCCGTTTGAGTTGGTAAGTATTGTACTTTACGTTATTTGGGGAGCTTTTTTGATGCCTGGGCTGTTAAAAAAATATAATGGCATATTTTTTCAGATGCTTATTTTAAGCATGATTCCGGCAATTTTTGCCAACGTTCACATGGCAATATTTTTTAAAAATTTTGATATCGAATACAATTTTGCGCAGTTTTTATGTTTTTTTACCTACGTAGTTCCCTTATTAGGAATTAGCTTAACGTACTCTCGAAATATTGCCAGGCAGCATCAAATGAATTTGATTTTAGATGAAGAAATTAAAGCCAAAGGTAAAATACAACAAGATTTAGAAAGGAGGCAAAATTTACTGCAAAATGCAGAAAAGCTTGCCAATATGGGCAGCTGGGAATTAGACGTTGCCACGCAAGAAATTAATTTTTCTGATGCTTTGTACAAAATTTTTGGTTACATGCCCAATTCTATCTCGCCAGATTTAGAGCTAATGTACAACATGATTATCCCGGTTTACCGTACCGAGTATAAAAAAATGTTGGAAAATGCTATTCAAAAGCAATCATCTTTTAACACCGAATACGAAGTGTTGTGGGTAAACGGCCAAAGGCGATATATTTTAGCACAATGCCG
>DASVGY010000112.1:0-5645 GCA_036379295.1 Pelobium sp.
GCATCGTGGGCAGTTATTGGTAGCGGTGCGGCATTGGCTACTCACGCTGCTGATTTAAATAACGGAGCCGTTGTTTTTGCTGGGATTGCCTCTTTGTTTCCAGCTGCCATATTAACCGCAAACGTTTTTTATCCAACAAAACCTTTACGTAGCGTTGGTAAAGATTACACGTTAACGGTGATTACGATTAATTAGACTTAGCGCTTTTTTTTGAAGATGAGTTGATTCAAAGTTACCTACTCTGATAGGAGGTTATAACAACCTTAGGTTAAACTACAAATTTACCTTTCGTTTTAAAGTCTCCATTTCCAGAACGTCATCATATTCTTTTTTATGAATTTTCCTGCTCGTGATGTCGATTTTAACCGTGGAAATAAACTCTTTGAAATCGGCGTTCATTGTTAATTTATTTATAGTTTCCCAATCCAATGCTTCCCGATATTTTGCTGGAAAAATAATTTCAGATGAATGGGGATCTTCAAGGTTTAGTTTGATTACTCCAATACCGAATGAGGTTGAAAGCCTGGAGAGTTCGGTTCTAAATTCTTCTTCTTCTGAAACCTCGGCAGCAACTAAATAGCTTTCATTAGCCCAAGAGGAATTTGAAACAGTTTGAAAGAAACTTTCTCTTAAATTTCCGAAACATAATTCCCGTTTTAATTCAAATGACAATAATCGAATCGAAATATTGCCAATAGACGAACTTAATTCGTAAACCTCTTGCTTCCAATCTTCCAGAGGAAAGTAGCATCCCACGATATCTGGATGAACCCACTCGCCAAATTCTTTTCTTGAAGATTGTGAATGATTGATGGTTTTTGTGTGGCAATGCAGATGATAGTAAGCGTAGTAAGTTAAATAGGGGTGAAGTTCTTTCTCTAAAAAGTCAAACTTTTTTTTCTTAACTACCGTAAGCTGTTTTGAAATTGCATTATCTGAAAGATCGAGTTGTTTTAGTTGTGATTTTAAGTAAAACTTTTTAGGTCTGCTATCTGTCTGGGCGAAAGGAGATTTTGGATTATCTTTTGCATTTACGTAAATCTGTGCCCCAAGTGTAGCCCAAGGGGTTTTACCGTTGCCGTTTAATTGTTTGTCGTAACCTTTTTCTGTTGACAAAGCCCATATTTCACTGGCACTCATTGGTTTCTTCTCTTCTTGTAAAACTTTTTCGGCTAGTTCTAAAAATGTCATGATCAAAACCGTCTATTTCACTTCCTCTATAAAAATTCCCACGTCGCTAATCGCTTTAAGCGGATTGTCCCGCATGTTTTGTTCAACTATTAAAGTGTATTTACCGGTGCTGGCAAATTTGTAGTTTTCTTTATAAATCAGTTGATAGCTGAATAAGTTTCCAGAACCGTTACCCAACCAATGCCCATCTGGTGTTGCCAGTTGAAACTCCTGCCGCATAGGTACGTCTTTTTGGTGCGGACCAATGATATGAAAGCGTAACCAAATATTGGCGTATTTGTAATCAGCGGTGTGCCTAAAGTTTACATAAATATTGTATGCCTGTGTGCTATCGGTAACGTTAATGGTTGCTTTGATAGGGTTAATGTAGGTCCAGTTTAATTTTGGAATGGCCTCAAACGTATCAACCTTCACGTTTTCATCCACACATGATTGTAAGGCAAGTAAAGGCAAACATAACGAAAGCAATAACTTAAAAAATTTCATTACTCTTGCGGCGGTTTAGTGTTGTTATTTCTGCGTTTTTTGTTTCTGTTGTTCCGCTTTGCAGCGTTTGGTTTGGCTGCTCCTGTTGTTTGGCCGGCATTGTCTGCTGGCGGGTTTACGGTTTTAGCTAATGCGGAATTTGGCGTTTTTTCTTGTTTATTGCCACCGCCGGCCGTACGGTTATTTCTGTTCTTATTTCTATTGTTATTTTTATTTTTCCGAGCTTTTTCGTCGAGGCGGGTTAGGCTATCTTGGCCCACTACGTTTTCGTAATCAAAAGGTTTTTCGGTTATTTTTAGTTCCTCCAAAACAGCGGCCATATCGCGTAAATCCTCCGGTTTTTCGCCACGCTTATTCATTTCCTGAATTTCTTTTACGCGTTTTGCCTCTACCGGAATCCATGCATTTTCCTCTCCAAAATAACTAAACCACATTAACTGTTTAAAAATATCAGTTTTTTGCAACCGGGCTTCCCCTTTTTCGGTTTTTAAACGGTCGGCGTGTGATGGGATGGTTTTTAGCGCATCCATATAGGTATCTAACTCATAATTTAAACAACATTTTAGTTTACCGCATTGGCCTGCAAGCTTTAATGTATTTAATGATAGGTTTTGATACCTGGCAGAGGATGTAGAAACCGTTTTAAAATCTGTAAGCCAAGTGCTGCAACAGAGCTCTCTGCCGCAAGAACCAATTCCGCCTAAACGGCTGGCTTCTTGGCGCATTCCAATTTGACGCATTTCTATCCTTACCCTAAATGCTTCGGCCAATTTTTTAATTAATTCTCTAAAATCAACCCGTCCGTCTGCAGTGTAATAAAAGGTTGCTTTTGAGCGGTCGCCCTGATATTCTACATCAGAAAGTTTCATTGCCAAACCTAGCTCTAAAGCAATTGTTCTGGCTTTATGCATGGTTTCGGATTCTCTTTCTTTTGCGTTTTTCCACTTTTCTACATCCTGCGGCGTAGCTTTGCGGTAAAGTTTTAAGGTAGATTTTTCTTCGCTTACCTTTTTGCGCTTCATTTGCATACGCACCAATTCGCCGGTAAGGGTAACATGGCCAATATCATAACCGCCGGTGGTGGTTTCAACTGCTACCAATTCGCCATTTTCAACATAAATATTTTCGTCGTTTCTGTAAAAATCTTTCCTTGAGCCCTTAAACCTTATTTCAACAAAAGGAAAAGGTTTGTAATTTGAAGGTAAATCCATATCGGATAACCAATCGTAAACATCTAATTTGCTGCAACCTCCGTCTGTTAAACAAGTACCATTACTTTTGCAGCCATTAGGAGTGCTGCAACCGCCGCCTCCTGATGAACAACTTCCACATCCCATAAATCTATAATATAATTGAGTCCGCTGTTGGGCGGAGCGTTTTAAATTTTAAAATTTTAACTAATGTCAAAGATACATCTAAAAATAATATTTTGGGGTTAGCGTTTCGCTCGATGTGATATTGCGCTTTTTCCAATTCTTGTGCAACTCCTTGTACTTGTGCCAACGTTAAAACGGATGAGAACTTACTGATAAATTCTAATTCTTTTTCTGGCAGGTGTATTAAGCCCGGAGTTTGTGCCATAAACAACGTACATTCTCGCATCAGATTTACACCGTATCGCAAAAAGTTTTTTTGGTTTTCGCGACCCATTTTCGCCAGTTCGCCTTCTGTGTAAGTTACAATCTCTAAGCCTTTATTTCCCCAACAAGCCCTCAACCAGCCTAAAAATAAATCGTGGTAATTGTTCTCCTGATGTTCTAAAAGCTGCAGAGCATTTTGTAAACTTCCGTTACTTAGGTAAGCCAATTGCTTTGCCAAACTGCTGTCGGTTTGCTTTGTGTCAATTAAATAATCTTCAATTTCTAACGTTTTTAGTTTTGGTATTTTTACCAGTTGCGTTCTGGATATAATGGTGTTTAATATTTGATCTTGATTTTGTGCCACCAATAAAAACAGTGTTTTTTGCGAGGGTTCTTCAATTACTTTTAGTAGCGCATTTCCTTCTTTTTCCAAATACTCGGGTAACCAAAGTATTAAAACTTTATATTCGGATTCAAAAGGCTTTAAACTTAATTTACCAATAATGCTGTGTGCTTCGGCAATGTTGATGTTGGCTTGCTTGTTCTCAGCATTCAATTGTTCTCGCCATTCATCCAAACCTAAGTAAGGGTTTGCTAAAAAAGCACTGCGCCATTCTTCAATAAAAGTTAAGGCCGTATCTTCCTTGTGTTTTGCAAAAAAAGGGTATGAAAAGTGTAAATCTGGGTGAACTAGCTTGCTGTACTTTCGGCATGAAGCACATACACCGCAAGAATCAGCTTCTTGTTTATTTATACAGCAAATGTACTGCGCATAAGCTAAAGCTAACGCTAAACTTCCAGAACCCTCTGGCCCTAAAAATAGTTGGGCATGGCTAATACGTTCATCTTTAACTGTTTGTACAAGATGATTTTTAACAGCTTGTTGGCCAACAATATCTTTAAATTGCATGACTGCAAAATAATAAAATTAATGTTTGTGCGGGCGAGTATTTGGTAAAGGCTTAAAAATTTATTGTTTTTTTAGCCTAAAAAAAGCTGGTAATGGTACTAAAAAGGATAACCTATCGCCAAATTAAAAACCAAATTTTCTTTACGCCAGTTTTTGTCGCCAAATTTAATATCATTAAAAACCCATCTGTCGCCTTTTGGTAAATACGGCTTCCTAATCGGAAAACCTAAATCAAGACGTAAAATCAAAAAGGATAAATCTAAACGTAAGCCAGCGCCAGCATCAACTGCAAGTTCGCTCAAAAATTGGTTGCTAAACACACCTCCCGGTTTTTCTGGGTTTTTATTTAATAACCAAATGTTACCAGCATCTACAAAAATAGCTCCCTTAAAAATCGAAGTAAAATCGTATCGATACTCAGAATTAAGCTCTAATTTAATATCGCCCGATTGGTCGGGTAAAAAGGAGTCAGGTGCAACCACTTCATTGTAAGTTCCGGGCCCAATTGATCTTGCTCTAAATCCGCGTAAGCTGTTGGTACCGCCAATAAAAAACTGTTTAATAAACGGTAGTTGCGAGGAATTTGCGTAAGCGTAACCGAAACCAGTGATTATACGAGAGGCAATGGTGCTTTTTGCACCTATTTTAAAGTAGTCTCTAAAGTCGTTTTCTATTTTTACATATTGGCTAAACGGAACGCCAAATATACGCGAGGTATCTCCGTTTAATACATTGCCTTTATTAATTAAGCCCGCAACGTTGCCAGCCAAATCAAGCTGTCCTTTATAGTAAATAGTGTTTTTTTTCTGGGTTTCTGCGGTTGTAGTGTAGGTGTAGCTGTACGATGGGCCAAATATGAGTTGGTCATCAATCACTCTTTGCAAACTTTTATCTGCTGCAGCTTTGGCTTTGTACTCTGCAGATACGTTAGAGGAGTTGGTGTAAGTAATTTCGGTAAGCTTTAGCGAATGCTCTTTGCGTAGATTTTCTTTCCATAAATAGCCAAAAGAACCTCTAAAGGTGTTTAAAGAATACAGTTTAGCTCTATTTTGGTACTCGAAACCCAGCGTGGCCACCGTTTTTGGAGTAAAAGCGGAAACCGATTTGAATTTTATAAACGGTGTAACAAACTTTGGCCATGTTAAACTGGCATCGCCGCCAAACCTGGTCACATTATAGCCGCTGTTTTGCCCAGAAACTTGCGTTTCTAATCCAAAAAAGCCAGTTACTGTTAATTGCTCGGCGCCTCTGAAAGCGTTTCTGTTAGTCCAGTTTAGGTTAACCTCGGTACCGGTGTAATTTGCAGAATTTGTTTTGCCTAATAGCTCTAAACGGATTGATTTTTTTGGTAGCGGCGTTAAATAATAATAAGCATCCAAAACGCTACTCAATGAATCCGAAGGCTTAAATTCGTTTTTAACAAATTTAAAAGTACCTACATTTACCAATCGGTTTAAAGATAAGTTATGGTCTGTTCG
>DASVGY010000113.1:0-5516 GCA_036379295.1 Pelobium sp.
TCATGCTTTTAATGTTTACACAAATATAAACAATAATTAGGTATTAAAAACGGTTAAGCTGGCAGTTCTAATTTTTCAAAAATCTCACGCATTTTAATAGGGGTAAGCGTACGGCAATCGCTCGGATTATCAATATTAGCCGTTTTCAGCCATTTTTTGAAAGTTTTAGCGGTTACGCCGTACATTATGTATAGTTCTTTATAGATGTACGCTTTAATTACCGTTTTTTCCATTGTTTAAACGTATGTTCCTACGGTTTCGCTATAATACTCTGATTTATGGGCGCAAACCCGTTTCCATGCTTTTCGGATGTTTTCGTAGTTTGGGATGCGCTTACGGTTACTTCCCTGCTCAAACTGCTCTACGGTTTTACCAATGTTTACATAGCTAGCCATTTCCCACATTTGCGGAGGTACACGTTTTAAGCTATGGAATTTTGTTGTTGTAAATATCAGTAGTTCTGCAGCATTCAAGCAAATCACAACTAATACTTTAATTAAACATTCTCCAATGTTGTTGTTGTAATTATCAGTAGTTCTGCAGCATTCAAGCAAATCACAACCATAAGTTACCGCACCGCTTACGATGATATGTTGTAGTAAATATCAGTAGTTCTGCAGCATTCAAGCAAATCACAACAAATGTTTGGTTTTTAATTGGTTTTATCGGTTGTTTTAAATATCAGTAGTTCTGCAGCATTCAAGCAAATGACAACAAGAGCGCACCAGCTTTAGCCATTCGTTGGGTTGTTGCAAACAACAGTAGTTCTGCAGCATTCAAGCAAATCACAACATTTAAGTTGAGAAATCCCAATCACTTCCGTTGTTGTAAAATATCAGTAGTTCTGCGGCATTCAAGCAAATCACATGTTGGTCAACCATATAGCCACATCTCTCTGCTTTTTTTTTATAAAAATCAGTAAATCAACTATTTAAACATGCCTTACGCAGTTTTTGAGTGCTTCAAAAAAATAAGTAAGAATTAAAAAAAGCAAATCACAACCATGCAGCTACCCAGACGTGATGCGCCACCTTCGTTCTAAATATCAGTAGTTCAAGGAATGAAACAAAACTTCCTAAAACAAACAAATTGCGGTCAGCTAAATTCAATCTACATTTTCTTCAAATTTTACCTTCGCTACACCAAATCCCTTTGCTCTTTCAGCGAAGCCATCTTTATTCTTTGTTCTGGTTATCACACCAACTAAGTCTTTTAACTTTATACTTTTAACTTGTTCACGTAATCTTGAAACGCCAAAAACTCCTCCTCTTTCAAAACTCTCGGAATTTTAGCTTGTCCGCCCAAATTTTTCTTCTCCTCGCTCCAGCGGTAAAAATTATCTACCTCAAAAACCTCAACCTCTACCCCTTTCAAAGCTTTGCTTCTTGCAACTTTGTAGTTTTTGTTGTTTTCTTGAAGAAACCTATCCAGCTCGCCGGCAATTTCAGAAAGGTTAGGCACCAGCTTGTTTGCACCTAAAAGCCATTTGTGAATAAACTCTTCGCCGCGGTGAATTGCCGCCACCACAAATTCTTTAACCTCAAAATCGTATTTCTCAGACAAATAGTTGACCGCTTTATTCATCTGGTGTACAGAAAGTTGAGAACCCACCACATTTAAATAATGTTTTGTTCTGCCAGAGATTTTAATTTCTGCCAATGCTTTATTGGTAAACATCACAGTATCACCAATCATGTACCGCCATGCACCGGCTACGCTGCTCAGCAACAGCACATATTCTTCGTCTTCTTTAACATCGGCAAGCGTTAAAACCTTTGCATCTTGCCTAACGCAGCCATTGTCGTCCATGTTTGCATCCGTAAAAGGGACAAACTCAAAATACATCCCATTATCCGTATTCAAGGCCATCGAGGTCACATTCGGCCGTCGTTGCGAGGCTATAAATCCTTCCGAAGCCAGATACGTATCTATATAAACAAGGGGTTTTGCAAACAGCTTTTCAAAACTCTGGCGGTAAGGCCCAAACGCTACACCGCCGCTGGTATAAACCTGTAAGCTGGGCCAAATATCATGGATGGTTGTTAGCCGATGGTGTTTTATAATTGCTTTTAACATCATTTCTACCCACGATGGTATTCCAGAAATACTCCCAATATCCCAATTTGGTGCTTCTTCAACAATCTTTTCTAATTTTTTATCCCAATTTTTAATGGCAGAAATTTCATCGCCGGGCTTATAAAAACCTTTAAACCAAAGCGGGATATTTGCCGCAGATATACCGCTTATTTCTCCTTCGTAGTGGTCATCTTTCTCCATCAAATCTGTGCAACTGCCCAGCATTAAAATTTGCTTTTCAAAAAATTCTCCGGGCAAGTCAAAATTTTTAAGACTCAAAATTTGTTTGACTCCCGCTTTTTTAATGGATTCCAGCATCTCATCCGTTACCGGAATGTATTTGCTGTTACTGGTAGTACCGCTACTTAAAGCAAAATATTTTTGCCCCCCCGGCCAGCTTACATTTTGGTATCCTTCTAATAAGTAATGCCACCAATCGGCAAACATCTTATCATAATCATGTATGGGCACCTTTTTTTGAAACGCTTCGCTTACATTGGGCTCTTTTAAAATATTGGCAAATCCATACTTTTTTCCAAAAGCAGTTAGTTTTGCTGTACTTAGCAATTGCCTCAAAACCGTATCCTGCTCTGCTACCGGATTGCTATTTCCTTTAATAAACCCAGTAACATCAATCGCTTTCTTGATTAATTCTCCTATTACCGACATGTTTTTTATAGATTTTGCTGACTTAAAAATACCAGAGCCAACATCTGTTGCATAAAAAAACAGTCAACATCGCTGTTCACTGTTCTTGTAATGTTTTAATTTCTAGGTTTCACTTTTGTTTCGCCGTCCTCAACCTTAATTTTGGTTTCCGAAGTTTTAATTTTTCCCTCATCGCCATCGGTTTTCAACTTCTCATCGCCCGTTTTCATCTTCACCTCATCTCCATCAATCTTTAGTTTAGATGAGTCTCCTTTTATTTTAATTTTATCGCCATCAATTTTAATTTTAAGACTATCCAATCTATATTTCCCCTCTCTTTCCTTTATTAAAAGATGGTTTACCACCATACCGCTTTGGTACATGGTATCTAAAGTAATGGGGTCATAATAAAACTCAACCGGTATTTGTGTTTTGCTATCCACCGCAATTCCAGTAGCCGGGTCCCTAACAATATTCACTTTTTCGCCCGATATTAAATTCACATATTCCCCTTCCTTAACTTCTGGCGTGGGCATGGTGGTAGTTTCCTCGTCTGCATTGTAAACGGCGCTATCGTTGCTGCCTCCGTTTGCGTTTTGGCTATTATTACAAGCTGCAAAAAATAGGGCAACTGCTGCACAACCTAAAATTGTCTTTTTCATAACTATCTATCTTTAACCGTTGTTTCTCCGTCTTCCACCTTAATTTTTTTGTCGTCGGTTTTAATTTTCATGTCGTCACCATCTGTTTTCACTTTCACATCTTCCCCGCTTTCCAGTAGCTTTTCAACATCAGATTTAAACTTGCTTTCATCTAATTTATAAACACCATCTGCAGTTTTCAGTACCTTATTATTTACCACAGCGCCAGTTTCGCCGTAAATGGTATCCTTAGTTTCTAGGTTTACATAAAATTCAACGGGCTCGCCGCTAATGCTATCAATAGCCTTTCCAGATGCTGATTTAATAATGTAAACCTTCTCGCCGGTCTGCAAATTCTTATACTTTGCATCATTATTACTACAGGCCGATAGCGCCAATGCCGCACCACCTGTTATTACCAGTCCTTTTAAAATGTTTAAATTTTTCATGTTTTATAAAGTTTGTTTGGTGCGTTATTGCAATAAGGAGACCATTTTTAAAATCGCCCATTAAAAAGCACTCAGCACCGCTATCACAAAGCAGTGTGCTAAAAAATAAGCAATCACCAGATTATCAATCGCTTAAAAAAATAATAATTTGGGCGTTTTTACGGGCTGTCCGCTCATACGCCACAAGGCCTTATGCTTTTGGCCGGTATCCGCTCCCATCCCTAACGCAAAATCATCGTTATAAAAAACCAAGTTTAGCCCAATTCTATCCAAGCTATAAGCTAAACAACTAATAATCAGACCTTATTAAAAAAAACAAAGAAATGTGAACGATATGACGGTTTAAATTTCTCAAAACCTTAGAAAGTGCTAATTTTGTGAGCTTCATTAATACTCAATAATGAGCGAACAAATCAAACACGAGTGCGGTATCGCATTTATCAGGCTTCTCAAACCCTTAGAATTTTATCAGGAAAAATATGGAACATCACTTTATGGCTTAAACAAGCTGTATTTGTTGATGGAAAAGCAACATAACCGCGGGCAAGATGGCGCCGGTATAGCTACCATTAAACTTGATATTAAACCCGGAAACCGCTACATCAGTCGTTACCGTTCTATGGAAAAAAATGCCGTTCAGGATATTTTTTCTTACGTAATGAAAAAGTTTGCCGCGGTTGAAGCACAAGACCCAGCGTTACTAAAAGATGCGCAATGGCTAAAAGAAAACGTAAGTTTTACCGGCGAAGTTTTACTGGGGCACCTACGTTACGGAACTCACGGAAAAAACAGTGTTGAGGCTTGCCATCCGTTTTTACGCCAAAACAACTGGAAAAGCAGAAACTTGGTAATTGCGGGTAACTTCAACATGACAAACGTTGACGAACTTTTACAACAATTGTACGATTTAGGGCAGCACCCAAAAGAAAGAGCAGATACGGTAACGGTGCTTGAAAAAATTGGTCATTTTTTAGATGATGAAAACCAATTTCTGTTTGATAAATTTAAACGCGAAGGCTACGATAATAACGAGATTTCTCAACTAATAGGAAACCACATGGATGTTAACCACATCCTAAAAAAGTCTGCTAAAACTTGGGACGGTGGTTACACCATAGCAGGTATTTTTGGTCATGGTGATGCATTTGTATTGCGTGACCCAGCAGGGATAAGACCCGCATTTTACTATCAAGATGATGAAATTTTTGTAGCCGCATCTGAACGGCCAGCCTTACAAACGGCTTTTAACATTAAAATTGGCCAGGTTAAAGAAATTAAACCAGGCCACGCCATGATTATCAAAAAAGATGGCACCGTTAAAGAGGAGATTTTTAGGGAACCTGTTGAGAAAAAAGCTTGTTCTTTTGAAAGAATTTACTTTTCGAGAGGAAGTGATGCTGACATTTACAAAGAGCGCAAGGAACTTGGTAATTTGCTCACTAACAGAATTTTAAAATCCGTTAATCACGATATCGAGCATACAGTTTTCTCTTACATCCCGAACACTGCAGAAGTTGCTTTTTACGGTTTGGTGGAAGGTTTACACAAATACACCGTAAAAACACAACGTGACGCTTTAGTAAACAGCCGCAATAACTTAACCGATGCCGAGCTGGACCGTATTTTAAGGGTAACACCAAGAGTAGAAAAACTAGCGATTAAGGATGTAAAAATGCGTACGTTTATTACGCAAGACGCCGAC
>DASVGY010000114.1:0-41985 GCA_036379295.1 Pelobium sp.
AAAGCTAAGAGGCGGTCTGGAATCAGAAATGATTTACAACGGAATAAATTTTGAAGATTTTAAATTCAGAACAAATTATGAAAACATCGCCGGAAAAAACATAAAGTTGGTGCAAATCAGTCGTTTACTGCATCAGCAAAAAGGGCAGGATATTTTATTGGAAGCAATTGCCTTGCTTGTCAACAAATTCGAAATTAAAAATATTCATTTAGACATTGTGGGCGATGGGCCATCAGAAGAGTACTTAAAGAAGCTCAGCGAAAGTTTAAAGCTCCAAAAATACGTGTCGTTTTTAGGCCCCAAAGACCGCTCATGGGTTTACAGCTCATTAATCAATTACGATGTTTTGGTGCAACCCTCCAGAATTGAAGGTTTTGGCATTACACTAATCGAAGCTATTGCAACAGGGCTACCAGTAATTTCATCAAACATTGAAGGACCCTTAGAGGTTTTAGAAAACATTAGCTCTGCATATATTTTTGATGTTAATAAAGTTGAGGACTTAGCCGCAAAAATTAAGCAGCTCATTTTTGATTATGAACTTGGCCAAATAGAAAAAAAATGCCTTGAAAGCTTTAAAGTTGCTGAGGCTCGGTTTAGGGTAAAAGATACAGCAATAAATTACCTAAATGCTTACCAAAAAATGTTATAAAGCGCTTGGTTTACCAAAGAATGGCCAATGAAATAGCTAAAAAAGTTATGAAAAATAAAATCAGAAATCTTTTAGCCTGGGGGCTTAGCCTAGGTTTTATTTTACTGGGTTTGGTACAAAGATCTAAACAAAAATCGCTCAATGGCAAATATATCTTGTCTATTTATTTCCATAACCCTAGCAAAAAACTTTTTGAATTTTGCATTAAATGGTTGCTCCGAAATAATTTCCACTTTTTAACCCAAGAAGATGTAATAGCCATCGCAAACCAGAAAAAACAGTTCCCAAAGGGCGGCGTAATAATTACGGTGGATGATGGTTGGGCCAGTAATGAAGAAAACATAGCGGCAATTGCTAACAAATACAAAATTCCGGTAACCATTTTTATTTCTACTGAACCCGTTGAAAATGGTAATTATTGGTGGCCTTACGTGGATTTTGCTTCAAAAAACAAGCTTACTAACTATACCGTTCAAGGCCTTAAAAAAGTACCCAACAGCGAAAGAATGCTGGCATTAGCGCAAATAAAGCAGACGGTATCTTTACCACGAGAAGCCATGACGATAGAACAGGTTAAAGCAATTGCGCAAACAAAATTTATAACAATAGGAGGACACACCGTAACGCACCCAATTTTACCAAATTGCCAGGATGAACAATCATTTACCGAGCTAAAAGCATCAAAAACCATCATTGAAAATTGGATTGGCCAAACTATAAATAGCTTTGCCTACCCTAACGGGAATTATGGAGGCCGGGAAATAGCCTATCTTGAGCAGTTAGGCTATAAAATAGCTTATACCACCAAGCCGCTACCCTTAACTAAAGACGCACTGTCTAAAATTTACGAAATCCCAAGATTTGGTGTTTTTGAAAATGTATCTAATTTAGAGGCCATTTGCCGGATGACAGGTGTATGGCAAAGGTTTTTCAATTCGTAAACCGCAACGTTTCTGGTTTACAGATATTTTAATTGATGATTGTTTGGCATGCTGTTAAATCAACAGTTGCCGGATAAAAAACATTGCCAGAAACAGAAAATCCTGTTAAATTAAGCACATCCACCTTTTTTGTGCTCGCCTTAACCTCAAGCGCCACGTCTCCGTAGGTCGCATTTCCAATTATCTTGGTGTTTGAAAGGTCAATTGTATTTATTTTAAGGTTTGTTGGGTCAACGGTGATAACCGCGTTATATCCAGAAGCTGTCCCCACTTTTGAAATGGTATTTCCAGTGAGGTTTAAAGTATTTAAAACCGTTTCTGGGGTAGCCGAATACACTGTAACAGCATAGCTCGAGAAATTACTCATTTGGTTATCAATCACCGCGGCCGATGCGGAAGTTTCTAAACGCAAGGCCAGGCCATGGTAAGCGTTCTGTAACTGATTATTTTGCAATAAAAAATTAGTGGTTTGGTACATTTTGGCAGCAAAACCATCGATGCTTCCGGTGGCACTTCGCCTAAACAGATTGTTAGTTATCGTAATATCATCAGAAAATTCAACGGATAAACCATCAAAAGCGCTCTTTGGTGCAACTAAATTTTCACAATTGTTTTGACTGATGGTAGCATTACTCACTTTGCTTAAATAAATAAAACGATTGGTATTTTTGATAACATTCCCTGATACCAAAATATTAGCGGCATTTACTGCCGTATTGGACCAAACACAAATTCCGTCTTCTTGGCCAAACTTGCTTCCCCCACTTAGGTTGTTTCCGGTAACCTCTACATCATGCGCATTCCAAAGTTGAATTAAAGAACTACCATCGCTCCTCCCGTTATAAATCTGATCAATGGTGTTGTTTTTAATTTTAGCATCACTTACAAATTCAAGATTCGAGGTCACACCCGGATTTTCACCCGCTATCAGATTTTGAAATTTAATGCCGTCCTTGCCGCAATTTTTAATTGTATTACTTTCCCAAACAACATGGTTACTGCCCTCGGTTTTTGTACCCGTATCAGAGCTGTTGTCGATTTGGTTATTGGTAAAAGTCAAATACTCGCCGCCAATTCCTAAAATACCGATTCCTCCTTTTCTACTATCAGTACCTTGGTTACCAATACCCACCACCTTAGAAGAATCAACCCTGGCGTAAGTGCAATTTTGCAACGCCACGCCGTGGTACATTCCATTAACAGACGAACATTTGTTAAGAATAATATGATTTGAGTTGGTGATGTTGAAAGATATAGACGGCGCATTAATAATACCGCAATTTTGGAGCGTTACATTTTCACAGCCCGAAATTTCCATCCCCATAATAAAATTAAGCCAGTTGTTACCGGCGTTAACTAAATTAGCCCTATTCCCATCTATTGTTAAACCCTCTACCCTGGCGCTTAATAGGTTTGTAAATACAAAAGCAGCGCTCAAATCTTTTTTCCCGGAAGGAAAAGATGGCATCATCTGCAAAACAGCGCCATCGCTCAAAATATTTACCGTACCTCCATTTTTTAAAATAGGTTTTGAGATGAAGTAAATTCCGTTGGGGATTAAAATATCTTTTTGTCGGTCAACCTCACTTTGTAATATGGCAGTTATATCAGTACCAGCAGTATAAGGAGACGGCCCGTTAAGCACAAATAATTTACTTGATGAAATTTTGTTTGTGCTTTTTACGCCGATATTTAGGTCTTCCTTTTTACAAGCAAAAAAGCTGGCAGCAAGCACTAAAATTAAAGACAGGGTCATCAGTCGGCTTTTTTCCCTAAAAATACTATTTAACATAGGTACAAGCATCAAATTTTACAACAAAAATTATTTATTGGCCACTGTTAACCAGGCTCGCCGGTTAGTTTCTTTTGGCGATACGCTTTTCTACGTAGAAAATTGGGGCAAGGTTACCTTAGAATTCCACAACTTCTTTTTTAGTGCAAGGCTTTCTATATACTACACGGCAAAAGTTAAAATTGGCACAGCAACCTGTACTAACAACAGCAGTGTAAAATGATTGATTATGATAAATTATTAGAAACTTTAGCAATGGCGCATCGTAAAACAATGAAAACTGCGTAGATGAAGAGAGGAAAAGCGGATAGCGCCCCGGTTTCAAAAAAAATATTATCTTCGGTCAAACTTGATATTTAAGCTGAAAGATAATGTTGCTTACAAAAGTTTGGATAATTTTGGCCGCAGCCATGAATTATTAAAAAAACATCAATGAACTCAAAAAATCTAAATGTTCTGTTTATCACAAACATGTTCCCCTATCCTAAATCTCCAAATTTTGGGATTTTTGTGAAAGAGCAAATAGATTGTTTGGTTGCTAATTTTGGGATATTTGCTAAAACTTTCTTTATTAACCCGCAAGAAAAAGGCAATATCGTTTACCTAAAATCTATTTACAAGATATTTAAAACGCTTAAAAAACATCCAGAAATAGACATTATCCATATTCATTATGGTTTATCGGCGCTGTTTCTTCTTTTTTTTAAACCAAAGCAAAAAATTTTTGTAACTTTTCATGGCTCTGATATTTTGAAAAAGCAAAACCGGTACATACAGGTCATTATCTCTAAATACATCGCCAAAAAAGTTGATAAAGCCTTTATTTTGAACGATGAAATGGAAAGCATCATGAAAAAGCTGAAGGTACCTTACGAGGTTTTACCTTGCGGTGTTGATGCTGATTTTTTTACGATTGATAGTAACGGAAGGGAAAAAACAGCTAATTCCAGATTAATAGTTTTCCCCGGCGACCCTACCCGCGACGTAAAAAATTATCCACTTTTTAAACAGGTAATTGCTATACTAGGCGCTAAAAGCCAGTTTAGCATTCAAACAGAATGTATTCATAATATGAGCAGGGCGCAGGTTAAAGAGTTACTTAACCGAGCCGATTGCCTGTTGATGACTTCTATTAGTGAAGGTTCGCCGCAGGTGATTAAAGAAGCGCTTGCATGTAATACGCCGGTAGTTTCTGTCCCGGTGGGTGATGTGGATGTAGTAATAAAAAACATCCCTAACTGTTATATATCAAGCAATTACAAGCCAGAAGATTTGGCAGTTTTAACTAGCAAAGCAATTGAAACGCAGGATGCGCCAATAAGGCAAGCGTTTCTTAAAAAAGGACGCTATGAAAACAAGATGGTTTGCCAAAAAATATATCAGAATTATTTAAGTGTTTAATTTTATGATGTACACAACTGGCTCAATTTTTAAAAAAAAATCGAAACGAAAAAACCTAGAGCAGCTAAGGCAATCAATTCTATGGGCAAATATGTAAGTTTACCCTCCCAATTTTAGTGAATATATGTGCGGAATAGCAGGATCAATTAATGTACGTCTTAATATTGAAGTACTCAACTACATTAAACACCGGGGACCAGATTCCCAAGGCTTAATTGAAAAGCAAGTTGGCAACAATAAAGTTTTTTTGGGGCACACAAGGTTATCGATTTTAGATCTGTCGGAGGCCGGCAGCCAGCCGATGCTAACCGATTGTGGCAATTTTGCCATCGTGTTCAATGGAGAAATATACAACCATCTCGAACTGCGCAAAAAGCTAACAAACATTTCTTTTAAAGGCCATTCTGATACAGAAACCATTTTATATTACATTAAGGAGTTTGGTATTGAGGGTGTAAACGATTTCAACGGGATATTTGCATTGGCTTTTTTGGATATTAAAAAAGAAAAATTGTACCTAGTTAGGGATCATTTTGGCGTAAAACCTGTTTACTACAGCTTCAAAGAAGAAACGATGGTTTTTTCCTCTGAACTTAAGGTTTTGCTAAAATCGGGGGTTGAAAAACAAATCGACTTATCTTCTTTAGATGCAATTTTAACTTTAAGGTATAACCCCTCGCCTACTACCATATTTCAAAATATATTTAAACTAAGTGCTGCATCATATATCACCTACGATCTTAAATCTCATACCCACCATATTGCGTGTTACCGAAAAGAAACCTACCAGTTAAACAGCGCTATTACTATTGATGAGGCAATAGAAGAATACTCAAGATTATTTGAGCAAGCCGTTAAAAGACAACTTTTAGCCGACGTTCCGGTAGGCTTATTTTTAAGCGGCGGGCTTGATTCTGCTTTTATTGGCAAGGTGATGAGTCAAAATCTTAATTATCCAATTAAAACTTTCACCGTTGGTTTCACCGGAAAAGGAAATTTTAACGAGTTAGAAGACGCTCAAACAACGGCCACGCTGCTTGGTTCAGACCATACGTCTGATTTTTTAAGTCAGGATCAATACCTTGATTATTTTAGGCAATCCTTTTACCATACCGAAGAGCCAATAGCAGAGCCAACCATTCCTGCTTTGTATCATCTTTCAAAAATGGCTTCTAAATCCGTTAAAGTGGTATTAAGCGGGCAAGGCGCTGATGAGCCAATGGCAGGATACAAGCGCTATTATGGCGAGCAAATTATGGCAAAATACGCCGGCATTTTAAATTTGATGCCTTATGGCGTTTTAAAACAATTTTTTAAGGCTAACGAGACTTATCAACGCGGAGTGTATTCGGCTCAATTTAAAAACGAGGAAGAACGTTTTATGGCTATTTATACCTTATTTTCTGATGAATTGAAGTCAAAAATCTATAAAGGCGACTTGAAATCAAGCATTGCAATAAAAAAAGATAAATTTTTCAGTCGGTTTTATGATGAAGTTAGCGGAAAATCTGATTCTTTAAACAGGCTTTTATACATTGATACCAGAACAATGTTGCCCGATAACCTGCTTTTGTTTAACGATAAAACAACAATGGCGCACTCCATTGAAAACCGGGTGCCCTTTTTAGATAAAGACCTGATAGCCTTTGTAGAAAGCCTGCCTTCTACCTATAAATTAAATGGTAAAATCCACAAATATGTAGAAAGGAAAGCGGCTGAAAACTTTTTACCAGCGGAAGTCATGAATCGGAAGAAAAGAGCCTTTGAAACCCCAGTGGGCGATTGGTTTAAAAGCAGTTTGTATGATGAATTGGTTTCTTTAGTGAGCCAAAAAAACAGCTTGTCAGACCAGTATTTTAATAAACCCGCTTTAATGAATATGATAGATATGCATAAAAACGGAAAGCGGGATTATAGGAAACAGATTTATACCATTTATTCGCTTGAGCTATGGTACCAAAATTTTTATCTTAAATTTTAGCAGCAGCAAATGGAAAAAGATAAAAGAAAAAGAATTGTTTTAATTTGTTCTGATGGCGGACATTTAGCGCAAACCCTGCATTTAAAAGAAATGTTTTTAAAATATAATTACCTTTTAGTTACCGAGCAAACACCCGCTACCGCCACTTTAAAAGAAAGCTACAATACTTTTTTTCTTGCGGCAAGGTCTAAAGGGAAAGAAAGAGGTATTTCTTTTTACTTTACTGCGCTTTACAATGCATTTTTATCTCTCAAAGTTTTGCTCAAGCATTGGCCAAAAGTAATTATCTCAACCGGAAGCCACACCGCAATACCTATGTGTATATTAGGGAAGCTGTTGGGAATAAAAGTGGTTTTTATATTATCTTACGCCAGAGTAAAATCAAGAGCGAAATCTGCAGATTTAATTTATAAAATAGCCGATAAGTTTATTATTCAATGGCCTGATGAGCAAGTTAATTACCCTAAAGGCATTTATTTGGGAGGAATATATTAATGATTCTTGTTTTATTAGGCACTTTTGTTACCGAATTTAAGAGACCTCTTTTGGAGCTTGACAGGCTTTGTAAAGAAGGGATAATTAATGAAGAGGTAATTGTACAAAACGGTTACACTTTTATCGAAACAAACTGCCTAACCCTTAGGCCTTTTATTGCACCAAAAGAGTTGGATGAGCTCCATCAAAAAGCCCGGCTAATTATTACCCATGCCGGTACAGGCTCTTTAATAAAAGCGGTAGGGTTTAAAAAAAAGGTGATAGGCATAAGCAGGTTAAATAAATACGGCGAACATGTGGACGACCACCAAGTTGAAATTTTAGACAAATTTGTTGAGCTGGGTTATATTTTACCATGGCATGAAAATGATAGCCTGCAAGATATTTTAAACGCTGTAACCAATTTTGAGCCGGTGCCGTTTAAATCCAATAAGCCAGTAATCGCAAATTATCTTTCTAACTATATTGATGGTTTGTAAACTAGTTTAACGGTGTTATATTTAATAAAAAATTAAAATTAATTTCATTTAAAACACACGGAAGGGTTTGTAATAAACCACGCTAGCTCCGCAATAATATGAACAGCAGATTCGATAATTTTTTCAGGATATTTTTTGCTTTTACAGATTTAGGCTTTCTTTGTGTGCTGCACTTAATCATGCTCACGCATTTTAATTTTGCTACCAATTCGGCAAATATTAACCATGTTGAGTATTTTATAGTAAGCAACGCATTTTGGCTGGTTAGCGCCTACCTTACCGAGGTTTACATCAATGATAAAATACTAAACTTTGTAAAATTTGCCAGAAGAACAAGTCGGGCATTTTTAGTTTACGTGATATTACTTATCATTTATTTGGCTTTCGCCCGATTCAACTTTAACAGCAATTACCTTATCATTAGTTTTGTTTCCTTTGCCGCCTTTTTGGTGTTAAGCAGAATACTGTTTTTACAGGTTTCCAGATATATTGGCCGTAAAAAATCAAAGCTAAACAAGGTTGTAATTATTGGAAACGATGTTTTTGCTCGAGATTTGGCCATAAAGCTTAAAAAAGCAAACCAAACACTCACCATTTTAGGCTCCTTTGCAGAGAAAGTAAGGCCAGAAAACGACGAAAAATTTCCGCATTTAGGAAAACTGGATGATTGCATGAAATTTGCCTTTAACAATCAGGTTAATGAAATTTATTGTACGCTTTCGCCAGAGGTGTATCCAAACATTTACCGTATTGCACAATCAGCAGAAAACCTTTGCATGCGTTTTAGGTTTGTGCCCAATTTGCGGTACTTTGTAGATAATGAAGTGCACTTTGATTACGTTAATAATGTGCCTGTTTTGTCTTTACGCTCAGAACCTTTAGAAGATTTTGCAGTGCAGGTTAAAAAAAGAGTTTTTGATGTGATTTTTAGCAGCTTGGTTACCATCTTTCTGTTGAGCTGGCTCATTCCAATCATTGCCATTTTAATCAAATTAGACTCAAAAGGGCCTGTGTTCTTTTTGCAAGAACGTTCTGGTAAAAACAATGTTCCTTTTAAATGTATAAAGTTTAGAAGTTTAAAAATGAATGACGAAGCCAATAGCAAACAGGTTACCCGCGGAGATAATCGCATTACCAAATTGGGTAAATTTCTAAGGAAATCTAGCATAGATGAGCTTCCGCAATTTTTTAACGTGTTAAAAGGAGATATGTCTGTGGTTGGCCCTCGTCCGCACATGCTAAAACATACCGATGAGTACTCAGCAATCATCATGAAATATATGATACGCCACTACCAAAAACCTGGCGTTACCGGATATGCCCAAGTAAACGGCTTTAGGGGAGAAATAAAAGAAGAACAACAACTAATTAACCGAATTGAGTATGATGTTTGGTACATCGAAAACTGGAGTATTTGGCTCGATCTAAAAATTATCATACAAACCGTTTTGGTTACCATAAAAGGCGATGATAACGCTTTTTAACTAAATTAAATATTCACTATTCACCCATTCACTATTCACCCATACATCATTAAAAATGCTTTATCCATTAAAATTCAAAACCATATTTAAAGATAAAATTTGGGGCGGCGAAAAAATCAGCACCTATTTAGGGAAAGATTTTAGTCCACTACCTAACTGCGGCGAAACTTGGGAAATTTCGGGCGTAAAATCTGATGTTTCTATTGTTGCTAATGGCCCTTTAACCGGCACATCTTTAGCCGATTTACTGGCTGATAAAAAAGAAGAGCTATTAGGTAAAAAAAACTATGAAAGATTTGGAAACGAATTTCCATTGCTAATCAAATTTATTGATGCCAACGAAGACTTATCCATACAAGTACACCCGAACGATGAAATGGCCAAAGAGCGCCACAATTCAAAAGGTAAAACAGAAATGTGGTATGTGCTACAGGCTGATGCAGGCGCATCATTAATTTCGGGCTTTAACCAAAAAGTAACTAAAGAGCTTTATCTTGAAAAATTTAACGCAGGTCAACTCACAGATATTTTAAACAAAGAAGAAGTTGCAGCCGGCGATGTTTTCTTTTTACCCGCTGGCAGGGTGCACACTATTGGTAAAGGTTTGCTTATTGCAGAAATTCAACAAACATCTGATATCACCTACAGAATTTATGATTTTGACCGTGTTGACGATAAGGGTAACAAAAGAGAATTACATGTAGAGGAAGCCTTAGATGCAATTGATTATACTTTTTACGATGGATACAAAACAAAGTATAACGCAACTTTAAACCAGGCAGTCGAGCTGGTTGATTGCCCTTATTTTACAACAAATATTTTAGCATTTACGCAAGAAACAGCCAGAGACTACAGCATTACTGATAGCTTTATTATCCATGTTTGCGTAGAAGGTGCTTACATTTTAAAGTACGGAGTAGAAGAGTTACCTGTACAAATGGGCGATTGCGTACTCATCCCGGCAACGGCAGGCAAAGTAGTATTACAAACCAATAAAAATTTTAAAATATTAGAAAGCTACATAAGTTAATAAATAGCGCTTAAACATTTTTTGGATTGTTTGTTGCAATAGCAAAAATATGTTTACCTATGTTGACCTCATTTTACTTTTAATTATCATTTTAGGGATATACCACGGCTACCGTCGCGGTTTCTTATTGGGGTTTTTAGAACTTTTTGCATTAGCTGCCAGTATTTTGGCAGCTTTTTATTTTTACCAAACCACCGCTGGTTTGCTGGCGCAACACCTGCAATTAGAAGAGCGTTGGGCGCTCCCCTTCGCATTTCTGGTCACCTTACTTGTGTCGCGGATTTTCATCGGGATTGCACTTTATTTTTTAATAAAGCAAATTCCGCAAAGGTTTCACTACAGCATTGCCAATAAATTTGCTGGCCTAATTCCGGGCTTCATCAGAGGTTACTTTTATGCCTCGTTGATTGCAACCTTATTTCTTTTCGTTAATCTGTGGAAAAATTTAACTGCCCAAACCAGAGAAAGCTATATCGCAAACACGCTTACCCAACAAATGGAATTTTTAGATAGCCACATTGCAACCAACATAAGCGAACGTGTAAAGAAAAGCATTAGCAAACTTACTATTGAACCCGAATCAGATGAAACCGTATTTCTCCATTTTAAAGTTGAAAATCCGGTTGCCAATGAAAAAATGGAAAATCATTTATTGGTACTGCTAAACCAAGAACGCAGAAAATACAATTTACCTTTACTACAACGAGATACCGCATTAAGAACGGTTGCCAGGGCACACTCTTTAGATATGTTTAAGAAAGGCTATTTCTCGCACATTAGTTTAGAAAACACCACACCTTTTGATAGAATTAGAGCGCATAACATCAGCTACACTACGGCAGGAGAAAATTTAGCCCTTGCACAAACTGTTGAAATTGCGCACATCGGCCTAATGAACTCGCCGGGCCATCGGGCAAATATTTTAAATCCGAAATTTGGGCGGGTAGGCATCGGCATTATGGATGGTGGGATTTACGGCATTATGGTGACAGAAAACTTTAGAAACTAAGAGCCTATTTAAATGTATTGTAAAAATGTTTATAAATTATTTTTGAGGAAAACGAGCCAATTTTGTAACGATAGCCAGAAGCATATATCGAAAAGCGTATGCAATCTTGAGTTTCTTTAAAAGCACAAACACCACGAAAAAATTTAACGCCGTTGTAGCCGAAAATACGCATGAACAAAATATTAGCTAGATTTTAAACAGGCGCTAAAATTAAAATTGTTTTTATTGCTACATTTAAATTAATGAAGACAATTTTATCTATTGATGGCGGCGGTATAAAAGGCATTATCCCGGGGATGGTTTTAGTAGAGATTGAGGAACGTTTAAAGCAACGCACCGGCAATGAGGATGCCCATATTGCCCATTATTTCGACTTTTTTGCGGGCACCAGCACCGGCGGCATTTTAACTTGCCTACTGCTTTGCCCTGCTAAAGAAAACCCTACCAAACCCAGGTTTTCTGCAAAACAAGCGCTGGATCTTTATATTGAAAACGGAACCAAGATATTTGAAAGTAAAGGCTTTAAAAAGGTATTTGCTGATATTGGCTGGGTAACCGAGCGATACGACGCTGAGTTTTTAGAGAAAATATTACTCGAATACTTTGGAGATGTAAAGTTGAGCGAATTGATTAAACCCTGTATCATCACCGCTTATAACATTGAGCTAAGAAAAGCACACATTTTTAGACAAAAAACAGCTAAAAGTCGTGGCGTACATCGCGATTTTTATGTTAGAGATGTTTGTAGAGCAACTTCTGCGGCGCCTACTTATTTTAGCGTTGCCGAAATAAAATCTCTCGCCGGTGTTCGATATCCTTTATTGGATGGAGGAATTTTTGCAACTAACCCGTCTTTGAGCGCTTTTGTAGAGATTAAACGAGAACCAGAGCAAGACTTTTCTCCTAACGACATACACATTCTTTCTTTGGGTACCGGTGTTTCCAAACAGTCTTATGATAGTGATGAACTACGAGACACCAAAGCGCTGTTTGTTGTACCCGCATTGCTGGATATGATGATGGGCGCCGCCACAGAAACCAGCCACTTTTACATGAAACAGATTTTTAACTTTTTAGGGATTCCTGATAATTACATTAGGTTAGAACCACAAAACCTGCAAAGCGTACAAGAGCGTTTAGATGCAGCAGACCCCAGAAATATCCAAAAGTTGATGTCGCTGGCAGATAGAATGATTAGTCAGCGACACCAGGTAATTGATGTAATTGTAGATAATCTAATTAAACTGAAGGTGAATAAAGACTTGGCTAATAATGTAAGTACTCAACCGTTAAAAAACACTTAACATACTTTTTACTGAGTGATACCCTACAAAGCCTTGATTTGCAGCTGCCCGCCGATTGAAGAAGCTGAGTTTGAGGTATTGGTTTAACTAACTCAATAATTAAATATGATAACGAGTCCTGCCTTTTTATATAAAAGCAGGACTTAATTTTTTACCTGGCATTCGTTAATACAATATCTGTAAAGCTGCCATTCTTAATTTCTATGGTTTCTCCGGTCGGTTTTTTATCATTGAATTTTTCAAGCGTTGCAGAAAAAGTTCCTGAGGCTTTAAAGCCACCTGTCAGCTGGTATTTGGTAACTTTAAAAGTCCCTGACTTAGAAACGTAAGTAACTTTTGTAGATTGGTCTGCAAAGAAATAGATTTTTGCGTTACCAACTGTTTTAGCGTCATCGCCTGTAATTATGTAGTCTCCTTCACGCATCCCGTAAAAGTCAATCGACAATTGCTCAGTGCCGTTTTCGGCTTTAACGAAGGAAAAATTATCTCCCAGCACATACCCAGATCCGTTATGTGCGTAGGCTTTACCATCTATTTCGCAAACCACTTTTCCTGATTGCGCTGCACTCGTTTCTACTTCTGGATCACTATCCTTTTTACATCCAAACAAAACCATGCCTGTAAGTAATAACATTAACATCTTTTTCATAAAGTCGCTTTTTAATTTTTTAAACGATTTAAAACTCAAAAGCTAAATTAAAGTGTTAACTCGGCACAAACATCAGTGTTTTTTGGTATAATTTACTTCAATACAAAAAAGCCATTGGCATTATACCAACGGCTTCTCAATCAAACACCTTTTAACTATTTGATGATTACTTGTTTAGTAACTGAAAGTCCATTTAACAGGATTGCTTTTACAATATAAACCCCTGGTTTGATAGCTGAAGGGATGTTAACAGTACAAGCGGTGGTTGTTTGTTCATAAACTTTTGCTCCGCTTAACGTGTAAATATCAACAGATTTTACAGTTTCACTAAAGTTGATAATCTCCGTTGCTGGGTTCGGATAAACACGAAAAACCAAATCCATTAAATCAAACTTAACGGTCCTTGTTTCGCTATATTCATAGTGCCCGTTGAAATCCACTTGCTTTAATCTGTAATAATTTAGGCCGCTTGTTGGCGCTAAATCTTTAAAGCTGTAGGCGTTCAGCTTTTGGGAAGTCCCGTTTCCTTTAAGCTTTCCTATTCTGATGAAATCTTTTCCGTTGGTGCTTCGTTCAATCTCAAACTTATCATTGTTAAGTTCGCTTGCGGTTTCCCAATATAGTTTGGCAAATTTAGCATCGGCGGAAGCTAAAAACTTTGTCAACTTAACGGGTAACACTCCAACCACTTCTCCTAAACCAAACTGAGAAAACGAGGTTATTCCCGTTGCCACAGCGGTTACCATACCTGCGTTAACGGAAGATGATTGTGGCGTACCGGCCACTGTCCAAGGGTAACCCGCGTAATTATCTTCACGTTTGATGATGGCAAAATCATTGGCAGTGGAGCTTCCTAAAGGCGCTGATAAGGTTATGTTATAATTACCAGAAGTAGGTTGTATATTAGGAATAATCGTCCAGCTTCCGCCAGCTAGAGCCTGCGTTATGGTAGCCGAGCCGACGCTTAAATTTGGTTGATTACTAAGTGCAGTACTATTAAAGCTTGCCGAAATACTGGTTGGGCCAACAATATTATTTAATTGTATCACCGCGGGGGCGTAAGCCGTTGCTGTACCTACCGGGAAAGTATAATTGCCCGCACTGTTTACCGTACGGTTAACATTTCCGATGATGTATGACGAAGTCGATGCGCCTGTAATAGTTGCATTCGGGTTTGTCATGTTCAGCGTGTAGTTTGGCGCTACGGTGAGTTTGCCACTGGTAAAAATTAGAGAGCCACCTAAATTTAAACTACTGTTATATACGGTTACCCCAGCCGGATTAGCAATTTCGATAGCATTAGGAATGGTACTATTGGTTAAATAAGCTCCGTAAATTTGATTTGGACTATTGGCAGTAAACTTTAAGGTGCCAGAACCCGATGGTATGGTGTATGGACTGTTTCCGAAGCCCACGAAAGTTCCAGTTCCTTTTACTTCAATTGTTCCATTATTTATCATTGGAATTGGCGTAGAGAAGCTTGTGGGCAAAGAAAGTGTTGCTCCGCTTTGTATCTCTACCGCTGCAGGTGCATTTGAAGTTGGAATATTTGTAGTAGGAAAATTGGTTGCCGAACCATTGAAAATAGCTTTGGTTGTGGTGTTAGGTACACCACTGCTCCAATTTCCGGCAGTATTCCAGTTGCCGTTGTTTGCCTGTCCAGTCCAGGTAGTGGTAGTGGCTTTTAGGCCAATGTAAAAGCGGGTTGCTCCTGTGGTAGAAAGTGGAGCTAATCCGTTTGCTGTAACAGTTATTATTCCGGCATTTTCACTAAAAACAGCATTTTCTATAAAAGTCCAATAGCCGGCATCGTTTGCCCGAATTAAGGCATAATCGCTTATATCGGCTTTGCCATTGGTGTAATTTGATGTTTTTAAGACCAAATCTATCGTACCCGAGGTGGATACAACATTTGGAGTAATCCACCAGTAACCCGAATTAAGAAATGAGCTATAAATATCGCTTCCTTTTTTCTGTGGGATATACGTACCGGTAGTGCTTCCGTCAAACCAAACTTGATATTGGCTAGTATTCGCAACGTCGTGGTTAGTAATCGTAATTGCACCGTATTTTCTGCCGCCATTATACGGAGAAGTTAAATAGTTTCCGATAGGGAAATTATACATACCGTTACTGCTTACAGATTTGGTAATTCTACCCACAATATGGTTTATTGGCGCAGTAATTTCCAAAGTAACATTGGGGTCGAGCTGAATAATCTCACCATTTGAGAGCGTATTTACTGGCATCCCGGAAATTATTTTCACGTTTCCACCTATCATTCCATTAATGTTTATAGAATTAGCGTCACCAATATTCACTTCTACATCGCAATTAATGTTTCCGGCGTGTGTTTGCGCATCAGTAAGCACCTTGGTTTTTAAAAAAACTACTTTCCCATTTCCGTTTAATAATGCCCTTACCGGCAAGGCACTATTTGCATTGGCTGTTGTATTTACCGTAATAATGCCGTTGTTTTTAATCTCGTTAACTACTAACAATCTGTCGGATAAATTAACATTAACACCGGCATCAATGGTTAAATTGTTTAAGTATGATTTGGTTTGATTATATATTAGAGGATAATTAGCTAACCCAGACGGAATTACAGCGTTTACAGTACTACTAGGTACACCGTTGCTCCAATTGCCTGAATTATTCCAATCGGTATTAGTTGTACCTGTCCATGTGCTTGCGGTTATAGCTAAAGGTTGAGATATAGCGCCAGACATTACAGCGATACCAAACTCCCCAAAGCTGTCTAAATCTCCTTGGCTAACGGATATAGCGGAATTTTGGAAATTCGGGCTTGTACCGGTTCCCCCTGTTTGACTGCGATTGCCCAAACTTCCTTCAAAAGCATATACTGAGTTTGCTGGTTTTGTTTTTAAAATAAGGTATTTATTGGCGTCTGCATCGCCATTAGTAGCATTATTTTTATTTAATGTAATGCTATAAGTGCCCGATATTGGTACAGCATCAGTTGTAATGGCCCATATTCCATTGTTGCTAAAACGGTTCACTGTACCGCCTGAAATATTTAAATCGGGAACAGCAGGATTATTGGTTTTTGGCGACACCGTAATATTATTTACTTCACTTAAAGTATTGGTATTGATACTTACCGGTAAATAGTAGCTTGCCGTACCTACCGGGAAGGTGTAAACTGTACCAGCAACAATGTTTTGAGTAAGTTTGCCTACAATGTAGTTGCTTGTACCAGCGCCGCTTATTGCGTTTGCATTGGTATTGGCAATGGTTAGATCACCGGTAATCTTTACTGCCTCACCTATAAATTCTACGGTTTTATAAGTGCCACCAGCACTTAAATTCACGTTTGTTTTTAAGCCCAATTGTTTACTTAAGGTACCCACATAAGCCATAGTGGCAGAGCCTGTTCCATAAAACTCTATGGTTCCATTCCCTTCTATTGCCCCTGCGTTATAGCCCGTGAAATAAGTAAATCCAGAAACTAGAATTTTTAAGGTACCGTTTACCTCTAATTTATCCTTAATGATAAGATTGCTTGCGGGTAATGTAGCAGTAATACCGTTATTTATAACTACCCGACCTACAGTAGTAGCTGCTGCAACGCTAGGCTGGTTTACAGTGTTGGCATCAAAAATAGCAGTTGTATTTATATCGGCTAAGCCGTTGCTCCAATTTCCGGCATCGTTCCATGCGGTTGATAAGGCGCCTGTCCATTTGGTCGTTTTCGGTTCGCCAATTTGGTTAATTGTTCCTTGTGCTATATAGCTATCGGCCTTTGAGTACGCGAATGAAGGAAAGCGTGTGCCAAAATCTGTATCTACCAAAAAGGGTGTTAAGGTGTTGCCTCCCAAAATAATGGGAATCTTAAAATCATCGGCGAAAGCGAAGTTTGTACTGCTTTCGGCAATCAGTTCTACTTTGTCGATGTTAGCCTGTGATACTTTGCTAATGTTGTAATTGGCATTTGTAAAAATGATAGCATTGTAATTGTCGGGCACCAAATAATCTCCAATGGCAGAAAAAGTGGTTCTATGTCCATAAAATATTAGACTTCCGTCAGAGCGCACATGCAATTTTTCGGCGTTGTTTAAGAACCTATTTGACGCCGGTGAGGTAGGTGTAGAATTGATGATGCCACCAGTTGTAATATCTAATTTGAGCATGCCGCTGTACAAGTAGTTATAGTTGTTAAACTGTCCATAAATGGGATTGAGATTTGGTAGGGAGCTATACGGCGCAATGGGCGGAGGTATGCTGTTCGACCCAGAGTAGGTGTAAGTAACATAAGCTGTTCCGCTGGCGGGATCAACCGCTTTAAAGCCAGCGCCTAAAGTTGTAGCGTGGAACCATGTTCTTTCTCCATTGCTATCCAAACCCATTAAGCAAAAATAATATGAACCATAACTGGTAGGATTTGTGGCCGTTAAGGTTACTTCATTTGAAATAATGGTTGGTGAGTTGGCCGTAATATTGACCATTAGACTGCCATTGTTGGTTACAAATTGCTTTGGTGCCGATACAACAAAGCTAAGTGAATTGCCGGTACCAAATATTTCATGATGCCAAACTTCGTCGCCGTTGTTATTGTATTTAATGATACGGGTGCCAAATTTGTCAGTATAATTGCCACTGACGGGCTTATAATTAGATGCTATAATAATATAAATAGAACCATCATCCATTACTTGCATTCCGCTTACATTGGGCAATGTTGTACCGCTATCGCCATAAGATATGTTTACTCCAGTATCTATCGGTTTTATCCATTGCACAACGCCAGTGTTGCTCGTTTTAATCATTTTTGCACCATAACCTGTCTCTATAAAGCCATTGCCATAATCGTTGCCGGGAAAAGTCCCCGTTATAATGCTGAACAGGTTACCATCTTTATCAATAACATGATTGCCACCAAGCGAATTGTAGATGTTGTTGTTGCCAGCATTTCTTTCGAATGTTTTCAATAAAGTTTGTTGGCCGCTTGTGCTGATTTTGCCATATATACACTGTTGGAGGGGATACGAACCGTAGCTCCCAGCATCGTAATTATTACCAGCGAACAGGTTTTTGCCTCCTAAACGAGCCAGGAAATAAAGGTTTCCGTCGCTAGCGTAACGCATTTCGTCTACAGCGGTCATGCCGCCACCAAATGCAAAGGACGTGGTAACACCATCTTGTGCTTTCACTCCCATCAATGCTGTTGCAATAAATAGGATAACTAGTACTATTTTTTTCATGATTTTTTGTTTTGATTGATGGGTTAAAATTGGCGTTTTAAAAGAACAGAAACCATACGCAGTTCTTCGTATTTTAGGTAGAGAAGCATTACTTTGAAATGGAAGCCCGCTAAGATTGATTTCCGTTTCAGGAAGATGCTTAAAACAAGAAAAGCCGTGAGCATTACACCCACGACTTTCAATCAAACAAAAATCAAACCCCTCCTTTGATGTCTGGCGTTCGAAACCTCAACGATAACGCCGAACAGGAAAAGGTTTGATTGGTGATATTTATTCGCTAAAATTTTAGTGCTAAACCCACTGATAAGTTTGCTACACCGTAACCAACTTCGCCAAAGGCGCCAAGTTTTGGTGTAAAATAGTAACGAGCTCCTACAAAACCACTATATGCTACACCGCCAGCAGTTGCTTTAGGGCCAGCATACGCAGAAGGGTAAGATACACTAGCTACATTGTAACCTAACATTACTCCACCGTAAGTATCTAAATTTTCAATACCAAAATCGTGGTGGTAAGAAGCTCGTACGCCAGCAATAATATAGCTGTATTTGATATCCCCACCAAAACCAGGCGTAGTTACTCCAGAGTAAGTAACCATTGCGCCACCGCTAATATTTTCGGTAAAACCATGCTCAAAGGATGCACCAATTGGCGTACCAAATCCGCCACCTAGTCCAATTCCTAAATTTAAAAGATTGTCTCCTTTTTGGTAAACCTGTGCCGATGCCGACGTTAAGCCTAAAGTGGCAATGGCAACTATTGCCAGTAAAATTTTTTGTGTTGCTTTTTTCATGTTTGTTTTTGTTTAGTTAATTAATTGTTGAGATTTTTATTTTAAATTGTTTGATTATCAACTTTATAGAGAGCGTTTTTAACAAATAGATTCCATAAAACTATATTTCACTATTAGAAATATTTATGATTTTATATTTAATATACTAACACCACAAACCCAATTATCCAGAAATAACTTTCTCATAAGTGATTTAAAATTAATTTGTTGTTCAAAAGTGCCATTTAATTAAAATCAAAAAAATACGTATTTATACGTATTTTGTAAATTGATTCTGTCCAGAAAAAATAAGCAGCTTATTTTTTTCAAAACTTTGTTTATCAGATATTTACGAATAAAAAAAAAGAAAAACCTCCGCGGGTTTTTCTCTTTTTCAAAAATGGATCGCTGTTAGCTTTATTTTTTCTTAATAGTTAATTTCAATTAATTGGTAAATGGTCTTAGCGCATCCCCAGTAAAATTCCAGGTCTTAACTACTTTGCCATCGTTAGTGGTTATTAACTCACAATGCGTATAATCATCAGAAGAGCCGCGAGGAGATGTAAATTTGGTATAACTCACCAAAATATTTTTTGCTCCATTAACAAAGGTAACCGATGGGGTATCGTCGTTTGCATCTGCGCTTATGTTAACCGTGTATAAAACGCTTGCAGCCGGAGCGTCTTTTTTTATCGCTTTAACTTTGACCTCATACCTTCTACTTGTAGAAGTTTCTTGCACAAACGCAAGCTGAGTGGCATCTTTAGACATTGTTAAATTGCGTATTTTTGACTTATCTTCGTTAAGTAACACGTTAAAACTGTTTCTCTCGTCAAAAACTCCATTTACGATAAGCGCAAAATATCCCGATTCATCTAAAATTCCGTTACCATCTGCGCTAATTAACTCAGGATTATAAATACTGGCATAAAGTGGAATAGTCAGTTCTTTTTCGCCGGTTCCGTCAACATTTATAGCGTAAGCTTTAGACGCTGTTTGGTTAGGATAAGCGGCCCCGGGCATCGTATAAATAATTTTACCGTCTGTGGTGGCTTTAATAATACCAATTTGGGTACCTGGCTGAAATGTTTTAATGGTTTTTTTATCTGTGCCGTCTAAGTTACAGGTTCGTAAAAAGAAAGGCTTGTTATAAGCCTCGGTGTATAAATAGGCCATCTTATTGCTTTTTGCAACATAAGCTGTACCCCCAAAGTAATTGTTGTTGGTATTTGGTCCTTCGCTAACCACTAATTTCCGGTTCTCGCCTTTTAAATCGGTGCTGTAAATGGTAAAGGTATCTACATAAAAAACAGTTGTACTTTCGTTAGATGACGATGACGGACTGCTATTGTTACTTTTAGAACACCCTAAAAATGAAAGGCTGGCAATGACCATGTAAAATATTTTTTTTTTCATGATGTGTTATTTAAATTAAAATGTTGATTGTAAAATTGTGACGATTAATGGGCAACTAAGCAGTAATAGAAACGATGTCGAACTATTTAGTCATCGCATTCCACTCAATTTTATAGTCTTCTGTTTGTGCTTCCTTTGCCTTTAGTTCCTGAATAGCTTTCCTAAAAGCATTTAACATTTCTGTTTTTTGTAGGTAAGTATCTTCTAAAATTTGCAGATTAACTCCCTTTTTATTGCTGAGACCTGTACCATTACCCGTAATAGTTCCAGAAAAATAATTGGTATTGATAATATCTGCCAAAACTTCTCCGTTTAACTCAAAGCTTAAGCTTGGCACCATTACGGCGTTCATTTTACCATCCGGAACCATCGTTAAACCAAGGTTTAAGCGCATAGTGGCATTCGCACCCGTTTCTTCCATAATCTGATATTCTCCACTTCTTTTTCCAACCATTAAAGTAAGCGGCCTTACTCCGGATAGTAATTTTGTGTTTTTGTAAGTTTGCACATATTCAGATTTTGAGTTTTGTTCTTCCTTAGAAAACGGAGCAATAATTTTATACCCGTTAGAACTAGTTACCTTGTCTATTGGTACAAATTCTACATTGAGTTCTTCTTTCAGTATTTTTGTTAAACCTTCATACATGTTGCTTAACACTTCAGCCCAAACCTCTTTTGGAAAAACAGGAAATTTTATTGAAACCGTGGATATAGTTCTGCTACCGTCCATATTATCCGTAGTTTTAGAATTATAGAATGTGGTTTTACCCTTTATAGATAAAGAGGTGATAGCTACCTTTTTAAGCCTTGATAAATTTGGACTCGTTAGTGCCAGTTTTTTATTGATTTTAAAAGGCAACTGATCCTTTTGTCCCTTTCCAACAATCTCTATCTCCTTATTAAAAATAGGTTTATTGGTTACGGTAATAAACTTGCCGTCAGTTGTTCCAGCAGAATAAATAACTTCGGGCAAATCGCCTTTTAAGTTACTCACTGACTCCTCAGCCATTCTGCTAACTTGAATGTAGGGGTTATCTGTAAAATTCGCACTTGAACCATCCATGTTTCTGAAAAACGCCGCCGGAATAACTATTTTAGCCGCCGGCGGAAAGTAACCCACGTTGTAAAAAGTTTTGATTCCGATTGTACTCCCCGTAAGCTGAACCGATACCATCGATTTATCGTTTTTATCCAAATCGCCTAAATCGATAGTCATATCTTTGGTAAGATCAACCGAAATATTATCTTTTTGTCCATTAACAGCCAATAACTTAATCTTTTGTTTCGGTGGGTTAACTGTGAATGAGGTGTATTGCCCAGATGAAGTTTTAGCCTCCACCAACCTTGGTTTATCATTATCTTTAAAATAGACCGAATAAATCCCGATGGAAACATAGTTTGCCGGTTTACCATCAACAGTTACTGTACCGTCAACTTTAGTAAACTTTAAATTCTCTTTTGAAGAAAACATCAGAAATAAAACGTTTCCACCTGGTTCGTAGCCTTCAAAAAAGCTTTGGTCAATGGTTCCAACCTCTGCGGGGTGCAAATTAGTTAGGTAACCGGCCGTTAGCGCTATGCCGTTAAAATCCGGAATAGTCTTAATCATTCCCGTCATCCCTCCACCCACGGCTCCGGCTACCTTAGCCATTTTACCCACCATTTTATTCATAAAACCACCACTGGTTTTTGCGCTACCCTGTTTAGCAACTTCTGTTTTAGTAGAATCTTTTTTAGGCAACATACCTTTAAGCTTTCCAAATTGCGCAAAAGAGCCTAGGCTAAAAGCTACGATTAGCACACCTGTAAAAATTAGTTTTTTCTTCATGATTTTTTGTTTGATTGATATGTCAAATTGAGATAAATAAATCATGGCAAACCATACGAAGAACTGCGTATTTTTTGGTGAAAGAATTTAGGGCATTGCCATCAACAAAATGCAACCCCGGCTATCCGCTAAATCTTTTTTGGCCAGCCCGAGCGCCCGATAACCAAAAGGATACCGCTGCTATCCGGCTTATAAAGCTGGGCTTTTGCCATAAGAAAAACTGCAAGCTATATTTTAAAGTAAATTACTTTTATTAGCCACATCAATAGCGCTCATTTTATTATTTACCTGGAGTTTTCGGTAAATATTTTCTATATGCTTACGTACGGTTCCGTAGCTAATAAAAAGTTTGTTTGCTATTTGATCATAACTTAATCCTTCTTTTAAAAAGCCTAAGAGTTCTATTTCGCGTTTGGTTAATCCATAATAAGAGGGTTCGGATGGCTTTGGAGGTAAAGGGTTTCTTAACAAATTTAACACCCTTGAGGCTATCCCGGCCGACATAGCCGCACCGCCAGACAAGGTTTCTACGATAGCCTGCTTAAGCATTTCCGCGGTTTCTTCTTTTAAAAGATAACCATCGGCGCCAGCCAAAATTGCTTTAAAAATACTTTCATCGTCATCAAAGGTGGTTAGCATTAACACCTTTATTTCTGGATGTTTTTGTTTAAGCAAAGTTGTGGCTGCTATCCCATCCATCCCCGGCATTTGGATATCCATCAAAACTAAATCTAAAGGCTGCCTTTTAATTTTGGTTAACAACTCTTCTCCGTTGAAAGCGGTTACCGTAACTAAAAACTCTTTATTAAACGATAGCTTATTTAAACAAGCTTTTAAAGCAAAGCGGTTGTCTTCGGCAATGGCGATATAAATAGGATTTTGATGCATTTAATCAAACATCCTAAAACTTTAACTTCGGTTATATACGAAGAACTACGTATTTTACAAAGGAAAATTTACGTTAACCTCAGCACCGTTTCCAAGGCTGGTTATAATTTCTAAATTGCCATTTACATTTTTAATTCTGGCTTTAATGTTCTTTAGGCCATAACCTTCAGATACTGAACTTAAATTAAAGCCCATTCCGTTATCTTTAACGCTAATAAACAACATGTTTTCCGCTTGTTTAAAAGATATACTAATTCTGGATGCTGAGGCGTATTTTACTGCATTATTTATTAATTCTTGCACTACCCTAAAAATATTTACCGCTTGTTTTGAACTTAGGTTATGAGGGTCTGTAAAATCAAAATGCGAATTAAAAATAATATCCTTTTTTGCCGCGGCAGCTTTGTTAATGAAGTTTAAAACTTTTACTTTTAAATCGTCGAGGTAAATTATCTCAGAATTCAATACCCATAAGGTATTTCGTAACTCGGCTATAGAATCGTTGCAACAATTGGAGAGATCTTCTATTTGATGGCTAACCATACCTCCAGAGGGTTCAACAGATGTTTTAAGTTCATCTAAAATAGAGCGAATAAAGGTAAGCTGGGCGCCAATATTATCGTGTACATCTCTAGAAAGTTCTAAACGCTGTTCTTGTATTTTTTTTGTGTTTTCTGTTACACCAATTACATATTGAACTTCAAACTCGGTGTACATCATCATGGTTCTTACCGCAATTAACAAGTACACAAACAACATAAATATGGGCATTCCAATTAAATCCATATTCATTGGGGATATATCAAACACTTTTGTAAGCACAAGCATCAAAATAATAAACACAAATACATTAATAAAAATATAGGATACAAACTCTTTTGCCCAAGCCTTCTTTAATGTTGTTTGGAGGTGTAATTTATCTGATTTGCTAATACCTAATTTATTCACAAATACCCACGCTTTTACGCAATAAACAACTGTTAAAACTACCGTAAGTAAATTTGTGATTTCGTAAAAGATATGTTTGCCCGATGTGACATCCCCAAAAATCCTTTGTGCTTCCGCATCCGTTACAAATAGCAGATATATACCGTAAGCAAACGAGATAATTCCAGGTATCAAACTAAAAATAACTCCTTTTTTAACCTGATAGCTAAGAAGGCTTTTTACATAGAACCAAATTGCGGGACCAAAAAGTAAGGGGACAAAAAATGTTATAAAAAGCAGCGAAACTAATTTGTAATTGCCGGCGTGAATAATAAATAGATTAATGATACATGTAGCTATTACCGTAAAAAAAACCAAAAAATAAGCCAGCCTAACTTTTAGTTTCTCTCTTTTGTTTAAAAGCGTTGGGAGCGCTAAAAGGAAAAGAATCAAACAAACTGAAATGTTAAGGTAAATTACAAACGGTTCTTTATAAAGCATTTAAATAATTTTAGCAATCCTTTTCTATTATATAATTCTATTTTTACTTGCAACATCAACCGCGGTTACTTTATTATTCACTTGCAGTTTATGATAGATATTTTCAATATGTTTACGTACAGTACCATAACTAATAAAAAGGTTTGTTGCAATTTGTTCGTAAGTTAAGCCGTTTTTTAACTGTACTAAGAGCTCTACCTCTCTCTTTGTTAGGCCAAAATCGCTTGTTTCTTCAGCCTTAACCGCAATAGGATTTCTTAGCAAATTTAAAACCCGCATTGCCACGCCCGCAGACATTGCCGCTCCACCAGATAAAGTTTCAATTATCGATTGGCGAAGGCTCTCTGCATTTTCCTCTTTTAAAAGATAGCCGTTGGCGCCCGCCATTATCGCTTTAAAAATGTTTTCGTCATCATCAAAGGTGGTAAGCATTAATATTTTTAGTGCAGGGTGGCGCTTCTTAAGAAGTTCTGTAGCGGCAATCCCATCCATACCTGGCATTTGGATATCCATCAACACCAAATCTATTTGATGTTCGCCAATTTTTTCTAAAAGCTCTTGTCCGTTAAAAGCATTCATCACCACTTTAAATTCGCGATGAGGCGCTAGCTTATCTAAACAAGCTTTTAAGGCAAAACTATTGTCTTCTGCTATAGCAATGGTAATTGGCAATTTTAAATTTTTATCAAACATGCTCAATATTTGCGTTGGTTTAAATACGATGTATTGCGTATATTTTTAAATAGGAATGCTTAAATAAATCTTTGTTCCTTTGCCCAAAGCAGTTTCTACCTTGTAGGTGGCGTTAATAATTTCGGCTCTTGATTGGATGTTTTTTAAACCGTAGCCTTCAGCTTTACTATCTATATCATAACCAATTCCATCATCTTTTACACATACAGATAAGGTGCTTTGCTCAGCAGCTATTTTAACTTCTAAAATATTGGCTTGTGCATATTTGACAGCGTTATTAACCAATTCCTGAATAATTCTAAATAAATTAGTAGCTACAACAGGTTCAAGTAAATAATCTTTATCATTTAGGTTTTCAATGTCAATTTGTGGTTTACTGCCATAGTAGGGTTTTAAGTACTCACGTAATTTTATGGTAAATTCTTCTAAACCAAACTGTTGTTGATTAATTAACCAAACCGTACTGCGCAGTTCTTTGATGGTGTTTTGCGTAACTTTTTGTGTTTGCTGAAGCTGATGGTTTTCGCCGTCTAATGCAGCTAAACTTTGGATAGCACCGTTGATAAAACTAAGCTGCGCACCAATATTATCATGCAACTCTCTTGAAATCCTTAGTTTTTCTTCCTGTATTTTGTTCTTAGTTTGTTCTTGGGCTATGCTAACTTTGTAAACAGCTTCCTCACGCAGTTTTTGCTGTTTTAGCACCGAGTTTCTATAAATTAAAAACGTCCCGAAAGCCAACACCAAAACCGATATAGAAGCGATTACCAACCAATAATTACGTTTCTCAATTTTAGCACCTGCAAGCAGCAGCTGGGTACGGTTTCTTAAAATCTCGCGTTCCTTTTCTGCGGTTCGGTACTTAACTTCTAAATTGGCTATTTGCTTATTACTCTCTGCGCTGTAATTTTTGCTTTGTAATTGATAAGCAGAATCTTGCTTCATATAGGCATCAGTAAATTCGCCTTTTAATTTACTAACCTCTGCCATGGATTCAAATATGCTTTGCTTAATATCTGTAAAGTTATGTTGCTTAGCTATCTCCATCGCCTTTTTTAACACCAAATCTGCTTCATTTAACTTCTTTGTTTCTGCCAAAAGCTGAGCGTAGTTTACCAAGTTTGATGCTAAACCTTCCTTATTACCAATTGAATTGTATTCCTTATCAGAAAGTTTAATATTTTTCTCAGCTTCATTATAACGCTTTAAATTAATTAAAGCAGTTGCAATGTTCCCGTAAGAAATCCCCCTAGCCTGTGCCTGATCTGATTGTAGCGCTAGGGGCAAACTTAGTTTATAATATAAAAGCGCCTTCTGGTATTGCTTGGTGTTTAGATAAACGTTTCCTAAATCATTATAGGCATCTCTTAAACTTTTAGGTAACTGATATTTTTTTGCTAGCGGAATAACTTTTGTGAAATACTTAATTGCCTGGTCGTGATTTTTTAAATCTTCAAACACCAAGCCCATATTAATGTAAGTGTTTAGTTTTTTAGCTTCAGTGGCTTCGCCAAGCTCATCATAAATGTTCAGCGTTTTTTGAAAGTACTTAACAGCCTCTAAATTTTTGTTAAGTTTCCAATTCTGTACACCGATATTGTTTAACTGGTTAGCCATGTCAAGTTTTCTACCTAGTTGAGAAAATATTGTGTAGGCAGAATCTGCATATAAAATAGCAGACTGATAGTCGCTTTTAGCAGAATAAATAAAATACATGTAAGAATATGCTAAAGCCAACTGCTTTTTTAAGTTATTCGCCTTTCCAAACTGTATAGCCTGACGGTAATAAGACGCAGCTTTCGGTAAGTCTTGTGTCACCTCAAAAAGATAGCCCAGCTCCGTCAAACTAACCATTGTCCCTCTTTTAAAATCTATTTTCTTGGAGAGATTTAAAGCCTTAAAATAATTATCGGCTGATTGTGCAGAGTCTTGCTGACCCTTGTACCAACTTCCAAGATTCAAGTGGGCGCTCACCAAACCAGAATCTAAACGGTTTGCTTTAACTACTTTTAAAATACTATCAATTCGCGGGTTTTGGGCAAGTAAATTAGATTTAGCAAAAAGTAAAGCAACTAAAATGCTAACAAAAAATCTATAGCTCATATACAAGGTTTGGCATCTTAAAGATATTTAATTTTCTGCCTATTTATCTTAATAAAATTGCAAACAAAGCGAGTAACTTAAAAACCTGAAGCAAAGAGCCGCCCCAGTTTAAAGTAGTTTCTCAACTTAAAGGGGTAATCCGCTATATTTTACCTTTTTCACAGGTGAAGCTAATCACTGTTCCGCCGGTTGGTTTTGCTTCTGCCCAAATTTCCCCGCCGTTAGCGTTTACAAATTCTTTACATAAGGTTAAGCCAAACCCGGTACCTGTTTCATTATTTGTACCTAACTTACTGGTACTGTAAGATTCAAAAACCGACTTTATTTCTTCTGGATCAATGCCTACACCATTATCTGATACACAAAGTTTGATATAATTACTTTCGAATGGCGCACTGTAAATATTTATTTCACCAGCAATCGGTGTAAATTTTACAGCATTTGCTAGCAAATTCCTGATGATAAACGAAAAATGATTTTTATCCATGTAAACACTTACATTTTCTAAACTATTGATATTCACACTCAATCTTTTATCGTAAACCGCTTCTGAATTTAAATTTATCGCCGATTGGATAATTGGCAAAATTTCAAACATTGTCTTTTGGTGTGGCTCTCCTTTGATTTGAGATTTACCCCACAATAATAAATCGTCTAAAGTACTGAGGGCAGACTCGGACTGCTTAATAATCATGCTTAAGTATAACTGAGCTTCTTCTTTGTTTAAATCACCATCCTTCAACAAATTTAAAATTCCTAAAGAAGTTCCCTGATGACCTCGTAAATCATGTCCAATAATAGAAAAAAGTTTGTTCTTCACATTGTTACTTACCGCCAGTTGTTGTCTTTTTTTATCTAATCGGGCATTTATCTTTCTTAACCTTAACAACATAAAAATCAAGATTGTTAGCAACAGACCAATAAATATTAGTATCGCCACTAAAATATTTCGTTCTCTGGTTTTTTGGAATAACAAATTTTGGTTCTCTAAAATTTCATTATTTGCCCGGTACAACCCCAAACTAACGGCAGCTTCTGCCAGTAAGCGTTGCTGTTGCGCATCCTGTTGCACCTTATTTAGCTTATTGTAGGTTAAAAGGTAATTGAAAGACGATTTGTAATTCTGTTGTTCCTTGGCCAGCTCAACCAAATTATGGTAAACTTCTAACACCAAATCATCCAAACCATTATCCTTAGCTCTCGCTGCTAAATTCAGGTACCGTTTCTCTGCTACATCAAACTGCTTTTGTTCTACCAATAACAGCGGAATATTAACTTCCAAACGTAAAGCAGTCTCCTTCAAGCCTTTTTGCTTCGCTAAATCTAATCCCTTGATAAGGGTTTCATACGCTTTCTTGAACTGCTTCTTCTCTTTATAAAGAAGTCCAAGATTTTGGTAGGCCAACACCTGCTCCACGTCTAACTTTTCTTTTACAGCTAAATCGTAGGATTTTTTAAATAAACTTTCCGCCCGGTCTAAGTCGCCTTTTATCGCATAAATTATCGCCTTATTCCCAAGTAAATCGCCTTCATTGTAATGCGTATGGTGAAGTGCGTTTAGAGAATCAATTTTATTGTAAAACGCCAACGCCTCTTCAATTCTGTTTTGCCGTGTTCGCAACGCACCTAATTTTAAATACGTAGCTGCAACCCCTTGCTCATACTTGCTTTTCTCTGCCAAAAGTAAAGCACTAAGAAAAACCGATTCGGCTTTTACAAAGTCTCCGCGTTTAGCATAAAGAACTCCTAACGAATTAATATCATTAACCTGAGAAAAAACGTTTTTCAAGCTTTTTGCCAAGTTTATTGCATCTAAATTGTACTTTTCTGCCAATCCTAAGTAACCGTATTTCGACAGCCAATAGCTTGCCGTCTTATTTACTTTGTAAAGTGCATGCAAATTGCTAGTTGCACTGTACTTTTGCAAATTCTTATCGGTAACGTTTATAAAACTATCAACCGCATTTGGTTCTATCTTTCTTAATCCCCGGACAACATTGTTTACTTTAGTAGAATCATCAACAGCGGACGACTGGCCATAGCCTAGTTTGATAACCAACAAAAGCATACACACGGCTGCTAGTTTTAATAACTGCAACCTTAAGCTATATTGAAACAATCCCATTGAAAATTCTAAATATTTTTACGATAGCTAAAATACAAAGTAGCTTTACATTTAAGCAAAAAACGCAAAAGAAAAGGTGTGATCCTCGTCATAATTAAATTCTGATTTAATTTATACCGCGGACTGCTTAACTTAAGATATTAAGCTTAAAACAAGCCCATCATTAAAATCCCGTTAATACCCTTGCAAAAGCAAATGCGTTTTACAAAGTATCAAAACATAAGGCATAAAAAAAGCCCTTAACATGCTATGCTAAGGGCTTTTTTATATTTTGTTAAATTGCTATTCCGCAGCTTTTTGCTCGCTGGAATCAGCTTCTTCCGCTGTCGCGGTGTTTTCAACTTTAACCTCTTCTGCTTGTGGAGTATCTTCAACCTCCGTTGTAGCTTCCGCCGTAGGGGCATCCGCTTTTTTAGATTTTCCGCCTCTTCTACGTGTAGCTTTCTTCTCTACTTTCGCATCTGCGTTATAAGTTGTGTTAAAATCTACTAATTCAATAATCGCCATCTCTGCATTATCGCCTAAACGATTTCCTAGCTTTACTATACGAGTATAACCACCTGGGCGATTTGCAACTTTTTCTGCAACTTCACGAAACAAAGTAGTTACTACTTCCTTGTTTTGTAAGTAAGCAAACACCGTACGACGAGAGTGTGTAGTGTCGTTTTTGGATTTGGTAATGATAGGCTCAACATATACTCTTAAAGCCTTAGCTTTTGCCAAAGTAGTAGTAATACGTTTATGCGCAATTAACGATGATGCCATGTTAGCTAACATCGCTTTTCTGTGTGCAGTTTTACGACCTAAATGATTAAATTTTTTTCCGTGTCTCATTATTTATTTATTTGCGCATACCGTCAGTTCAAGCCACCGTGGCGAACCGGGAATTATGCGTCATTTGCACTAAAGACTAAATCCCATTAGAGGGGTTTAGATTTTTTATTCTTCGTCTAACTTAAACTTAGACAGGTTCATACCGAAAGACAAACCTTTTGACTTAACTAGCTCTTGAATCTCGGTTAAAGACTTTTTACCGAAGTTTCTGAATTTTAGCATGTCGGCTACATCATAAGAAACCAATTCTGCTAAAGACCTAATATCTGCGGCTTTTAAACAATTTAACGCTCTTACAGATAAATCTAAATCAACTAATTCCGTTTTCAAAATCTTACGCATGTGTAAAACTTCTTCATCAACTTCTTTAGTTTCTTCTTTAGCCTGAGACTCTAACACTAAGTTCTCATCAGAAAACAACATAAAGTGCTGGATTAAAATCTTAGCAGCTTCTTTTAATGCTTCTTCAGGATGAATTGACCCATCAGTAGTGATATCTAAAACCAACTTTTCGTAATCGGTTTTTTGCTCAACTCTAAAGTTCTCAATGGTATATTTAACATTCTTAATCGGCGTGTAAATTGAGTCGATCGCAATTACACCAACCGGAGCGTCTGCATTTTTGTTCTCTTCGGCAGCAACGTATCCTCTGCCTTTATTAATGGTTAATTCTATCTCTAAAGTAACAGAATCTTCCATATTACAGATCACGAAATCAGGATTTAAAACCTCGAAATTGTTTGAGAATTTAGTAATATCTCCTGCCTTAAAAGATTCTTGCCCGTTAATGATTACAAATATCTTTTCAGTATCTCCAGAATCACCAGTTTTCTTAAAACGCACTTGCTTTAAGTTCAAAATGATGTCCACTACGTCTTCTGCAACTCCTTTAATAGTTGAGAACTCATGAGAAACACCTGAAAAACGTACAGACGTAATTGCGAAACCTTCTAATGAAGAAAGTAAAATCCTTCTTAATGAATTACCTATAGTTACACCAAAACCAGGTTCCAACGGACGAAATTCAAATGTCCCATCGAAATCCGTTGATTTCTGCATAATTACTTTATCGGGTCTCTGAAATGCTAAAATTGCCATTTATTTGCCTTATGTTATTCGTTAATTTTTGGATAAATAAAAATTGCCAGTTCACGATATTTACGAGAACCAGCAATTGATTTTCATCATTATTTAGAGTACAACTCGACGATTAAGTTTTCCTTAATATTCTCAGGAATACTTTCGCGTTCCGGGTACGATATAAACTTGCCAGATAATGCTTTCGCATCCCACTCTAACCATCCATACTTATTAATGGTCCGGCCTGCTACTGATGTAGTTATGGTTTCTAGCGATTGAGACTTCTCTCTAACTGCAACAACATCCCCTGCCTTTAAAGTGTAAGACGGGATATTAACTACTGAGCCATTTACCGTGATATGTCTGTGAGAAACCAACTGACGAGCGCCAGATCTTGTTGGTGCAATACCAAAACGGTAAACTGCATTATCTAATCTCGCTTCTAACAGTTGCAATAAATTTGTTCCTGTAATACCTTCTTTGGCAGATGCTCTTTTGAACAGATTAGAGAATTGTTTCTCTAACACACCGTAGGTATATTTTACTTTTTGCTTCTCAGACAACTGAACTGCATACTCAGACTGCTTTCCTCTTCTTTTTGAAGCACCATGCTGGCCTGGAGGGTAATTTTTTCTATCTAATGCCTTATCAGGACCAAAAATTGGTTCTCTGAACTTACGGGCGATCTTTGACTTTGGACCTGTATATCTTGCCATTTTGTTGTGTTTTAAAGTATCATCCCAACTATATCGGGAGAATCTTATCTTTAAAATAAATAATTAAACTCTTCTCCTTTTTGGTGGACGGCATCCGTTGTGAGGAAGTGGAGTAATATCCTTAATTGTAGTTACTTCCAACCCTGAATTTTGCAAAGTACGGATAGCCGACTCGCGACCAGATCCAGGACCTTTAACAAAAACCTCAACTTTTCGTAGCCCCAAATCGTGGGCAACCTTACCGCAATCTATCGCTGCCTGAGAGGCGGCATACGGCGTGTTCTTTTTAGAACCTTTAAATCCTTGCTTTCCAGCTGATGACCAAGAAATTGTTTGCCCTTGGTTGTTGGTTAACGTGATAATGATGTTATTAAAGGTAGCGTTAATATGAGCTTGCCCTACGGGCTCAACTACAACTAAACGCTTTTTAGTAACTTTTTTTGACTTAGCCATTTCTTACTATCAATTATTATTTAGTAGCCTTCTTCTTGTTCGCAACAGTTTTTCTCTTTCCTTTACGGGTCCGAGAGTTATTTTTGGTTCGCTGCCCACGCAGTGGTAAACCCTTCCTGTGGCGTAGTCCTCTGTAACAACCAATATCCATTAAACGTTTGATGTTTAACTGAACCTCAGAGCGAAGCTGACCTTCTACCTTGATGGATTCATTGATGATGTTACGGATCGCTGTTAATTCTTCATCGGTCCAATCTTGAACTTTTTTATCTACGCTGATGCCAGCCTGACCTAAAATAGATTGGGCTGTGCTTCTTCCTATTCCGAAGATATAAGTAAGGCCGATCTCTCCTCTTTTGTTTTTTGGTAAATCAATACCTGCTATCCTTGCCATTTAATTTTGTTGATAGTTTAATAATTAACCTTGACGCTGTTTGAACTTAGGGTTCTTCTTATTGATTACATACAACTTTCCGTTTCTACGGACAACCTTGCAATCAACACTGCGCTTTTTAATGGATGCTCTAACTTTCATTTTATTTGTACCTATAAGTTATTCTACCTTTTGTAAGATCATACGGCGACATTTCTAATTTAACACGGTCTCCAGGTAAAATTTTAATGTAGTGCATTCTCATTTTACCAGATATATGTGCAATAATTTCATGACCATTCTCTAACTCGACACGAAACATTGCATTTGATAATGCTTCTTTGATAATTCCGTCTTGCTCTATAGAGGATTGTTTCGCCATATTTCTTCGATTTTTACTGTATTAGCACCGCCCAAAGCGGGACGCAAAATTAAGTAAAAATTTTTAATTTCCTATTTTTTATTTAAAACTTGTTCCACGTACTCAAAAGTCGATAAAACATCTGCTTTCCCCTTCCTAATTGCTACCGTATGCTCAAAATGTGCAGATGGCTTTTTATCAACTGTTGAAACAGTCCAGCCATCGTCCCAAAATTTAACGCCAGCTCTTCCTGCATTAATCATAGGTTCGATAGCAATTACCATCCCTTCCGTCAATTTTGTACCAGAACCTCTTTTTCCGTAATTAGGCACTTCAGGTTTTTCATGCAACATCTTTCCAACTCCATGTCCCACTAGTTCTTTAACTACTCCGTATCCGTTGCTTTCCGCATGATATTGACATGCATAGCCTATATCCCCAATTCTGTTACCAGCCACGGCCTTTTCAATTGCTAAATCTAAACACTCTTGAGTGACTTTTAGCAACCTCTTTGTTTCCTCTGCTACCTCGCCTATCATAAAAGTGTAGGCAGAATCTCCAAAATATTTATCTTTTATTACACCGCAATCCACGGAAACAATATCTCCGCTGCGTAATTGATAATCACTTGGAAAGCCATGAACAACCTGGTCATTTAAGGAAATACAAAGCGTATAAGGAAAACCATTATAATTTAAAAACGCTGGCGTAGCTCCATTATCTCTGATAAACTCTTCCGCAATTTTATTGAGATAATTAGTGGTAACTCCTTCTCCAATAACCTTTGCAACCTCTGCGTGGGTTTTTGAAACTAAAAGCGAACTAATTCTAATAAGCTCAATTTCTTCGTCGGTTTTAAAGATAATTTTAGACATTCTTAAGCTTAAATAACAGCTTCTGATGTTCCTATTGACGTTGCAGACGTACGCCCACTAATTCTACCGGTCTTCATTAACCCATCGTAATGTCTCATCAATAAATGACTTTCAACCTGTTGCAAGGTATCTAAAACAACCGCTACCAAAATCAAAAGCGATGTACCGCCAAAGAAATGGGCAAACTGAGAGTTAACACCCGCTATAATGGCGAAAGCTGGTAAAATGGCAATAATCGCCAAGAATATTGAGCCTGGAAACGTAATCCTAGAAATAATAGCATCGATAAAATCTGCAGTTGATTTACCTGGCTTTATGCCCGGAACAAAGCCGCCATTTTTCTTCATATCATCTGCCATTTGGTTGGGATTGATTGTAATTGCAGTATAGAAAAATGTAAAGACAATGATTAAAATTGCAAAGGTTAGATTGTAAGAAAATGATGTATAATCACTTAAAGATGTTAAAAATGATGAAGACTGTGCTGCTGGAAAAAACTGCGCAACTGTGGAAGGAATAAACATAATCGCTTGCGCAAAAATGATTGGCATAACCCCTGCTGCGTTAAGCTTTAAAGGAATATACTGCCTCACACCTCCATACTGTTTGTTCCCAACGATCTTTTTAGCATACTGAACCGGCACTTTCCGCGTTCCTTGAATGATAAGCACTGTAAAAACTACCACCGCAAAAAGCGCTACAAACTCTATAAAGAAAGCTATCAAACCTCCCTGCCCATTTTGCCTGCTCATAAATTCGGCACCAATACCATAAGGAAGCTGCGCTATAATACCCACCATAATTAATATAGAGATACCATTACCAATACCTTTATCCGTGATTTTCTCTCCCATCCACATTACAAACATGGTTCCGGCAGTTAAAATAATCATCGACGAAATTGTAAATAACGGCTCTGAAACCAATCTGGCTTCCGGAGATATTTGTGATTTTACATAACCAATGGCTTGTAAAGCAGTGATACCAATAGTAAGGTAACGCGTAATTTGAGTAATTTTCTTTTGTCCGCTTTCACCTTCCTTTTGCATTTTTTGGAAATAGGGAACGGCGATACCAAGCAATTGGACCACAATTGATGCTGAAATATACGGCATTACACCTAAAGCAAATATAGATGCTCGTGAAAACGACCCACCAGCAAACATGTTGAGCAAGCCCAACAAACCGTCTTTTGCTTGTTGATTGTTTAATGATGCTGGATCAACTCCCGGCAACACAATAAACGAACCAATTCTATATACCAAAAGAATTAAGAGTGTGTATAAAATACGCACTCTTAATTCCTCAATTTTCCAAATATTGGATAATGTTGTGAACAGCTTCTTCATTAAATAAATTATATTTTTTCTACCGAACCGCCTAAAGCCTCTATAGCTTTTTGTGCTGTTGCAGTAAACGCGTGTGCTTTAACGTCTAACTTAACTTTAATTTCGCCCCTACCCATGATTTTTACTAAATCATTTTTAGAAGTTAAACCATGCTCTTTTAACGTATCTAAAGAAATTGTTTTTAAATCAAACTTTTCGGCTAAGCCTTGCAAAACGTCGAGGTTTACACCAACATATTCTATACGGTTTGGATTTTTAAATCCAACCTTTGGTACACGACGTTGCAGCGGCATTTGACCACCCTCGAAACCTATTTTTGACTTATAACCAGAGCGAGAGCCCGCTCCTTTATGCCCACGTGTTGATGTTCCGCCACGTCCAGAACCGGTACCACGACCAATTCTCTTTCTATTTTTTACTGAACCCTCTGCAGGTTTTAAATTACTTAAATTCATGGTAATTGTACTTTTTCTATGGCTACCAAATGATTTACTTTTCTAACCATTCCGATAATTGCCGGGTTAGCTTCTACTACTACGCTACTGCTGATTTTCTTTAAACCTAAAGCCTGCATAGTCCTTTTCTGGCGTTCACTTCTATCAATAACGCTCTTAATCTGGGTGATTTTTATCTTTGCCATCTTTTTAACCGTTAAAAACTTTGTTTAATGAAACACCTCTTTGCTGAGCTACAGTTTGCGCATCCCTTAGCTGTGATAATGCAGAAATTGTTGCTTTAACCACGTTATGTGGATTTGATGAACCTTTAGATTTTGCCAGTACGTTATGTACCCCGGCAGACTCTAATACAGCTCTCATTGCGCCACCCGCTATTACTCCGGTACCATTTGCTGCTGGCTTTAAAAACACAAAACCTCCAGAGAACTTACCAATTTGCTCATGTGGAATCGTATTATTGATAATCGGCACTTTAACCAGGTTTTTCTTAGCATCATCAATCCCTTTGGCAATAGCCTCGGTAACTTCTTTCGCTTTTCCCAAACCGTATCCTACTACGCCGTTTTCGTCTCCTACCACAACGATAGCAGAAAAACTGAAAGTACGACCACCTTTAGTAACTTTAGCAACACGCTGGATGCTCACCAAACGATCTTTTAATTCGATCTCGTTTGCTTTTACTCTCTTTATATTTATAGTTGACATTTCTCTACTTCAATTAAAAGATTAAACCACCCTCACGAGCACCTTCAGCCAAAGATTTAATACGGCCATGGTACAAGTAACCATTTCTATCAAAAACAACTTCTTTAATCCCAGCTGCGATAGCTTTTTCGGCAACCTTTTTACCAACCTCTTTAGACTGATCAATTTTATTACCTTTTACACTGAAATCTTTTTCTGCAGACGAAGCAGCAATTAAAGTTTTGCCACCATTATCGTCAATTATTTGAGCATAAATTCCTCTGTTACTTCTGAAAACAGATAAACGCGGACGCTCTGGAGAACCAGTAACTCTTTTTCTGATACCCTTTTTTATTCTCTCTCTACGAGATAATTTAATTTTTCCTGCCATTGCAATTATTTTTTAGATGCTGACTTACCTGCTTTTCTTCTCAACTGCTCACCAACAAACTTAACACCCTTACCTTTGTACGGCTCTGGCGCCCTTAACGAACGAATCTTAGCTGCAACCTGACCTAACAATTGCTTATCTATAGATTCTAAGGTAATTATCGGATTTTTTCCTTTTTCTGATGCCGTAGAAACTTTAATTTCTGGAGGAAGTGAAAACACGATATGGTGCGAAAAACCTAACACTAAATCCAAGGTATTACCTTGATTAGAAGCTCGGTAACCAACACCTACTAATTCTTGCTGTAGCTTGTATCCTTCTGTAACACCAACAACCATGTTGTTGATTAACGCTCTGTACAAACCGTGTAACGCTTTGTGGCGCTTTTGCTCAGTCGGACGCTTAACTTCTATATTACCGTCTTGTTGTTCAACGATGATATCAGCATCAACCTGCTGACTTAACTCTCCTTTAGGACCTTTTACGGTAACTAAATTCTCCTTAGATACGGTAACTGTAACACCGCTAGGGATTGAAATTGGGGCTTTACCTACTCTTGACATATCTTTCCCTCCTGATTAGTAAACGTAACATAAAACCTCGCCACCGATATTCAGCTGTTTAGCCTCTTTATCTGTCATAACGCCTTTAGATGTTGACAAAATAGCCACACCTAAACCATTCAATACTCTCGGCATATTGCCCGTACCTGCATATTTTCTCAAACCAGGTCTACTTGCTCTCGCAATACTGCGAATAGCCGGAATTTTAGTTATTGGATGATATTTTAAAGCTACTTTTATAGTGCCTTGAACATCATTATCCTCGAACTTATAATTCGTGATGTAACCCTTATCAAAAAGAACTTTTGTAATTTCTTTTTTGAGGTTTGATGCAGGAATTTCTACAACCCTGTGGTTGGCCTTAATGGCATTCCTTACTCTTGTAAGATAATCTGCTATTGGATCTGTATACATTTTATTATGATATAAAAAAGAATTTTTCGGACTGCGAAAGTACGAAAAATTCTTTACGATTGTTTTTTTATTACCAACTGGCTTTTCTGATGCCTGGTATCTTACCAGCTAAAGCCATTTCACGAAAGGTAACGCGTGAAATACCAAACTGGCGCATGTAACCTCTTGGGCGACCAGTTAATTTACATCTGTTATGTAAACGAACCGGAGACGAATTTTTTGGTAATTTATCTAAACCTTCAAAATCGCCTGCAGCTTTTAACGCTGCTCTTTTCTCTGCGTATTTATCAACCATACGTTGACGTTTTACTTCGCGAGCTTTTATTCCTTCTTTAGCCATTGTTAACTGTATTATGATTTTTAAATGGTAAACCGAATTGTTTCAACAATTCTAAAGCTTCTAAATCTGTACCAGCACTGGTTACAAATGTAATATCCATCCCTTGAATCTTGTTGATTTTATCAATGTTGATTTCAGGAAAAATGATTTGTTCTGATACACCTAAAGTATAGTTACCGTGACCATCAAAACCTTTGTCATTAATTCCTTTAAAATCGCGGATACGTGGTAGCGCTACAGCAATTAAACGGTCAAGAAACTCGTACATGTGATTATCGCGTAAAGTAACACGTACACCAACTGGCATACCTTTACGCAATTTAAAGTTAGAGATATCTTTTTTCGATTTAGCTGAAACAGCTTGCTGCCCGGTAATGGTTGTCAATTCTAAAATTGCAGACTCAACCACCTTTTTGTCTGTTACTCCTGCTCCAACACCTTGGTTGATAGCAATTTTTTGTAACTTAGGTACTTGCATAACGCTTTTGTATTGAAACTTTTCTTTTAAAGCGCTAACAATTTCCTCTTTGTATTTATTTTTTAATCTTGGTGCGTAAGCCATTACTTAATTTCCTCCCCAGATTTTTTAGCTATTCTAATTAATTTACCTTCTTCATTTCGTTTTCTACCAATGCGTGTAGGTTTACCTGTTTTAGGGTCAACCAGCATGACGTTAGAAATATGAAGTGGAGCTTCCATTTTAATAATGCCGCCATTAGGATTAGCTGCATTTGGCTTGGTGTGCTTTGACACCATATTAACCTGTTCAACCAAAACACGGCTAGTTTTAGTAATTACCTCTAAAACTTTACCTTGCTGGCCTTTTGAGTCACCTGCTATTACCTTAACTAAATCACCTTTGCGGATGTTTAGCTTTACGTTACTTTTCTTTTCCATATTACAAAACCTCCGGTGCTAATGATACAATTTTCATGAATTGTTTCTCACGCAACTCTCTTGCAACAGGGCCGAAAATACGGGTTCCTCTTGGTTCGTCTTGTGCATTTAACAAAACAGCTGCGTTATCGTCGAAACGGATATAAGAACCGTCTTTTCTTCTGATCTCTTTTTTTGTTCTTACCACTACGGCTTTCGATACTGTGCCCTTTTTAATGTTTCCAGATGGCAACGCACTTTTTACAGTAACTACCACTTTGTCTCCAATTGAAGCATATCTTTTACCGGTACCACCTAACACTCTAATTACCAAAACCTGTTTGGCACCTGAGTTGTCGGCTACGTTTAATCGTGATTCCTGTTGTACCATGTTATTTAGCCCTTTCTATAATTTCAACTAATCTCCAGTTCTTATTTTTACTCAGCGGACGTGTCTCCATGATCAAAACAGTATCACCGATACCGCAATCATTCTTCTCGTCATGAGCCATAAATTTGGTTGTCGTTTTTACGAACTTACCATAAATTGGGTGCTTCACTTTCCGCTCTACCGCTACAACTATGGATTTATCCATCTTGTTGCTTGTTACCAACCCAGTTCTTGTTTTTCTTAATTTTCTTTCCATTTCGACTTTAAAAATTATGAATTACTTTCAGAAACTGCCTTAGCCTTGCGCTGAGTTAATTCGGTGTTGAAACGAGCGATATTTTTTCTCGCTTTGCTTATTCTAGTAGGATTTTCAATCGCAGAAACTGCATGAGCAAACTTTAACTTTGTTAAAGTTGCCTTCTCCTCTTGAATCCTGGTAACGATTTCTTCGTTTGACAGGTCTTTGATTTCTGAATATTTCATTTTTGTTGTTAGTTAATAGTTAAAGTTGTCTTTGTTAGGTAACGGCCAACAAAAAAAACTAAAAACTTGTTTTTATGCTTCTACGTAATCTCTACGTACTACAAATTTTGTTTGAACTGGTAGTTTTTGTGCTGCCAAACGCATTGCTTCTTTAGCAACTTCAAAAGGCACACCTTCTGCTTCGAAAAGAATTCTCCCCGGTCTTACAACGGCAACCCAGTATTCTGGAGCACCTTTACCCTTACCCATACGAACCTCAGCAGGCTTCTTGGTAACTGGCTTATCAGGGAAAATACGAATCCAAACCTGGCCTTCACGTTTCATAAAACGCGTTACGGCAATACGGGCAGCTTCAATCTGACGGCTGGTTATCCAGCATTCTTCTAATGATTTTATTCCGAATGAACCGAAAGATAACTCAGCACCACGAGAGGCTAAGCCTTTCATTCTGCCTTTTTGCATCTTTCTGAACTTCGTTCTTTTTGGCTGTAACATTACTTTAATTGAATTTTAATCGTTAAACGATAGTTCTTAAATAATTATCTCTTTCCTCTTCCGGCACCTGCTCCTGCTCCACCACGGTTATTTCCACCACGGTTTCCAGGTTTTCTATCGCCACCACCGCGGTTATCGCGTGATCCGAATCCACCTTCTGGCTTACCGCCTTTTCCAGTGTTGGCACCTATGTTAGGAGAAAGATCTCTTTTACCATAAACTTCGCCTTTACAAATCCAAACCTTAATACCTATTTTACCATAGGTAGTTAAAGCTTCGCCTAAAGCATAGTCTATATCAGCTCTCAAAGTATGCAATGGAGTTCTTCCATCTTTATATTGTTCGCTACGAGCCATCTCCGCTCCACCCAATCTTCCTGAACACATGATTTTAATTCCTTCGGCACCCATTCTCATGGTTGCAGCGATGGAGGTTTTCATTGCTCTACGGAAAGAAATTCTAGCTTCTAATTGCTTTGCAACACCGTCTGCAACTAATTGTGCATCAAGCTCTGGGCGTTTGATTTCAAAAATGTTGATCTGTACATCCTTCTTAGTCAATTTCTTTAACTCTTCTTTGATTTTATCAACTTCTGAACCGCCTTTACCGATTACAATTCCCGGACGAGCCGTGTGTATAGTCACTGTGATGCGTTTTAAAGTTCTTTCAATAACAACTTTAGAAACGCCACCTTTTGCTATACGAGCAGATAGATATTTACGAATTTTTTCGTCCTCTACTAATTTATCAGCGTATTTGTTACCGCCATACCAGTTAGAATCCCATCCTCTGATGATTCCTAACCTTAGTCCTATTGGATTAGCTTTTTGTCCCATTTCTGCTTAATTAGTTTGAGGTTCAACATTTTTACTATCTACTACCAAAGTTACATGGTTAGAACGCTTGCGTATTCTGTATCCACGACCCTGAGGTGCTGGTCTTAAACGCTTCAATTGACGTCCGCCATCAACCATGATAGTCTTAACGAATAGTTTTGCGTCCTCGGGGCGTTGACCCTCGTTTTTTGCTTCCCAATTTTTAATTGCAGACAACAATAGTTTCTCAACTCTTATCGCTGCTTCCTTATTGGTATATTTTAATATGTAAAGTGCCTTTTCAACACCTTCGCCTCTGATCAAGTCAACTACAAGTCT
>DASVGY010000115.1:0-14141 GCA_036379295.1 Pelobium sp.
ATTCTTAATGGCTTTAAAAGTCACTTTCGGTTCTTTACTCAGCAGTACAAACAAATAATTAGGGTTTTTAGCTAAAGCTTTATAAAACTTTAAAAAATCAAAGCTCTGAACGTCAATCAACTGATAGTTTGTTAGCTCTTCTGGAACTTCGGAAGTTATAATTAAAGACTTCTCGTTGATATAAATATGGTAATTATTGGGCTTTATCAATTTCTATTCTTTTTAATTTGTTTTGTAATTTTTGTAAACTTACACGAAAGGTTGCCCAAAAAGCTAAGCAAAGTAAAATAACCGAATTCCCTACAAACAAACAAGAGCAAAAAAGATAATTTTAAAGCGATGAGCATTCATTGAATAATAATTCCGCCAACTTAATTCTTTTTAAACTATCACTAAGCTTGTGTTTTAATCTATGATTTGATTTTCCTACAAAAACCATTAGCTATTATTTGCGAGCTATTAGACCATCGGCGTTTTATACCCAATTGTTCAATCACTTGTTTTTGCAACGAATTTTGTATCATTGCAGAAATGAAGCTATTGCTAAAAATATTTTTCATCTTAATTTTTGGGATCGCTTTTAACACAAAAGCTTTGCTTGCTACTCCGTACCAGCCGGAATCAACAACCAATCAAAACAAAGAATTTAAAAAAGTTGCAACTTCTGGTTCAAGTACTGCCTTTTTAGAAAATTCGAGAATTTATACTTCGGTTCACTCAGAAACGTTGCCTAATTCTTCTTCCGCTCTGTTTACGCTACTCTTCTTAGTCAGCACTAGGCGTTTTGTGCCAAACGGCTTTTACCAGAAGAAACTTAAAATGCTGAGACAGCGTTGGCTTTGGCTTATTTTATTTCCTTTCCATTCCTTTGACTAAATACACCAACGCCCCTAAATCATACAGAAATATAGGACCATTTAGCAAGAAATTTCTTAAAAATTTCCATTCTTTTATTTATTTGTCGTTAAAACGACAACCAAAAAATTAATCTCTAAAAAATGACAGATATTTTAGTGAACAGCCTTGTTATGGCTGGTGTTGCAGCATGTATATTGATTCCGGTATTTATCGTAAAAAAAATTAATCGGAAAAAGAAACAAGCCTTAATCCAAAGTAAATTGGATGAAATCGCTTTAAGTCAGCAGGTAAAATTCATCCGTACGGAAACTATCGGGAATTTACTATTGGCCTATTCGGAAAGCAACAAACTCCTACTTTTGAACTCCGCTGACTTTACTCATGAAATAATAACTCTTGAAAATGTGGTTAACGTTCAGGAATACATCGATTATAACGGTAAAGAGGTGAAAAACATTTTAGTCCGTTTATCTTTAAACGGGGGCAAAAACAAAGACATACAGCTTTATAAGCAATATGATAGCAGTGAGCGAGAGCTTTCGAAAGCAAAAAAACTTGCCGCCGAATTGACCTCGTTATTAAGCACTTCCAATTAAAATGAAAAGCCGTTTACTTAGCTAATAAACGGCTTTTTTTCACCTACAAATACTGGTTACCCAAACAAAAATGATTTACAGATAATTATCCCATAATTGATATAAATAAAGATGAATAGCTTGTACAAGAATTTTTCAAAATCAAATCCTTGAATCTCAACTGGTTGATAATTCGTTAATCCCTCCGGAAGTTGAGAAGTGATAATTAAGGACTTCTCGTTAATATAAATATTGTATTTTTGCGCCATGTACAACAAAAGTGAGATTGAACAGAAAATTGCTGAGTTTTTGTTGCAAATTAAAGCAATTAAATTACAACCTACTAATCCTTTTACCTGGGCATCAGGCTGGAAATCTCCTATCTATTGTGATAATCGCATTACGCTCTCGCATCCATCAATCAGAACTTACATTAGGCAAAAACTTGCCGAGCTGGTACAAGAAGAATTTGGTTCGTGTAGCGTAGTTGCCGGGGTGGCAACCGCAGGAGTGCCGCAAGGAGTTTTGGTAGCACAAGATTTAGGGTTACCGTTTATTTATGTTAGGTCAAAAGCTAAAGACCATGGCACCCAAAGTTTAATTGAAGGAGAAATTAATCCCGGCCAACGCGTAGTGGTGGTTGAGGATTTAATTTCTACTGGAAAAAGCAGCATACAGGCCGTTAACGCCCTTCGTGATGCAGGATACGAGGTTGCAGGTTTGGTTGCTATTTTTTCTTATGGATTTGATATCGCAACAGAAAACTTTGCAGAAGCAAAATGCAGATTTAGCACTTTATCCAATTACAGCGCATTAATTGAATATGCTGCCGAGCATAATTTTATCCAGAAAAACGACATCGAGCTTTTAAGCGATTGGAGAAAAAATCCTTCGGCTTGGGGCCAATAATTAAACACAAAACGCATGACAGTTTTTGAAAGTAGCGTAAGCATTCCACAACCTATTGAAAAAGTTTATGCTTTTTTAAGCGACTTAAACAACCATCAGCAACTGATGCCTGAAAATATTTATAACTGGAGCAGCACAGCAGACGAAGCTAAATTCACCATCCAAAACATGGCTAAATTAGCCTTAAAAGTAAGTGCCAGAGTTGAAAACGCCGAGATACTTATTGAGCCATCAGAGGAGCCTCCTTTTGCATTAAGTATGAAGTGGCTGGTTGTTACAGATGTTAGCGGAACCACGGCTAAGCTGGTGGTATCGGCAGAGTTAAACATGATGATGAAAATGTTGGCCGCCGGTCCTTTGCAGAAACTGGTTGACCATCAAACAGCCTCTTTAGCGAAAGCTTTTGCTTAAATGAAATGGGGATTAAGAATTTTCGGCATTTTAGATTTGCTGACGTTCTTAATCTTCATTCCTTCTAAAATAAATCACCTCCTAAGCACTTTTCAATTTCCTTTTTCCCTGAGCGCAAAAGTGTCTGCCTTTTGGGAGATTTCTGCACTATTTTTCTTTTTAACAACTGCCTTATATCTGTGGTTTAAACCAAAATTAGGTTTATTATTCACTTTCTTCCTTATCCCCTTTCGCGTGGTTTTTAGCTATTACAGTTTTGATTTTTTGAGTTATCTGGCTTATAATTTGGGATTTAGCACTTTAGTTTCTTCTGCAAACTTTCAATACAATTGGTTTTATTGCTTACTCACCTTTGAGGCTTTCAGATATTTGTATTCTTTTTATTTGTATTATAAATTGGGTGATTGCGACGAGAATGATTAAATTCTTTCTACCAAATTCTATTGTGAATGTACTTGTCAAAAATGTTATCGGAACTTAAAATTGGAATATCCTCATAAATTGCTTGAGCAATTATTAATCTATCAAATGGGTCTTTATGAAAAAACTCAAGCTCTTGAGTTTTATAAATATGTGGTAAAGCAATTGGCAAAGGAGTAAATTGATAGTCATCCTTAAAACCTCCAATAAATTCCCTTAAAGATTGATTAATAACTAATTTACCTGTCTTTATTTTAATAACCATTTCCCAAATAGAGACATGACTAAAGTAAACTTTTGGCTCTTTTGCTAACAATTCTTTAGTCTTATTAGAAAGTTTGTTAGGTTCACTTTCTGGCCAAATCATTACTTGCGTGTCAATAAGTATTGCCATTACAGATATTTTTGAAAGTCATCAGGGGTTTCGTTGAAATCATCTGACATTTGTATTTTCCCTTTATACCTGCCCATCATTTGAATACGTTGTTTTTCCACTGAAGAAGAATCTCTATCTGTAGTCAAATATTTACCTACCAAAAATTCAACGAAATCCGCTACTTCCTGTTGTTTTGAAACTGGTAATAATTTTATTTTATTAATAGTTGCTGAGCTCATAATCAAATATAAAACTAAAATCTCTCAAAACATAAGCTATAAATGCTCTAAGAAATTATCTAATAAAATATTGAAATTTCACTTCTTTATAAATGAACGAATTATCGAAAACAGCTTCTAATGGACACAGTTACACATCCAGAAATTTTGACACCAAAAACATCTTTCTAAATGACAAAAAGTCACTACAAATCAGCGATTCAACGCATTCGTCATTTTTATTAGCTAAACCCTTATTTGGTTAAATTTTTGTTGCTTATTTGCCCGAGGAACAATTATTATGAACTTTAACAACTTTACTATTAAAGCGCAGGAAGCTATCCAAAAAGCTTCTGAAATTACGCAGGGTTTTCAGCAACAAGCTATTGAAAACGCACATATTTTAAAAGGCTTACTATCTGTCGATGAAAATGTAGTCGGCTATATTCTTAAAAAATTAAACGTCAATATCAACCGACTGAACACATCGCTTGACGACTTAATTAATACTTACCCAAAAGTTAGCGGTAGCGAGGTTTACCTTTCTTCATCAGCAAACTCAACCTTGCAAAAAGCAACTGGCTATTTGAAAGAATTTAAAGATGAGTTTGTATCTGTAGAACATTTGTTGTTAGGCATTTTAGCGGCCGGAGATAAAACTTCCGCACTGTTAAAAGACCAAGGTGTTACAGAAAAAGACTTGAAAAAGGCTATTAAAGATTTACGCGGCGATGCAAAAGTAACCGACCAAAATGCCGAAGCTACTTTTAATGCATTAAATAAATACGCCCGTAATTTAAATGAATATGCAGAATCGGGAAAATTAGACCCAGTAATTGGTCGTGATGAAGAAATTAGAAGAGTAATTCAAATATTATCTCGCCGAACAAAAAACAATCCAATCTTAATTGGTGAGCCGGGCGTGGGCAAAACAGCTATTGCTGAAGGAATTGCTTTCAGGATTATCAAAGGTGATGTGCCCGAAAATCTAAAATCCAAAACAGTTTATTCTTTGGATATGGGCGCTTTAATTGCCGGGGCAAAATACAAAGGCGAATTTGAAGAACGTTTAAAAGCCGTTGTAAAAGAAGTTGCCGATAGCGATGGTGATTTAATTTTATTCATTGATGAAATCCACACTTTAGTGGGTGCAGGCGGTGGCGAAGGTGCAATGGATGCAGCAAATATTTTAAAACCAGCTTTGGCTCGTGGCGAATTAAGAGCAATTGGGGCAACTACGCTTAACGAATACCAAAAATACCTAGAAAAGGATAAGGCTTTAGAGCGTAGGTTCCAAAAAGTAATGGTGGAAGAGCCGGATACTGCCGATGCGGTTTCTATTTTGCGTGGTTTAAAAGAACGTTACGAAACCCACCATAAAGTGCGGATTAAAGACGAAGCAATTATAGCCGCCGTTGAGCTTTCTCAACGTTATATTTCTGATAGATTTTTACCAGATAAAGCCATCGATTTAATGGACGAGGCAGCTTCTAAACTTCGTATGGAAATGGACTCTGTTCCAGAAGCTGTAGATGAGCTCGACCGTAAAATTATGCAGTTAGAGATTGAACGAGAAGCCATTAAACGTGAAAAAGACGAACGTAAAGTCGGCGATTTATCAAAAGAAATTGCTGATTTAACATCAGAAAGAGATGAATTAAAAGCCAAATGGCAAGGCGAAAAAGATTTGGTAGATAATTTAAACTCAAAAATAGAAAAAATTGAGGATTTAAAATTAGAAGCTGAACAAGCCGAAAGAGCTGGTGATTATGGAAAAGTAGCCGAAATACGTTACGGAAGAATTAAGGAAACACAAGAAGAAGTCGAAAAACTAAAAACCGAATTGCACAGCAAAACATCTGACAGTAGAATGCTGAAGGAAGAAGTTACTGCAGAAGATATTGCAGGGGTAGTTGGCCGTTGGACAGGTATTCCAGTAAATAAACTCGTAGCCAGCGAACGTGAGAAATTATTGAGTTTAGAAGCAGAACTACATAAAAGAGTTGCTGGCCAGCATGAAGCGATTGAAGCTTTATCTGATGCTATCCGCCGTTCGAGAGCAGGTTTGAGTGACCAACGCAAACCTTTGGGTTCCTTTATTTTCTTAGGAACAACAGGTGTGGGTAAAACTGAATTGGCAAAAGCTTTAGCTGAGTTTTTATTTAACGATGAGCACAGCATGGTTAGGATTGATATGAGTGAATACCAGGAACGCCACGCAGTGAGTAGATTAATTGGTGCGCCTCCGGGATATGTAGGTTACGATGAAGGCGGACAATTGACTGAGGCCGTTAGAAGAAAACCTTACTCTGTAATTTTGTTGGATGAGATTGAAAAAGCGCACCCAGACGTATTTAATATTTTATTACAAGTTTTGGATGATGGACGCTTAACCGACAACAAAGGCCGCGTGGTAAATTTTAAAAACACCATTATCATCATGACTTCAAACATCGGGTCGCATTTAATTCAGGATAATTTTAGTCTTTTGGTTGATGATAACCGGGATGAAGTTATCGCTAAAACAAAAAATGAAGTTTTTGAGTTGCTGAAGAAAACCATCCGTCCGGAGTTTTTAAACCGAATTGATGAGGTCATCATGTTTACGCCACTTAACCGAGATGAAATCAGGGATATTGTGAAATTACAATTTACCGGCATCCAAAAATCCTTGGCAGAGTTAGGCATCACGATAGCAGCATCTGATGAAGCATTAGATTGGTTAGCCGAGTTGGGCTACGACCCGCAGTTTGGTGCTCGTCCGCTAAAAAGGGTAGTACAGAAAAAAATCTTAAATGAGCTGTCGAAACAAATTTTAGCCGGAACAGTAGATAAAGACAGCAAGATTAAGTTAGATGTGTTTGATAAAAACTTTGTTTTTATTAACACCAAGGAAGATTAATTGAGTTTATTAAGCCATTCATTTTAAAATGTGAATGGCTTTTTTATGTTCTTTCGGCGAGTAAAGCATTTGCTCGCTTAACTTCTTCATCTAATTCTAAAGCAGAAGCTTTTAGCAAATCAATAACGTTGGTAAGGTTTTCTTTATCGTTTAAATCATGATAAGCTAACTGCACTAGTCCTAAAATATTTGCTAAAGGTCTTCTTATCTCATGAGACGTAATCCACGAATATTCTTCCAGTACCGAGTTTCTGGCTTCTAACTGTTGTGTACGTTTCTTAATCAAATCTTCCTGATTTACCAGCACCTGTTCAATTTCTAAGTTTTTATTGCTGATAATCTCAAAATTTTCTTCTATTATTTTCTTTTGAAGATTGGTGTCAATAGAGAGCTGGATTTCGGAAAACTTGGTTACAAAAAGATCTAAAACTAGCCTGGCAAATTGATTATCTATTTGAGATATAAACTGGTTTTTTTTTGAAGCAAAACCAAAAAGAGCCGTATAATTTAACACGCTAGTTAATGGCACTACTGCAATTTGCTCAAAACCATCTAACTGTAAATCAAAATCTTTAAAAGTATCTTTCACCAATTCAAAATCAACTTCTTTATTGTTTTTGAGTTGAGGAATAAGCGTTTCGATGGTAAGTTTTTCGAAACCACGCAATTCAACATCGTTGCCTGTGGTCACCTCTATTTGCTGGTTTTTATACAGAATCTCGTAAAAATAACCCGCTTTAAAAATTAAAACCCGCCCAAAGTTAAACGGCATTAAGTACTTGATATGTTTTACCAGAGCGGTTGGCAAGTGTTCTATCTCCATGCATTTCGCAAGGTCAGCAGCATATTTAGAAAACGCTTCGTACCTTAAACGTAAAGAAATAGCTGCTCCATTTTCCATTTATGCAACTTCTAGCAGCTCGTTATCAACCCTAATACCAGAAATATCGGCAATGGTGGTTGCCATGTTAACAAAATCTGCTAAACTTAGAAGTTCAATAATTTCTGTGCTGCTAAAACCCTCTTCTTTTAATTCGTTGATGTCTGTTTCTTTAAAAAGCTGAGGATTTAAAGCCGCATTTGTTATAATTTTTATTGCCGCCTTATAGCTAGAGGGAATAATATCCGCGGTTAAATTTTTTGTAATTATAAAATCGCTTTCTGCCGTTAAAACATCACTCATAGAATTTGCAAAAATACCGTGTACAGTGGTGCAGTAGTTGCAACCTTTTTTTTTGCTAATATTGTGGATAATAATCTGCTTTAAAACGTTTGGTACATCGCCAACTAATAATGTGTTTTTAAGCTTTTCCCAATTCCCTCTTAAAATTGCGGGGTTTTCACCTTGGCATTTTAACCAATTTAAAACAAATGGAATTCCTAAGGTTCTCATGCTGTCATCATAGATAGCCTTTGTATCTTCAGATGCTTCGTTATAATTTACTATTTTATATATAATAAGTGTTTAAACGCTAAAATACATTAAAGGTTTGATAATTTTAAAAAGCTGGGTATGTTTAAGTGATTACTGTTTGCTTGGAGCGTTTTTAACCTATTTTTTTGTTAACCAGCAGGCAATTTTAGTTTCCTTCAAAAAAAACAGTAAAATGGTGAGTGCCGCTGGCGTAGTTGTAGGCTAATTTTTGTAGGTGCAGCGATGCTATTTTTGCCGAGATAGAGAGCCCTAAACCATTTCCGTTTTTTACTGAATCGTGTTTGGAAAACCTCCTGAATAGTTGGGATTTTTCAAAAGGTAATGGCGACCCCGGATTTGTAAAACACAACATATTATTGTTTAACGTAACGTGAATTGTGGAGCCTTCGGCAGAATACCTTATCGCGTTGACCAATAGATTTTTTATCATCTGGCCATAAAGCTGCTGGTTTCCCAACAAGTCAACTTGGGTATCAGTATTAAATTTAACAGTAATACCCGCAGGCTCTGTTAAAAAAGCTAATTCTAAAATACTCTGTTGCACTAGTTTACCAACGCCGAAATGCTCGTTTAACTGGTACTGCCCATTATCCATTTTGGCCAGCAAAAGCAAGCCGAGATTGAGCTTTTCTATACCTGCCAATGCTTTGCTCATATCCCCTATCAATAAACTTTGTTCTTCTGATAATGATTCTTGCTGAATAAATAGCTCCAATTTACTTTTGATAATGGCTAGCGGAGTTTGCAGTTCATGAGAAGCGTTTTCGGTAAATTCTTTTTGTGCCAGATAAATTTTTCTTGAGCGTTGCGTTAAATCGTTTACAGAAACTGTTAGCTCATCAAATTCGGTAATGTTGCTATTGTTAGTCCAAACTGTTTCTTTCTTATCTAAATCATATTTTTTAAGATAATCCAATATCAGCCTAAAGGGTTGCCAAATTCTTTTACTTATAAAATGGTTGATGTAAATTGAACCGGCAGTTAGAAAGATAAGCAAGGTAATCAACAAACCTAAAACGGCCTTAATAAGGTCGTCTTTTTCAACGAGTGAAGATTTAAACGCAATAATATATTTTTTGCCAAGAATGCTAACTTGCTTTTCTAAAACCCGGTACTGTTCAAATTCGTGGTGGATTTTGCTGTACTCTTCTACGGTGTAAGGCTTTGCTAAAAGCACTTTTCCCGTATCTTTTGAAAGTATCAGATCCCAATCTAGGTTTTTCCATAAGGTGAGGTCATCCTCAGAATCTATAAATTTAGTGTACTCTGGCAACAGTTCTGCCTGCTGTTCTAAAGATTCATCAACCGAATGTATAAATAGTTTGTTTAAAACCACATAAAATATCGGAATACTTAGCAGCACTAAAACAATGGAAAAACTTAAATATTTTTGGGCGCTATAGTTTAATAATTTCATAACTCAAGCTTATAACCTACGCCATATACTGTTTTTAAATGTGTACCGCTATCGGCTAATTTTCTTTTTAGATTTTTGATATGCGCATAAATCACATCAAAATTATCAAGATACAGTGCAGAATCGCCAGAGATATGCTCAACAATAGCTTCTTTAGAGATAACTTTTCCTTTGTTAGTCACCAAAAAAAGATATAGTTCAAATTCGGTTTTTGTTAGTATTACAATTTCGCCCTTAACATGCAGGGTTTTTGCATCCACATCTAAAACAGTTTCTTTGTAACTAATGATATGCTGGCCGTTAAACTTGGTTCTCCTAATTAAAGAAAGTATTCTGGCACTTAACTCTGCCAGATGAAACGGTTTAGAAAGGTAATCATCTGCACCTGAATTAAGAGAAAGTACGCGATCTTCCATGGAGTTTTTTGCAGAAATAATAATCACGCCATCCATTTTACCCAACTTCTTTAAATACGCTAACAAATGCAAACCGTTACCATCTGGCAGCATAATATCTAATAAAATACAATCATACTCAAATAAAGAAATTTTCTGCTGTGCCGAAATAAAATCAAAAGCCGTTTCACATATATAGTTCTCTTTAGAAAGATAGGAAACTATGCTTTCTGAAAGCGATTTTTCGTCTTCAATGATTAGTATTTTCATTTGCTTTCAATTTTCGGTTTAACCATATTTAACAAGGTAGGCAATACTACCAAAAGTAAGGGTAGTGCAACTACAAAACCACCAATTACTGCGATGGCTAAAGGCTGATGCAGCTGAGCGCCCGTTCCGATTCCTAAAGCTAAAGGCGATAGCGCCATTATTGCACCTAAGGCCGTCATCAATTTGGGGCGTAACCGTGTACTGATGGCGTAAATTACTGCTTTTTCTTGTTCCATCAGCAACAGGGCGTCAGAATATTGTAGGTAAGTAAAAATGGCGTTTTCGCCAATAATGCCAACCATCATTATTAGCCCGGTATAACTGCCCACGTTTAAAGGCGTATTGGTTAAAAACAAAAAGATATAACTGCCCGATATGCCTAATATTGCAACCAGCAAAATAATGCCCGCCACCCTAATATCTCTGAAAAGAAAAAGCATCACTGTAAAAACCAGCAAACTGGATAAACAAAGAATCAATAGAAGTTCTTTAAAAGATTGTTGCTGATCGGCATAAGCACCGCCATAATTAATGCTATAACCTTTTTCTAATGCAACTTCGCGTTTTATTTTCTGCTGAATTTCTGAAATGGTACTGCCTAAATCGCGGTTGTTTAAACGGCTACTCACTACGCCCATGGTTTGTAAATCTTCTCGCTCTAATTCTGCGTCTCCTTTATTTATCTGGATTGTTGCAAATTCAGAAATTGGCTTTAGCGTTCCGTTAGGTAAAAAAATAGACATATTCCTTACATCTATTAAACCTCTTTTATCCTGAGAATTAATAAAACGGATGGGTGTGAGTTGTTGTTTATCGTAAATATGACCGGCAATATTTCCCTCCAGCCCGTTTTGGATTTGATACTGAAAATCAGCAGGAGAAATGTTGTATTGCGCCAATTTATTAAAATCGGGTAGAATAGTTACGGACGGCCCTGCTATTACTACCCCGTCAAAAACATCGGCTGTACCTTTAATATTTTTTATGATGCTGCCAATCTGTTTAGCGTAAGTTTGAATTTTTTGTTGATCGGGACCAAAAACCTTAATTTCTATCGGCTGCACAGAACTCATTAAATCGCCTAACATATCGCCAATTACCTGCCCAAAATCTATCCGTAAAGCAGGTTGCGAAAACTCTACTTTTTGCCTGATTTCATCAATGACCTCATCTGTGGTTCTACTCCTGTTTTTTTTAAGCTGAATCAGGTAATCGCCTCTGTTTGGCTCTGTTATAAAAAAGCCCATTTGCGTACCGGTTCTGCGGCTATAAGCTTGCACTTCTGGTACTTTTGCAATCAGTTTCTCTACCTCTTTCAGCATTCTATCGGTTTCGTCTAAAGTGGTGCCCGGTGGCGAATCATAGTCCAAAACAATACTGCCTTCATCCATTTCTGGCAGAAAGCCAGTTTCTAAATGAGGGAGAATTAAAACCACAGTGGCGACTAAAATCCCCACAAAGGCAAAGCTGATGATGGGTTTACGGATGAAATAACCCACCCATTTTCGTTCTTTAACCTCATGCGCATTCTCTTTTGTTTCTCTTTTTTTACCTGTTTTGGTTAACAGCAAATAAATTACAGGTAGTAAAATCCAAGTGCTAAAGAAAGAACATACCAGCGTAATAATCATGGTATTGGTCATCACTTTAAAATAAGCTCCGGCAACGCCACTCATCAAAACAAAAGGAAGAAATATCACTACGGTACTAATGGACGAACCCACCATCGCTTTAAAAAGATAATTGACGGCTTTTTGAACCAGCACTCTTGTAGGTTCTTCGGGATGTTCTTCATGCGTCCGGTGAATCTGTTCCACAATCACTATGGCATCATCAATAATTAACCCAATGGCGGCGGCAATTGCGCCTAAAGTCATAATGTTGAAGGTTTCTCCTGTAAAATAGAGGACAATCAGCGTAAGCGCTAAAGTTATGGGGATAATTATGAGGATGGTTAAACTGGCTTTCCAAGATCTTAAAAAAAGAATCGCCACAAAAATAGCCAAAGCCAAGCCAATCCAAAGGCTATCGGTTACACTTTTTACCGCATCATTTACAAAATCTGCCTGTACGTAATAGGGCTTTATGGTAACATCGGGTGGTAAAATTTTCTTTAATTCGGCAACTTTAGCCGCCATCGCTTTTGAAACATCCACCAAATTGGCATTAGGTTGTTTGATAACCGCAATCAGTAAACTTTCCTTCCCGTTCGCATTTACCTTAATGTATTCTTTGGCCTCATGCACTTCCACGGCGGCAATATCTTTTAACTGAATTGCCCGCTTTCCGTTATTACTCACCACCATATCGCCCAATTGCTTTGCATTGGTAATTTGTGCGTCTGTAAGTGTGAGGTATAGCAATCGATAATCTGCCAAATAACCGTTTGACTTTACAAAATTGGTTTCATTTAAAGCCTGCGCAATTTTGTTAGGATTTAGCCCCAGCTTGCTCATTTTATCTGGATTAAGGATTGCCCAATATTCTTTAGATTTTCCGCCAATAATACGGATGTCGCTGGTTCCTTCTACTTGCGATAAAAAGGGTTTAATGGTGTACAAAGCTAATTGTTTCAGCGCTATTGGCGAACGTTCTTTACTGTTTACAGCATAACCGATAATGGGTAAAATAGACGGATTCATCTTTTCCACCACAATATTTACATCTGCCGGTAACGAACTTCTGATTTGATTAATTCGGGACTCTATCTGTTGCTGACTTAAGTTAATATCGGCTTTCCAGTTTAAAAAAGCAGAAATTTCGCAACTTCCACGGCTGGTGGTGCTCCTGATTTTTATTAAATCGGGTACTTGTTTAATTGCGTTTTCTAGCGGACGAGTAACCGAAACCGTCATTTGGCTTACCGGTTGTTGCCCCGCGTTGGCTATAATTTTGATTTTTGGGAAAGTGATTTCCGGAAAAAGTGCAGTTTGCATCTTCTGGAAAGAGAAAACTCCACCAATAATAATTAGCACTGCCAACACCAGTAACGGACTTTTATATTGATGAAAAAAAGATTGCTTCATCTCTTAGTTTTTAATTCTTACAAAAGCCGTATCTGCCAAACCGTAATTTCCGTTTAGTAATATTTTTTCTGAGCCGGTGAATTTGGGCGATAAAATCTCTATTCTTTTATCATTTTCGATTCCCTTTTTTACCGGAATTTTTACGGCTGTACTGTCATTAATCATTTTCATTACCCAAAACTTTAGCTGACTTTCATCAGATAATACGCTTTCTTTCGGAAGCGATGGAAGTGAAGAAGTACTTTTTGTAAGGACAATATTGGCGATTAAATTTTCGGGCAACGTTAGTTGCCCAGCTACTTTTATCAGCACTTGTTGTGTTTGTGTAACAGAATCTAAAGCAGGCATAATTTGAGCAACAAAGCCAGCTATATTTCGCCCATCGGGCAGATGGATGTTTACATTTTTGTTTTTCGCTAAAAGCTGATGGTACTCATAAGGAAGGTTCATCAAAAAACCGAAACTGTTTTTGTCGGTTAACATGGCCAGTTGTTCGCCATCCTGCACATAATCTCCGCTTTGATGATTAAGTTGCGAAATAAAACCACTTACCGGACTTTTAACTTTGTTTAATCCCGAAAAATTAAACGACGGATCTAACTTGTTAATGGTGTTACCCAAACTCTGAGCTTCCTTTGTTTTTAAAATAAACAAGGTGCTCCCTTTACTTACTGTTTGCCCCAATTTAACGGAAGAAGATTGGATATAGCCATTAATTGGTGCTTTAACCCCGACTTTTAAAAGGTAAGTTGAAGTTGCACTCAATGAAATTTCTTCATTTATAATAACATTTTCTGGCGAGGTTAGGGTAACCGGCGTTACAGTTTTATCTTCAATGGTAGCAGCCGTTTCTTTACCACCGCAGGCAGAGAGTATTAAAACAGAAAGAGCCAAAATGGATAATATTTTCATATTTAATTGATGTTAAA
>DASVGY010000116.1:0-2756 GCA_036379295.1 Pelobium sp.
AACTAAAACCTCAAAACTGCAAATTAGATTTATTGAGTTTATGCCTTTTAACGGCAACCAGTGGGATAAAACAAAACTGGTCACCTATGCTCAAATTTTGGATAAGGTGAATGCTCATTTCGGCGAAAACAACGTTCTCCGCATCAGCGATAAGCAAAACGATACCGCCAGAAACCATCAGATTAAATCTTTTAAAGGCACTTTCTCTGTCATCAGTTCGGTATCCAATCCATTTTGCAGTACTTGTAACAGAATCCGCTTAACCGCCGATGGCAAACTTAAAAACTGCCTGTTTTCTGATACCGAAGATGCCTTGCTCGGTGCTTTACGAAGCGGAGAAAGCATCCTCCCGATTATCGAAAAAAACATTAAAGCTAAATTCCCGGTAAGGGGCGGAATGGAGGCCGACGCTGAGTTCCAAAACCCGTCGCTTTTCTCTAAAAACCGCAGTATGATTAAAATCGGCGGGTAAAGTCCTAAATTTTTTTGATATTTATCATATTTAAGCTAATTGCCGTGGATTACTTTTATCCCGGAATTAAAACCTGATAAATGAATAATTTAGGAAACTCGCATCGAATGCTGTTTTTAAACACGCTGGCATTTACCGTTTGTTTTGCCTGTTGGACATTAAATGGCGTGTTGGTTACTTTCCTGGTAGACCAAGGAATTTTCAACTGGAGCGTAGTTCAAATAGGATGGCTTTTAGGTATCCCGATACTTACCGGCTCATTGATGCGCTTGCCGATGGGCGTACTAACCGATAAATATGGTGGCCGCAACGTTTATTCCGCTTTGCTAATTTTAGCTTCAATACCGCTTTTCCTGCTGCCTCTTGCAACCAGTTTTTGGATGTTTGCCTTACTAAGCTTTTTATTTGGTATGGTGGGCACCAGCTTTGCAGTTGGCGTTGCTTACACTTCACTTTGGTACCCAAAAGAATGGCAAGGTAGGGCATTGGGCATTTTTGGGATGGGCACTGCCGGCGCATCTTTTACGCCTTTGCTTGCGCCAAGTATGTTAACTTATCTTTCAAAAGCAGACCCGGTAAACGGCTGGAAATATTTGCCTGTAATATATGCGAGCGTTTTGCTAACCATGGGAATTGTCTTTATCATTTTTTCTAAAACAAAAAAGGTCGAGGCAAAATCAAAAACAGTTACAGAATTAATGCAGCCCTTAAAGCAGGCTCGGGTATGGCGTTTTGGAATTTATTATTTCTTGCTGTTTGGTTCATTTGTATCCTTCTCGCAGTGGTTGTTGCCTAATTTTATGAACGTTTACAATACCACATTAATTTTAGGCGGATTGTTTACCACCTTCTTTAGCTTGCCGGCTGGGGTAATCAGGGCATTTGGCGGCTATTTATCAGATAAATTTGGCGCCAGAAAAGTAATGTACTGGGTGCTTACCCTATCTGTGATTTTAAGTTTTTTACTGCTGTTCCCAAAAATGGACGTCACCACCTCTGGCAGTGGTTTAATAGCAACCAAAGCTGGTACGGTTACACAAGTTTCATCCAACAAAGTTGTGGTGGATGATAAGGAGCATACAGTAACACCGAGGAACAACGGGACGGACCATAACCAATATTTACCATCTAAAAAAACTTGGCAAGAAGTTGTAGTAGCCGAAAACCAGAAAGTGCAGAAAAAAGAACTAATTGCCCGTGGGGTTACACAAATCCACTTTGAAGCCAATATGTGGGTGTACCTTGTTCTAGTGATTTTAATTGGAGCTTGCTGGGGAATTGGATCTGCCGCAGTTTATAAACACATCCCAGAATATTTTCCTACGCAAGTTGGTGTTATTGGGGGAATGGTGGGCATGATTGGTGGTTTGGGCGGATTTATTGGGCCGATTGTGTTTGGTTACCTGCTCGCTTTCACAGGCTTATGGACAAGCTCTTGGTTGTTTATTTTCCTATTATCAGTAACATGTTTAATTTGGATGTCACGCGTAATTACCAAGATGACTAAAGAAAAATTACCAGAATTTGCGCAGGATATGGACCGGAAAGACAAATTAGAATAGTTTTAAATTGCTCACTATTTTTCGGTAACCCGATATTTTTCGATAATTTAACAATGCCACAATTAAATAGCAGCTATTTGCTCGCTTTAACTAACCAGATTAAATTCTATTTGCTACAATTAGTTGCTAAAGCCTAACTAATAAAAATAAATGAAAAACAGAACCTACAATACAAAAGCATTGCTTATCGCTACCGGAATGTCTATCGTAATGATAGCTTTGGTATTCTTAGGTTCCAGAAACCTGCAGAATTTTGATGCCGCCCTAATCACTTACCTTTTTGGGACGGTGTTTGCTTTTTTTGGAATTGTTTACAGATATTCGGTATGGTTGCAGCGTCCGCCAACTTGGATTTACTTTAAAAGAGGCATTACCTATTTGTTTACAGGCAAGGTGTTTTCGCATTTCTGGTTTGTTTCTAAAGAGACCATTGGCAACATCGCTTTTCAAAAATTTATATATCCGAGAGGCAAATACCGCTGGGTTGCGCATTTTATGATTGCCATTGGTTGCACCTCCGCATTTTTGATTACCATTCCTTTAACCTTCGGATGGATTCACTTTACTTTGGCCGCCGGTGGAATAGATAGTTACGAAGCGCACTTCTTCGGTTTCCATGTCATGTCGTTTAAGCTAGGCTCCATCATTGCGTTCTTAACTTTTCATGCCTTAAACTGGTCATCCTGGTTGGTGATTTTTGGCTCTCTTTATTATTTAAGAAG
>DASVGY010000117.1:0-21600 GCA_036379295.1 Pelobium sp.
GGGGAAATTAACCTTGGAGAAGCAACAGCTATTTAGGCGGTTTAAAAAATCTACGGGAGAAAGCTCTGGAACCGGCCTTGGACTGGCAATTATTGAGCAAATTTGTAAACGACACCAGTGGAAAGTAGCCTATGATTTTCGGCAAAAAACGCACATTTTTAAAATCAGCTTCTAAGGCAATTCAAAATTTCTTCTAAATCTGATAGAAGCTTTGCAGGGTAATTAAAATTATCCAATTTATGAAGCGTATCATCGCAATTTTGTTTACTTGTTTTTCTATAGCAGTTGTAAAAGCTCAAAAAAAAGACAGCCTTTCATTCATCAAATCAAAACGTATGTCTGATGCTGATCTCGAAAAAAAGAAAGTAGGAACCTTTATGACTGGTATCCCAGATTTTTCCTCGGATCCGGTTACCGGATTCGGTTTTGGTGCAAGAACAAATGTTTACTGGAACGGCAACCGCAATAACCCCCTGTTTCCATACACACCCTATTTAATGAAACTGAAAGCTAATGCTGCTTATTACACTTCAAATGCCAGAGAGTTAGTTCTTTCTCTTGATGTTCCTTACTATAAAGCAAGTCGGTGGCGGTTTAAAATCGATTTTAAAGCACAGCAAAACCCTGCTAATTTATATTTTGGCTTAACAGAATCTACACTTGGCCCGCTAAAGTTGCCGTCTGATGAAAACACCACATTTTCTACCTATAAAAAATTTGATATTGCAAGAAAAACCTTAAGGCCAGGTGGTATCGGCGAAGCTGATTTTGTAACCGATGCTTTATCAAATAGGTACAGAGAAACAGAATATATGCTTAATGTTAAAGCAGATTACGCACTTGGGAACGGCAAATGGCGTATAATGGGAGGCTATGAAATTCAGCATTTAAGTTATGCAACCTTTGAAGGGTTAAAAGCGGAAGCAATTAGTCCCGCCACTACACAAGAAACAACTGCGCTAAACGGCACATCGTTGTTGAGACGAGATTTTGAAAACGGATTAATCTCGGGCCTTAGCGGCGGCTGGGTTTCGATAGCGCAAACAGCGCTGATTTTTGACACAAGGGACTTTGAACCCAACCCAACCAAAGGGTATTATTTTGAACTAGCAAATGAATACTCGGGTAAATACATTGGCTCACAGTTCGATTTTAACAAAACATTTGTGCAGGGAAGAGCGTATCAAAAATTACCATTTGGTAAACGAACGGTTTTGGCCGGGAGGTTTGGAGCCGGAAATATTTTTGGAAACAAAGCCCCATTTTTTGAATTTCAAGATCAATGGAGTCCAGAAGGCAGCATAAACGCTTTAGGCGGTAAACAATCATTACGTGGCTACCGGGCCAACCGGTTTTTAGCCCGTTCAATGTGGTTCACCAATGTTGAATTAAGGCTACAATTGGCAGAAACAAAATTAAGAAAGCAAAGCTTTGCGTTTGCACTTGCGCCTTTTTTTGATGCCGGAACGGTAAGCAACAACTGGCAGGATTTAACGCTTAAAAATATAAAAACATCTTACGGCGGCGGACTTAGGATAGCTTGGAACCAATCCACCATTTTATCGTTCGATTATGGAATTTCTAAAGAAGACAAGTTGGCTTATTTTGGTATAGGACAAGCATTTTAAATTTCAGGATTACCCACTTAACCATAAAAAAAGTATATTAGGGGAACAAAAAACTAAATATCTAATAGCTTAATCAAAACTAAATCAATACTTGTTACCCAAAATTTGCGTTAATTTTTTGATGAGAAAAATCCTTTTACTCCTAGCTTTTGCCCTACAAACCACTTATCTATTTTCGCAGGATAAGCTTTTATTCTATGAAGATTCGCTCCAAAAATTAGGTAAGGTAATTACTTCAGACACCATCGAAGCAAACAGAACAGCCGCAAATTATCAGTTTATTAAAACTCTGGTTGATGCGTTAAAAGAAAAAAAATCATTCGATTATCCTTTCCAAAAGTTAAATAGTTTTATTTCCGTAAAAACATCGGATGATAACAAGTTCCGTTTATTTAGCTGGTTTACGCGTTTTAACGATGGCGGTTATCGTTACTTTGGTGCAATTCAGGTCAATAATCCAACTAAATTAGAACTGTACCCGCTGTTAGATAATTCAAATGATTTGCTTGCACTTAGTAATTTAGCAGATACCACGCTTAACAACAAAACATGGTTAGGGGCTGTATATTACCAAATTATTTCTGTAAACGATGGTAAAGAACCTTATTATGTTTTACTGGGCTGGAAAGGTAAGTCCATGCTTTCATCTAGTAAAGTGATAGAGGCACTGCGTTTTGTTAACAGCGAACCAGTTTTTGGAAAACCTGTTTTTGAAACTGCCGCTAAATCTAAAACATTTGCCAATCGGTTGGTATTTGATTTCACAAAAAACGCATCGATGATGCTAAGGTACGTTAAAAACGATAACACAATCGTATTTGACCACTTAGTACCGCCAGATAAAAAATCGGAAGGAATAAAAGAATTTTACGCTCCGGATTTATCGTATGATGGCTTAAAACTACGCCAGGGTAAATGGGTTTTTCAGGATAATTTAAAGCTAAGCAACTTACCCGACGAATCAGACGAACTTTTTATAGACCCCGCTAAAGACGGACAGAATGTTGCGCCAGTGTTAAATTAGCAAGTTTGTATTTGTAATAAATCCATAACAAAGGCATATATTTTTGTATCGCCAACATTATAAAACGAAAAAAAACTTTATTATTGGAATTCAATGGTAATTTAATTAAGCTTTAAATTACAAACAAAAGCACATGAAAGAAAGAAAAGAGCTGTTTGGGCATCCGGTGGGTTTATACATTTTATTTTTTGCAGAACTGTGGGAACGTTTCAGTTATTATGGAATGCGGGCATTGTTGGTGTTGTTCTTAGTGGCTTCTTCTACAGGTATAAATCCCGGCTTCGGTTGGTCAAAAGCGGAAGCTTTAAGCTTATATGGAACTTATACAGCACTAGTCTATATAGCCTCTATACCAGGAGGAATACTTGCTGATAAGCTGCTTGGGCAAAAAAAAGCGGTAATGTTGGGCGGCTGGCTGTTAGTTGCCGGGCATTGCATTTTGGCCATCAGAGCCGAATGGGCTTTTTATTTAGGATTAGGATTAATTGTGGCCGGTGTTGGCTGTTTAAAACCAAATATTTCTACCATGGTAGGCGGTTTATACGCCCAAAATGATGATAGAAGAGATAAAGCTTTTACTATTTTCTACATCGGTATAAACGTGGGTGCTTTAATAGCCGGTATTTTAGTAGGTTCTGTGGGCGTAAATTATGGCTGGCACTACGGTTTCGGCTTGGCTGGTATTGGAATGGCTATTGGTCAGGTAGTTTTTTTATTCGGACAAAAATACCTGGTTGGAGTAGGGGACGCGGTAAAATCTTTACCAGAAACTGAACGCGTTGCAGCTAACAAGCCGCTAAACAAAATTGAGAAAGACCGAATGATTGTGATGTTTTTATCTTTCATTATGATCATTGTTTTTTGGGGAGCTTTTGAGCAAGCAGGCGGTTTAATGAACCTTTATGCTGATGAAAAAACAAACAGAATTTTAGACCTTAGCTTTTTAAACCTAGGCAATTTTGAAGTTCCGGCACCATGGTTTCAATCTGTTAATTCGTTTTTTATTGTAACCCTTGGCTCTGCGGTAGCCGCCTTTTGGTACACGCGGAAAAAGAAGGGAAAAGAATCATCATCCATATTTAAAATGGCCGTTGGAACCATCATCATGGGATGGGGCTTCTTTTTTATGAGCGCAGCATCTATGCAATTTCAGGAGGTTGGCTCATCGGCAATGTATTGGCTCATATTCGCTTATCTTTTTCATACCGTTGGCGAGCTTTGCGCATCTCCGGTTGCGCTTTCTTTTATCACTAAATTAGCACCACTCAAATATGCATCTTTAATGATGGGTGCGTATTTTGCCGCTACGGGTTTAGGAAATTATGTTTCGGGATGGGTTGGCGAGTATTCGCAAACGGCTGGCGAACTGGAGATTTTTACGGGTATCGCCATCTTTTGTACCGTTTTTGGAGTGTTGGTATTGCTGATATTGAAGCCACTAAAAAGGTTAACTCACGGTGCAGAAGAGGCAACGGATGACCCAATACACAACCCTTTAAGAAATACTGAACAAATAGAAACCGTATAATTAAATTTTATGGATATTGCAAAATGGACCTTAATCATCGGCTGGATTTTCGTTTTAATCTGGGTGCCGTTCGTTATCATTTCAAATAGAAAAACTCATCCCAAAGCACTTTTCATCCTTTTTTTCGCAGAAATGTGGGAGCGCTTCAGCTATTATGGGATGCGAGCTTTATTGGTGCTTTACATGGTAAAAGTATTATTTAAAGGCATGGATGGCGGAGATATTAAAGCGCTGAGCATTTATGGGTCTTACACCGCAATGGTTTATTTGTTTCCGGTAATTGGCGGTTTAATTGCCGATAAGATATTTGGTTTTAGAAAGGCAATTGTATTAGGCGGCGTTTTGATGATGTTGGGTCATTTTACTTTAGCATTTGAAGGCAGCAATACTTTGTTTTTTATGTCTTTAGCATTGATTATTGTAGGTAACAGCTTTTTTAAACCAAACATTTCTAGCTTCTTAGGTACTTTTTACGATGCAAATGACCCACGTAAAGACGGTGCTTTTACCATCTTTTACATGGGCGTAAACATCGGGGCTTTTTTAGCCACCTTAACCTGTGGTTACATTGGCGAACAAGTTAGCTGGCATTACGGCTTTGGCCTTGCAGGTATAGGAATGGCTTTGGGCGTAGTTGTGTTTTTGTTGAGCGGAAAAGTGTTTCACGGCACCGGATTAAAGCCAGATGTCATCACCTTAAAACCAGCGAGGCCATTGGGTTTATCCTGGGAAGCGATGGTTTACATCGGCACCTTGGTAATGATTCCGGTTTGCGGCTTACTGTTAAACCAAAACGAAGTGATGAGTACTTTAATGTTAGCCATTAGCGCAATTATTGTTGGTTATTTATTGTACGAAGCATTACGAAATCCTGATAAAGTAGAAGGACAGCGCCTATTGGTAGTAATTGTGCTGTTTTTTTTCCATGCAATATTTTGGGCTTTATTTGAGCAAGCAGGCGGTTCTTTAACATTGTTTGCAGAAAGAAATGTGGACAGAAACCTAGCTGGCGGAGTTATCCCCTCATCATTATTTACCAGTTTTAATCCTTTTTACATCATGATTTTAGCGCCGCTGTTTTCATGGATTTGGATTAAGTTGCGTAACAAAGGCAAAGAACCCCGCACACCTATGAAATTTGTTTTGGGACTAACATTTTTAGCCTCTGGATTTTTAGTGATTGTTTTAGGCGCCAAATTTTTTGCCAACGCAGACGGTTTGGTTCCTATGCTGTTTTTAGCCTTACTTTATTTATTGGTTACTATCGGCGAGTTGTGTTTATCGCCCGTGGGCTTATCCATGATTACCAAATTATCCCCTGCTAAAATAGTTGGCTTTGTAATGGGAGCGTGGTTTCTTTCCATTTCTTTAGGAAACAAGCTAGCCGGAATCATCGGCACTTTAACTGCAGCCGAAGCTAAGGGCGAGGTACTTACCACGCAGCAAACCTTACTCAATTATACCCAAACTTATTTAATTTGGGGGGTATTTGTAGTGGGCGCATTCGCTGTTGTGTTGTTAATTTTAACGCCAAAGCTCAACAAATGGATGCATGGAATCCATTAAAAACACTAAATTGCGCCTTTTAAAAAATCAATCAAGTGCCCGATAGTTTAGTCATCATTCCTACTTACAACGAGAAGGAAAATATCGAGAAAATTATACGTAAAGTATTTTCACTCGCTCATGGTTTTCATGTTTTGGTTATCGATGATGGCTCGCCGGATGGCACAGCAGCTATTGTAAAAAATTTGCAAGGCGAATTTAATAGCCATCTTTTTATTGAAGAACGCAAAGGCAAACTTGGTTTGGGCACAGCCTACATCCATGGCTTTAAATGGGCGTTGGCGCATAATTATCAGTATATTTTTGAAATGGATGCTGATTTTTCGCACAATCCAACAGATTTACTAAAGTTAAGAGATGCTTGTGAACAGGGTGCGGATGTAGCTATTGGATCAAGATATATTAAAGGTGTAAATGTTGTAAACTGGCCAATGGGCAGGGTGCTAATGTCTTACTTTGCGTCGGTTTACGTTCGGCTAATTACCAGAATTAATATTCAGGATGCTACTGCCGGCTTTAAATGTTATAAAGCTAAGGTGCTGGAAACCATCCGTTTTGATAAAATAAAATTTGTAGGGTATGCTTTTCAAATCGAAATGAAATTTACGGCCATCCAACACGGCTTTAATGTTGTAGAAGTTCCCATTATTTTTACTGATAGAACCGAAGGGACTTCAAAAATGAGCACACGTATTTTTAGAGAAGCATTTTTAGGCGTTATTGAGCTTAAAGTTAGAAGCTGGTTTCGTAAATACGAACAGGTAAAGTAACCTTATTAAAATATGAGCCACAAAATCTGTTTTTTTATAGTTATTGGTGTGCTGCTCTCAGTTTTTACAGCCTGCAACTCCTCAGAATCTAAAACTAAAGGCAGCAAATCCGAACATAAATTAGTACTTGTAAAAGCTGCCGAAAAAATAAACGGGGTTAATTTTGTTGCACCTCCCTCAGCAATAGATGCTGAGTGGACTAATCATTTAAAAAAGGTCAATTGTAATTGGGTGGCTTTGGTGCCTTACGCGTTTACCCGAAAAAACAGTGCTGAAGTAACTTATAATTACAGTCGCCAGTATTGGGGAGAATCTCTTGACGGAATAAGCGAGAATACGAAACAAGCACACAAAGCCGGACTTAAAGTGATGCTTAAGCCGCATGTATGGGTTCAAGACGGTTGGGTTGGTGATTTTAGTTTAACATTTGAAACGGATTGGAAGAAATGGGAAGCCACTTACAGAAGCTATATTTTATCGCTTACTCAAATTGCTGTCAAAGAAAATGTGGAAATGATTTGTTTGGGAACCGAGTATCGGACGGCAGTAAAAAAGCGACCGGATTTTTGGAAAGGCCTAATTAAAGAAGTGCGTAAAATATATAAAGGGAAATTAACTTACTGTGCCAATTGGGATGATTACGAAGCTGTTCCTTTTTGGGAAGATCTTGATTACATAGGCATAAGTGCTTACTTTCCTCTTTTGGATGCCCAAAAACCATCGACTGATGAGCTATCTCAAGCTTGGCTGCCGATCAAAAAAGATTTAAGAGCATTCAGCACAAAAATTGCTAAACCCATCCTTTTTACGGAGTATGGCTACAGAAGCATGGACCAGCCTGCGTGGCGCTCGTGGGAAAAAGAGTATCAGGAAATGCCAATAAACAATCAAGCGCAGGCAAATGCTTATGAAGCCTTATACCAAACCTTTTGGAAAGAAGATTGGTTTGCAGGCGGATTTGCTTGGAAATGGTATAGTTCTTTTAGGCGAATGGATGCAAACAATAACCACGATTGGACACCGCAAAACAAAGCTGCTGAAAAAGTGATGAAAGAGTTTTACGATACTAAGTAAAAATGACCTAAAAAACCTTGTCGTCCGTTCTAATAAGACTTATAACTTTTCACTTTAAACTTTCCTACTTTAAACTTATTTCTAAGTCTTCTGCTTTTTCTTTTTTGCCGCGGGGAATAAAATATTGTTTAAAATTAAACGGTAACCTGGCGAGTTTGGATATAAATTTAAATCGGTAGGAGGGTCGCCCACTAAATGTTGATAATCTTCCGGGTCATGTCCGCCATAAAAAGTCCATTGGCCTTTGCCGTATTGCCCGTGGATATACCTTGCTTCACCTGCAGATTTTAATTCGCCCATTACTAAAACATCAGGCTTTAAAAGGGAAGAACGAAAAGCGGTAGTTTGCCCCATAAAGCCTTTCACCACTTTCTCGTGATTTTGAGTAAGCATTGTTGGCACCACATCCCACTTAGCCGAAAAATCGAACAAAGTAAAATAATCCTGGGTTCTATCAACTTGTCTTGTTGGGGTAACGTCAATATCCGAAAATTCGTAATTCATTGGGTTTAAATCTAAATGGAAATTGTGGAAGGCAAAAGATTTACTAAAATCCAACTTAGATTGCGCTTGTGGGTCGGCAGCATCGCCATCAAACATCCGCTCACAAATATCAACGCCTGTTGCAGCTAAAGCAATATCAAAACTGTCGGTTCCAGAGCACATCGCAAACAAAAAGCCGCCCCCAGCGCAAAAATCTCTTATTTTTTCAGCTACAGCTAATTTCATTAAAGATACCTTTGTAAACCCCAATTTTTTAGCCGTAGCTTCTTGGTTTTTTACATCATCTTGGTACCACGCTGCACCACGATAGTTAGCCCAAAAACGCCCATACTGCCCAGTAAAGTCTTCGTGGTGTAAATGCAGCCAGTCATATTCGGGCAATTTTCCACCAATAACTTCCTCATCATAAATCACGTCGTACGGGATTTCGGCATAAGTGAGTACCATCGTAACCGCATCATCCCACGGAAGTTTACTTTTTGGCGAGTAAACCGCTATTTTAGGCGCTTTTTCAAGTTTCACAATATCCATATTTACCTCAGGTTGATTAATCTCTGTAAGGATGGCTGTTACTTTTGCATCGGGCAGTACATCATAACTAATTCCGCGTATTTTAAGTTCAGATTCTATTTTTTGATTATAGCTAATCAAAAAACTTCCACCGCGGTAGTTTAACAGCCAATCTATCTCAAGGTTGTTTTTAAGGGTGTAGAAAGCCAATCCATAGGCTTTAAGATGGTTCTTTTGAGCTTCGTCCATGGGTATTAGAATGGAAGATGCGTAACTGCGGATTGATAAAAAAAACAGTAGTAATAAGATGTATTTTGCCTTCATTTTTTTAAAAGTAATGATAAAGCATCAAAACGTTTACACAGGCAGAAAATTTTGCTAATTTTGCACCTCTTAACAAATTAACTTAAAGATGAGCAAAGCAATAATCAAAACTGCAAAAGGCGATATGACTGTTGAGTTTTACGATAACGACGCCCCTAAAACTGTTGAAAATTTTAAAAAACTTGCTAAAGATGGTTTTTACAACGGTTTAACTTTCCATAGGGTGATACCCGATTTTGTGGTGCAGGGCGGTTGTCCGTTTTCTAAAGAAGAAGCTACTGCGTACAAAGCAGGTTCGGGCGGACCAGGTTATCAGATAGATTGTGAGCTTGATGGTGGAAACCAATATCATGACAGAGGTGTGCTATCTATGGCTCACGCCGGTAGAAACACAGGCGGTTCTCAGTTTTTCATCTGCCATAGCAGAAACAACACGGCGCATCTAGACAGAAACCATACCTGTTTTGGAAAAGTGATTGATAACGTAGATGTGGTTGATGATATCAGACAGGGTGATAAAATTAATAGTATTGAAATCATCGAAGACTAGTAAATAAGGATATGAATTTAACAGGAATTGTTGCTGTATCTGGAAAACCAGGTTTGCATAAATTAATCGGTCAAAACAAATCTGGCTATATTTTAGAAAGCCTTGATGACCAAAAGGCAAAAAGCATTGTAAATATTTCGACTGCTAAATTAGCATCTTTGGATGATATTACGGTTTATGCAGAAGATGATGATTTAAGGCTTAAAGATATTTTTGCCAAAATGAAAGATGCGAAAAACGTTCCTGATGCAAAGGCTGATGGTAAAGTTTTAAGAACTTTCTTTTTTGAAGTTGCACCATCCCATGATGAGGAAAAAGTGTATGCCTCAGATATTAAAAAAATAGTGAACTGGTTTCATATTTTAAAAGGTTTGCCGCTTTTTAATGAAGCTGAGCCGGCTGCAGCCGATACCAGTGCTAACGAAGAAAAAAGCGAGGTAAAAAAGGAGCTTGCTAAAGCAAACAAACCAGCAGCAACTAAAACCACAAAACCCAAAAACGCTAAAGCGCCAACAACAAAATCTGCCGCTGTAAAAAAAGCTGGCGGAAGTAAAACGCCGTAATCAGTTTTAGGTATATAAAGCAAAAAATCGCCTCAGATTTCAAATTTAGGGCGATTTTTTTATTTCTTTTTATTTATCCTAAAACCTAAAACTTAACGCTTAACGTAGCATGTTTTTTTCCAAAAACTGAACCTGTTGCACTGTGTATGGCCAACATTTTCTCATTAAAATCGCCTACCCAAGATAGCTCTAATTCATCGTATTGATTTTTTGGTAAAACGTACTCTTTCAGTTTTATAAATATGGCAGATTCTAAACCATGTTTTTGAAATTTTTCTTTGGTTCCCATTACTATTGCCCGCATTCTGTTTACCCCGGTCAATTTTTTGTACATAAACTTTATTTTACCTATTAAATCAAGTTTACCGTTTAAGGGTTTTATCATTAAATTAGCGTCTGGCAGCATCACCACAAATGAAGCCGGTTCATCATTAATGTACGCAAACCAAATTAATTTGGGGTCCATAATTAATTTCATCTGCTCAAAACTTTCCATTACGGTACTCAATTTTATCGGAGAAAAATTAGCGAAACTTTTCCATCCATCGTTGTAAATTTCCATAAAATCCTGTGCAAACTTCTCGAAATTTTTAGGGTCGAGCGGTTTAAATGTGTAGCCCGGTTTGTTTGAAACCCAGTTTGCTATTTTAGTAAAACGTTCCGGAAATTCTTTATGTAAGTCAAGATGGTTAGTTAGCTGTTCATAATCGGTTGTAAAACCGTAATTTTTGAAGTGCTGGTAATAATAAGGTTTATTATAGTTCATTCCGTAGGAGGGATGCGTATAGCCTTCTATCAGCAAACCCCAAAATGTATCATTTTCTCCAAAATTAATAGGGCCTTGCATGGCATGCATTCCATTTTCTGTTAGCCAAGCCTTTGCAGTATCAAACAGTAGTTTAAAAGCGGCGCTATCATCTACACATTCTACAAAACCAATTCCGCCGGTGGGCACTTCAAAAGTATTTGCTTTTTTATAGTTAATAAAGGCGGCAATTCTACCAATTAGCTGCTGCTTATCATTTACTAAAATCCAACGTTTTGCTTTTCCATGTGTATGAAAACTGTTTTTTTCTGGGTCAAACACCGCGTTTATATCTTTATCTAAGGGGCAAACCCATACGTCATCATCTTTGTAAATAATTCGGGCTACATCTAAAAAATCTTTTTTTCGTTTAGGAGAGTTTACCTCTAAAATAGTCATATATGTTGTTAAGAAAATGGTATAAAAAAAGCACCCGTTTTAAGCGGATGCTTCTAAATTAGCTATATTAAAAATGATTTAAAAATCATCGTCGTCATCGAAGCCTAAATCATCGAAACTCTCAAAATCATCTATAGGTCCATCAAAGTCGTCTTCCTCATCATCAGGAAATTTACTTTTTGATTTTGGAGTTAGATCTAAATCATCATCCTCGTCATCAGTGTTTTTAGGCTTTGGGCTTTTCGTTGGTTTAGTCTGTTTTGCCATGTTGATTTTCTTTTACCTTTATAAAGTTAGTACTTTAAAAATCTAATTAAAAAATATTTTTCTGTTTGTTTCAACAAAAATATAAGGAAAAATGAATTTCAAAAAATTCATTTCAATTTATTTTAAATTCTCGCCTACCTCGTATTGGTTAGTTGTTTCAACGTCCTTTAACTGAGGCAAATCTGCGATAGAGTTTATACCAAAATAATCCATAAAATATTGGCTAAGGGAATACAAAAGTGGTTTGCCCGGGCTATCAGCTTTGCCAGAGATGGCCACCAAATCTTTCTCCAGCAACTTTTGTAAAGTATAATCGCAATTTACTCCTCTAATTTGTTCAACTTCTAATTTAGTAATTGGTTGCCTGTAGGCGATGATTGCCAAGGTTTCTAAAGCAGATTGACTTAACTTTTTTTTGGATTTTTGAATGTGAAGCTGGTTAATAACCGGTTGCATTTCTTTACGTGTTAAAAACTGAAAACCTCCGGAAATTTCAACCAGTTCAAGGGCTGAACCTTGCGCTATGTACCGCTTTTGGATGTTTTGGATGGCCAACACAACCTCGTTTGTATCCACATCGTGTTCCAGCGCACTTTGCAAACAAATAATTATTTCTTCTAATCTTAAACTAACGTCAGACGCAAAAATTAGCGCCTCAATGTATTGTTCCATTATGCTTTTAAATGAGTTTAAAGGCTAAAATTTATGTTACTAACAAAAATGTGAGACCGGGCTCAGCTATACCTAACGGCCGCTCGATAATTTAAATTTAGATGAAATAATTTATTTAAACCACTAATAATCAATAACTTGTTGAGTTAATTCTTTCACATCTGTACGCCATTGGTAGCGCTGGGTGCGCAATTGAGGTTCAAAGCCTGCTTCCCTTATTGACTGTTGAATGCCATTTGATGTAAACCGATGTGGGGCACCTGCGGCACTAACCACGTTCTCTTCTATCATAATTGAACCGAAATCATTTGCGCCTGCGTGTAAACATATTTGAGCCACCTGTTTGCCAACAGTTAACCATGAGGCTTGTATGTTTTTAATATTTGGCAGCATCATTCGGCTTAAGGCAATCATTCTGATATAATCATCACCGTTTACGGTGTTTGTGATACCACGGACCTTTTTAAGTAGTGTTCCATCATCCTGAAAAGGCCAAGGAATAAACGCAATAAATCCATCACTTCCTTCTGGCTTTTCGCTTTGTACCTCACGCAACCAAATTAAATGCTCAAAACGTTCTTCTATGGTTTCAATATGCCCAAACATCATGGTAGCAGATGTTGGAATATTTAGCTGATGTGCTGCTCGCATAACATCTAACCACTCCTGACCGCCACATTTTCCTTTTGATATTAACCTTCGCACTCTATCGTTCAAAATTTCTGCACCAGCACCCGGAAGTGAATCTAGGCCTGCCTGCTTTAATGCCTTAAGCACATTGTAATGGCTCATTTTTTCTAATTTAGCAACATGCGCAATTTCAGGCGGGCCTAAGGCGTGTAATTTAACTTCCGGATAAAGTGATTTTAATTCGCTAAATAAATCCGAATAAAATTTTAGCCCTAAATCTGGGTGATGCCCACCTTGTAGCAATAATTGGTCGCCACCAAATTTTATAGTCTCTTCAATCTTTTGTTTATAGCTTTCTATATCAGTAATATAGCTTTCTTCATGCCCTGGCCTTCTGTAAAAGTTGCAAAATTTGCAGTTGGCAATACAAACGTTTGTGGTGTTTACATTTCTATCTATCTGCCAGGTTACTTTGCCATGTGGTACTTGGATTTTACGCAATTGGTTAGCCACGTACATTAATTCTGCTGTGCTTGCATGATAATGCAGGTGCATTCCTTCTTCAAGCGTTAAAAACTCAAAATTTGATGCCTTTTTTAATAGCTGAGCGATATTCATGTTCAAAAATACAGCTAATATTTAATTTTGTTTGCCTTTGCCTTTACTGATTTAAAATGCTGACCCTAATTTGATGCAATAATAATTGTGGTGACAAATAAGAAGATTTCTTTAAATAAACCTGGCGATAATCATAAAAATTAAGCTCACTAAAATAGCTAATATCCAAAACAGGCGTTTTTCGTTATTGTTGTTTCCGCCTTTGAAAGAATAGTGCCTTTTATTGCCAAAAAAATCCATATTATTCGTGATGATAAGGTTCGCCTTTTAGTATGGTAAATGCCCGATAAACTTGTTCGGTGAAAAATAAACGTATCATTTGATGCGAAAATGTCATCCGTGACAGCGAAAGTTTATAATGTGCCCTTTGATAAATTAAATTATCAAAACCGTAAGGTCCACCAACCAAAAACACTAAATTTTGCACACTACCAATCATTTTTTTATTAAGCAAATCGGCAAAGTGCATAGAGCTAAGCTCAACGCCGCGTTCATCTAAAACGATAAGCTCATCGGTTGGGTTAATTTGTTTTAAAAAAAGTTCTGCCTCTTTGGCTTTTTGCTCATCTTGGCTTAGGTTCTTGGTTTTTTTTAAGTCGGGGATGATTTTTATCTCGAACTTGATGTAATGTTTAATGCGGTTTAAATACTTGTTTATACCGTCTATAATATAATCGTCATCGGTTTTTCCTATGGCTATTAAAGTAATTTTCATCGTGGTGATGTGGCAGGTAAAAGCCCAATTAACGGTTTAGCGCTTCGTCGCGTTCTTCTAGTGCCCTTTGCACCGTTTCTAAAATTACGTTTGGATAAATTGGCTTATTAATAAAATCATAAGCACCCATGCGTATCAATTCTGCAGCCAAATTAGGGTCTCCAAAGCCACTAACAATAATTACTATCAGTTCTGGAAAATCAGCTTTTATTCGGCGTAAAATTTCTCTACCGTTGGTGTCTTCTAATCTAAAATCACTCAACACTAGATCAAATTTCTCATTTTCTAGGTGTTCAAAAGCGGCTGCGCCACTTTCTGCAGTTACTGTTTGGTAGCCGTTTTTTGTGAGAAATTTAGACATGATTAAGCATATTCCAATCTCGTCATCTATTATTAAAATCTTTTGCATAGAATAAGCCAAAAAGCTAAAATATTTTAAATCATAAAGGTTAAAAGTAACTAATTATTTCAAAGGTTTAAAGCAGATTTTTAAAATAATTTTTACAAATCTAATGTTTTAATCATCGTTAAAAATAGTCTGTAAAAAAAATATATCAATTGGTACAAATTTGTTTTTCTGGCTGCAACAAGGCTAATTATTATTGCGCCAAATTTAAATCAACGGCTTACGGAATAAATTCAATAATTTTTTCTTTTATCCGGCTATTAATTTAATAATACAATAATTTGGTGTTATAATTGCAATTAATTTAATGCATTTATAAATACAAAATCATGGTTAAAGTAAATTTAAAAACAATTATTTTTTCGGTTAGCTTATCACTCTTGGCTTTAGTTTATACCTCGTGTAAATCTAAAAAGCCCGTAGTACAAACAAAAGAAGAACCTACCGAAGTGGTTGAAGCCCCAAAACCAGTTGAGCCCGTTAAAGAAGTTGATACCGATGGAGATGGCATCCTCGATTCAAAAGACCAATGCCCGGAGGTTAAAGGCACTACAGCAAACAACGGCTGTCCCGAAGAAAAAATTAAAGCCTATGATTATAAAAACATTCAGTTCGAGTTTAATTCCTCCGTATTAAAAACGTCGTCTTATGCTACCTTGGAAAGCATCGCTCAGCAAATCAAAAATTCTGGAGACACCAAGTTTTTAGTTAACGGTCATTCATCTGCAGAAGGTACAGAAGCTAGAAATATGGCGCTTTCTGTAGATAGAGCTAATGCGGTAAAAAATTACTTGGTAAATAACGGAATAGCATCAAACAGATTGATTACCAAAGGTTTTGGCGAATCGCAACCAATTGCAGACAACTCAACAGAACAGGGTAGAGTTTTAAACCGTAGGGTTGAAATTTCACCAGTAAAATAATTTAAATTTATTTTTAAATTTAAAAACCGTTAAGCTGTTGTTTAACGGTTTTTTTATTACCCTATGTACAATCATCCTAACACCATATACCAAAACTTAAGTGAAAACCTACAATCAGAAATAAGCACACTGCAACGAAGGATAAATATCTATTCGTACTTGCGTCTTTTATTGTTCTTTTTTGCTGTGCTTTTAGGCTATGTTTTTTTTAACGATGGCTTAGTAGCGCTGGCTTGCATTGTGTTTTTTATGCTGGTGGGCTTTCTTTTTTTAATTAAGAAACAGGTTACCTATCAAAACGTACTCGAATTTAAAAAGACCAAATTAAGCCTGGTTAAAAACGAAATTGTTGTTGCCGGCGGAGGCAATAATGTGTACCCCAATGGTGATGAATTTAAAGACGGAAATCATCCTTATACAGACGATTTGGATGTTTTTGGCGAATCTTCATTGTTTGCTTATTTTAACAGGAGTGTTAGCAAAAAAGGGAAAGAGCTTTTAGCAGCAAGGCTAAATAAAGCCTTACCTAAAACTACTATTAAGCAAACACAGCAGGCAGTTAAAGAATTGGAAGAACATTACCCCGAAACTTTAGACTTTAGAGCAAAACTCTTTGATAACGACATCGCTCAAACATTGCGTATCGAATATTTTTTTAAAGACATATTGCGTCAAAAAATTGGTTTTATACGGTCTGGTTTTATTTCTGTGAGTGTCATTTTTTTTGCGCTGGCTAATCCGCTTTTGTTATTATCTTCGGTAATTTTTGGCGGAGTTTTTTGGAATTTACTGTTGCTTGGCTTGCTGCTAAGTGGCGCATTTTATTTTTTATACAAAGCAAAGATTGACCATATCCATGAAAACATTGGAGCCAGTGTGGCTGTTTTACAGCGCTATGTGCCAAACATTAAGTGGATAGAGGAAACTAATTGGCAGAGTGCATTATTAATAGAAAAAGTGCTATCTATTAAAAGCACCGTTGCTCTGCATCAACAAATTGCTGATTTAACTGCTATCTTAGGCTCTTTAAATAGTAGGTTAAATCCGATAGTTGGTGTTTTTTTAAACCTGTTTTTTCAATGGGATTTACGCTGCCTGCAGCGATTAGCCAAGTGGGAAGCTATTAATCAAAATAATCCTACTAAGGGAATAGATGTTATTGGCGAGTTTGAAGCCTTAATTAGTTTAGCTACACTCAACATTAACCATCCAAACTGGGCAACGCCTGTTATTAAAGAACATTATTATTTTAACGCAACAGACCTTGGCCACCCTTTAATTAGTTCGGTGGACCGAATTTCTAACGATTTTAGCTTAGCCGAAAATGTTACCATAGATATAATCACGGGCTCTAACATGGCTGGTAAATCAACTTTTTTGCGTACCGTAGGAATTAATATGGTTTTGGCTTTTGCCGGAGCCAACGTTTGCGCCAAAATTTTTGAAAGTTCTATATTCAATCTTATCACTTACATGCGAATAAAAGATTCTTTAGCCAGTCAAACTTCAACTTTTAAAGCAGAGATAGACCGTTTAAAGATGATTTTAGATAAAACAACGGTTGATACACATTCTTTTATTTTGGTGGATGAAATGTTACGAGGCACAAATAGCAGAGATAAATACTTAGGTTCAAAGGTTTTTATTAAAGCGCTAATGAAGCAGCAAACACCCGGCTTTATTGCTACGCATGATTTACAGATTGCTGAGTTAAAAAACTCTTATCCAAAAGAATTAAGAAATTATCATTTCGATATCCAAATCAGAGATGAAGAAATGTTTTTCGATTACAAGATAAAAATCGGAGAGTGCAAAACTTTTAACGCGGCCATATTGTTAAAAGCAATAGGTTTAGCTATTGATAAATAAATTTAAAGCAAACTACACTTCGAAATAAGCGATACATTCGGATTTAGTCTGGCAGTTTTTTTGTTGATAAAAGCGTACTCATAACCCATACAAATGAACGAGAAATTAGCTAAAATAAGCAAACTAAGAAACCTGATTGATGATGTGAACGTAGCCATGCTAAACTCATTAAAAGCAAATGGCGAGTTTTACAGTCGCCCGATGAATACCATGGAACTGGATGAAAATGGTAATCTTTTTTTCTTTTCTGATGAACACGGTCCAGAAGAGCATGATGTTGCGGTTAATAACAATGTTTCGGTAACCTATACCAACCCAGAAACCAACACCTACATCGCTTTAAGCGGCAAGCTATTTTTGGCTCATGATGAAGATAAAATAAATGAACTTTGGATTCCGGCAATGAAGGCATGGTTTCCGCAAGGTAAAAACGACCCGAAACTCACTTTGATTAGGGTTGAGGTATTAAAAGCAGAATACTGGGATAGCGCCGAAAGCGATATGGTAGTTTTATTTAACCTTTTAAAAGCGATTATAAAGGGAAAAACTTACGACCAAGGAACGCATGAAAAAATAGACTTTCAGCAAATGCCTCACAAAAACTAAAACATTTAAAAAAACGCCACCATGAAAAAAGTAAAAAACCTAGCTACCTTAAACCTAATATTTTACGTTATCGCATTTGCAGTTTCAAATTTAAGTCAGCTCAAATTATTTGGCGGCGTAACCAATAAAGATATTTCTGATAAATACGATACAGTTTTTACACCAGCGGGTTTAACTTTTGCAATTTGGGGAGTTATTTACCTTTCCCTATTTTTTTTTACCATACGCAGCTTAATTAAGGCAACAAAAGAAGATATTCACTCAGAAAACAGTCAAGACGTTTTAAGAATTGGTAATCTGTTCATCATTAATAACATTGCAACCACTTTTTGGGTTTTTGCATTCACTTACGAGTATATTTTGTTATCCACCATTTTAATTATTATCCAACTCATTACTTTGGTGATGATTTTTGTGAGGTTAAATCTTTTAGATAGGAGTAAAACTTTTGAAAATAAGTTGTTTACTCAGTTCCCTTTAAGCATTTACTTTGCGTGGTTATGTGTGGCTAACGTGGCAAATATCTCTCTTTGTCTGGTTTATTTTAAGTGGGACGGTTTTGGCATAAGCCCTGGAATTTGGGCAATGGCTTTAGTTTCGGTAGTTATTCTACTTTCCATTTTTATCATTCTGGCAAAACGTAACTGGTTTTTTGGTTTGGTGGCTATTTGGTCACTTTATGGGATTTACTTAAAACGCCAACAAGTTGACCCACAGCAATATCCAATACTGATGCAGCTGTGCTTATATGGATTAGCACTATTGGCGGTATTAGTTATTGTGAGGATAGTTCTAAATTTAAAGCATAAAACTCACGCTCAAGCAATAAACCCTTAAGCGATTTTTTCTAATATAAACGCACACAAAAATCCTGAAACGGTAATTAAACCTATCCAATGGTGGTCGCTTTCAAAAGCTTCCGGAATCATCGTGTCTGATAACATACAAAGGATTGCGCCAGCAGCAACTGCGGTAGTTCCAGAAACAATTTCATTGGGCAAATTAGAAAAAACCGTATAACCTACAACAGAACTTAAACCGCTGATTAAGGCAATTACGGTCCACATCCCAAAAATAAAAAGCTTGGATTTTCCTGCGTTTTTCATTCCTGCACTGCTGGATAAACCCTCGGGTACGTTGGAAATAAAAATAGCGATTATAGTAGCAATACTAACCGCACCACCATGTATCATGCTGATGCCAATAGCAATCGACTCAGGAATGCCATCTAGCAAAGCACCAACTGCAAGTGCTGTTCCGTTATTGCTTTTAGCCTCATTCTTTAGTTGATTTCCTGAACGCTTTCTGTGTTTAGCACCATTAACGGATAAAAAATAATTAGCTACAGAATAGATTAACGCACCACTTATAAAACCAATTGAGGTCGCTAAAAAACCTCCCGACTGGTAAGCTTCATCCATCAAGTCAAAGGACAGCGCCGAGATTAAAACACCAGCACCAAAGCCCATAATTGATGAAATTACTTTTTTACCGATAGAAGAGTAGTAGCCAACCAAAGCGCCGATGAGCAAGGAAGAACCAGCGAACAATCCCCAAAGTCCTGATTTTAAAATTAATGGGTTCATAAGGCGTTTAAATTTGCATCTAAATTGAATAAAAAGAACGAGAAATAATATCTTGGCAAATGCTTAAAGTTGCTTTCGACCCAATTTACGCCCATCCTTTGCCAGCGGGTCATCGTTTTCCGATGCTGAAATACGAATTAATCCCACTGCAACTTAAACACGAAGGCATCATCACCGATGAAAATCTATTTTCACCCGCTATTTGTGATGAAAAATGGATTCTGCTCACTCACGAAGAAAATTACTGGCAAAAGCTAAAAAACTTAAACTTGACTTATCAGGAAGAAAAGCGAACTGGTTTTCCATTAAGTGCACAACTGATAGAACGAGAGTTGAGGATTGCACAAGGCACAATTGATGCTTGCCATTATGCAATTGAAAACGGCGTGGCATTTAATGTAGCTGGCGGCACTCATCACGCTGGAACAAATTGGGGAGAGGGTTTCTGTTTGTTGAATGACCAAGCTATTGCTACTAATTATTTATTATACAATCAATTAGCTTCTTCTATTTTAATTATCGATTTAGATGTTCATCAAGGAAACGGCACTGCGCAAATCTTTGAAGACAATAAAAAAGTTTTTACTTTCTCTGTCCACGGGAAAAACAATTTCCCATTTCGTAAAGAAAAATCTGATTTAGATATTCCTTTGGAAGATGGCGTGGAAGACGGTGCGTATTTAAAGCTTCTTGCTCAACAGCTTCCACAATTATTTGAGCAAGCAAAACCAGATTTTGTATTTTTTCTTGCAGGAGTTGATGTGTTAGAAACGGATAAATTAGGTAAACTTGCGCTAAGTTTAGAAGCTTGCAGGCAAAGAGACCAAATGGTTTTTGCAGAATGCCATCAGCGTAAAATCCCGGTGCAGGTAAGTATGGGCGGCGGTTATTCTGCCGATATTAAATTAATTGTTGATGCCCATTGCAATACTTTTAAAATAGCGAACCAAATTTATTTTTAATACATGATTACATCATTTGAAGCATCATTAAACCAAATATCTGTACACAAAGTAGGTAATAAAGCACAAGATGAGTACTTGGTTTTGTCAGAAACACCTTTAGGTATTGAAGATGAAATGCTGAAAAACCTATTAATGACGTACTTTTTAAAGCCATTTGAAAAAGTGAATGAGGTTTACCGTTTTACCCATGCAACCAACGACTTAGCTTTAAATGAGATTTACCATTATACTAAAAAAGCCTTCGAAAGCGGAAGCAATTTCCACGAGATTAGTCAGCAGATTACCCGCCATTTATATGATGTTTCCACGCATCCAAAAATTAAAGCGGGTGAGGTGTACATCGTAAATTTTGAATCGGTACAAATAGAGGGCGAACTGCACAAAGCCATCGGTATTTTTAAATCTGAGACTAAGGAAACCTACCTTAAAGTTTATCCCGATGCCGGAGGTTTTTCTTTAAGTTACGAGCAAGAAGCGATTAACATTCAGAAACTTGACAAAGGCTGTTTGATTATAAATACTGAAAGCGAAGAAGGTTATAAAGTAGTGGTGATTGACCAAACCAACAAAAGCGGTGAAGATTTTTTTTGGAAATATGATTTTTTAAAACTTAAAATTCGCAACGATAGTTTTAACCAAACCCACAACGTTTTAGGGCTCTATAAAAACTTCGTCACCGAAAAAATAGACGAGACTTTCGAAATATCTAAGCCCGATAAAATTGATTTGCTTAACAAATCAATGAAGTATTTTAAGGAAAAAGAGAAGTTTGATTTTGAGGAGTTTTCTGATGAAGTAATAGGGAATGAAGTTGCTTCACAATCTTTCAAAACTATGATGAGTAATTACGAACAAGAGTTTGAAACGCCTTTAAGTAATGGTTTCGATATTTCTGCACAAGCCGTTAAAAAACAGAATGCTAACTATAAAACAGTTTTAAAACTGGATAAAAATTTCCACGTTTATATCCATGGCGATAGAAGCCTGCTGGAGCAAGGGTTTGATGATATCAAAGGCAAAAACTACATCACTTTGTTTTACGATAAGGAAGCTTAAACGAACGATTTATTTATTCTTAAATTCGCCAAATGTTATTAG
>DASVGY010000118.1:0-20409 GCA_036379295.1 Pelobium sp.
TCCAAAAAGTTTTTAAAAAATCACCGGTGAAACGGGCAAAGTTTGAGGGGTTGAAGAGGAATATTGAGAGCCTCACCCCAACCCTCTCCGAAGGAGAGGGAGTTACCCGCTAGCGTTGATAACTAGTGGAAAATAAACAAATTTAGTTAGCCATCCGGTAAAGCCTAATGACCAATGAACTTTTACACTACAAAACCTAATGACTAAAAACCAATGAACCCCAGCTCACGAAGGAAAGCCTAACAACCTAACCAACTAATCCCTAACCAACTAAACTAATACTGCTCCTTCTCACTCGGGAAATCGCCACTTTTTACATCTTTAATATAAGACTGCACTGCGCCATTAATTTGGCTATACATATCTAAATACTGACGTAAAAATCTGGGCGAAAAGCCTTTAGTCAAACCAATCATATCGTTTACTACCAAAACTTGTCCGTCGCAATGTTGACCTGCACCAATTCCAATTGTTGGAATAATTACACTTTTGGTTACCTCTGCTGCTAACTTAGCCGGAATTTTTTCTAACACAATAGAAAAGCAGCCAGCTTCTTGTATGCGTAACATATCTCGTCTTAAGCGTTCTGCTTCTGCTTCTTCCTTTGCTCTTACCGTGTAAGTCCCAAATTTATAAATGGATTGTGGCGTTAAACCTAAATGCCCCATTACCGGAATTCCTGCGGCAACAATGCGCTCGATAGATTCAGCAACTTCTCCCCCACCTTCTAATTTAACGGCATGTGCGCCAGACTCTTTCATGATACGGATAGCGGAACTTAGCGCCTCCTTTGAATTTCCCTGGTAGCTACCAAAAGGCAAATCAACCACTACCAAAGCTCGTTTTGTGCCTCTAATAACAGAAGACGCGTGGTAAATCATCTGGTCTAAGGTAATTGGCAGCGTAGTTTCATGCCCGGCCATCACCATAGATGCAGAATCGCCCACTAAAATCGCATCAATGCCTCCCTCGTCAACTACTGTCGCCATCGAATAATCATAAGCGGTAAGCATTGCAATCTTTTCGCCTCTATTCTTCATTTCCTGCAGACTGTGGGTAGTTATTCGCTTTAGCTCTTTATGTACAGACATTCCTTTATCTTATTGGTAACTTGGCAAAGTTAAAAATGATTGGGCGTTAATTTTAAAAAATCGGCAAACATATTATTTATTTCAGTAAAAAACTATAAATTTGCACCCCGAGATGAACAATAAGAATTTCTTATTTCCTACGCTTACATCCACGGAAACGTCTTCCTTTTATTTTTCTTTTTCAACACATTTCCTAAACAATAATTTTAAATGAGCGCATATTACACCAAATTACCCGCAGTACTTCTTTTAGCAGACGGAACGGTTTATCACGGAAAAGCTGCCGGAAAAATTGGAACTACTACTGGCGAAATTTGCTTTAACACCGGGATGACCGGTTATCAAGAGGTTTTTACAGATCCATCTTATTTCGGGCAAATTATGGTAACTACCAACGCACACATCGGGAATTACGGTATAGCAAATGTAGAAACTGAATCTGGAGATATTAAAATTTCTGGTTTAGTCTGTAAAAACTTTAATATTCCTTTTAGCAGAAAACAAGCTGACCATTCTATTCAGGATTACTTTCAGGATGAAAATTTAGTAGGTATTTCTGATGTAGATACCCGTGAGTTGGTTCGTCATATTAGAGATAAGGGCGCAATGAACGCGATTATTTCTTCAGAGATTTTAGATATTGAAGTGCTAAAAGCCAGGTTAGCTAAAGTACCCTCTATGGATGGTTTGGAGCTTTCTTCGCAGGTGAGTACTAAAGAGCCTTATTTTGTTGGAGATGAAAATTCAGCGAAGAAAGTTGCTGTTTTAGATTTAGGGGTTAAGAAAAACATCTTGAGAAACTTTTCTGAAAGAGGGGTTTATGCAAAGGTTTTCCCTGCAAGAACTACTTTCGCCGAAATGGAAAAATGGTCTCCAAACGGATATTTTATATCTAACGGCCCTGGCGACCCTGCTGCAATGCCTTACGCTTTAGAAACTGTAAAAGATTTATTAAAGTCTGATAAGCCGATGTTTGGAATTTGTTTAGGCCATCAATTATTGGCACTGGCTAACGGAATTGGCACCAAAAAAATGTTCAATGGCCACCGCGGTTTAAATCACCCGGTAAAAAACATCATTAAAGACCATTGCGAGGTAACTTCTCAAAACCATGGTTTTGGTGTGGTAGAAGAAGACGTTAGAAATTCCGACACGGTAGAAATCACCCACATCAACTTAAATGATAAATCGATTGAAGGAATTAGAATGAGGGGCAAAAATGCTTTTTCTGTGCAATACCACCCAGAATCTTCTCCTGGCCCACATGACTCAAGATATTTATTTGATGATTTTATAGCGATGCTGTAACGGATACCGAAGCCTCTTGTAAAAACAGGAGGCTTTTTTAATAGATAAAATTTATGAAAATTACGCCTTTCGCTGGGGGCGTTCCCTGATTGCTTTCGCTCGGGGCAGGCAGGGCGGGCTGTCCGTTCATACTACACAGGCCTTAATCTCTTAGGCCGGTATCCACTTCCATTCCTAACGCAAAAGACATCACACAAACAGAAGCAGAATAATCAGATTTGGCACAAAAATCGTAACCTGCTTTCCTTAAAAAACCTAAATCTGATGTCAAGCAACTCATCATCAAACAAACTTAAAAATATCGAAGCTATTTCTAAGCTGTTGGATAGCCAGTTTAAAATCGGCGGTTTCCGGTTTGGTCTGGATCCGATTTTAAATCTAATCCCCTTTGCGGGCGATGGTGCTACTGCGTTTGTTTCTGTAATGTTGGTTTATACCATGGCGAAACACGGTGCAAGCAATAAGTTAATTGCGAGAATGTTGCTCAACGTTTTTATAGATTTCGCGGTTGGCGCTATCCCCATTTTAGGCTGGATTTTTGACTTCTATTTTAAGGCTAACGACAAGAACTTAAAACTTTTAAAAGAACACTACAACGAAGGAAAACATACAGGAAGCGCTAGAGGAATTATTATGGCAAGCCTGATTTTGTTTTTGCTATTGCTTGGGCTTTTGATTTGGGCAACGTGGACTGTTGTAGGTTATTTTTATGATTTGATTTTTTAGCCATAAAAAATGCCCTTGAAATATTCAAAGGCATTTAAATTTAAATTAAAGTATTATACCTAAGCGGGTTGCTTATCTTTGTAGTAACCTTTTTCTAATTTTCCTCTTACTTCACTAAAAGCTTCCAATGTTCTTTGTACATCTTCTAAACTATGCATCGCCGTTGGTATTAATCTTAACATAATTAAACCTTTCGGGATTACCGGATAAATCACAATAGAGCAGAAAATACTAAAGTTTTCTCTCAAATCCATGGTGATTGCTGTTGCTTCATTCAGTTCGCCTTTTAAAAATACTGGTGTTACTACAGAGTTGGTTACGCCAATATCAAAACCCTTTTCTTTTAAGCCATTTTGTAAAGCGCTTGCTACTTGCCAAAGTTTGGCCTTAAGTTCTGGCTTGGTTTGCAATAATTCTAATCGCTTTTTTAAACCCATTACCATTGGCATAGGAAGCGATTTTGCAAAAGTTTGCGAACGCATATTGTAGCGTAGGTAATTGGTAATTTCTTCTGTAGAAGCAATGAAAGCACCGATACCAGCCATAGATTTTGCAAAGGTACCAAAGTAAACATCAATATCTTTCATCACATCCTGCTCCTCATGTGTACCTGCGCCGGTTTTACCCATGGTTCCAAAACCGTGAGCATCATCAATTAAAATACGGAACTTGTATTTTTCTTTCAATGCAACAATCTCTTTTAACTTACCTTGTGCGCCCGACATCCCAAAAACACCTTCGGTAATCACTAAAATACCGCCGCCGCTTTGCTCGGTTAATTTTGTAGCTCTTTCTAACTGTTTTTCAAGGCTTTCTAAATCGTTGTGCGTATAAACATAACGTTTACCCATGTGCAAACGCACACCATCGATGATACAGGCATGAGATTCTGCATCATAAACAATCACATCGTTTCTATCTACAAGAGCATCAATTGCCGAAAGGATACCTTGGTAACCGTAGTTCAACAGAAAAGAATCTTCAAAACCCGTAAAATCTGCAAGTGCTTTTTCCAGCTCCTCGTGGTGTTTGGTATTTCCAGACATCATTCTGGCGCCCATAGGGTAAGCCATCCCAAATTCTTGCGCAGCCTTTGCATCCGCTTCCCTAACTTCCGGGTGATTAGCAAGACCCAAATAATTATTTAAACTCCAAACCAAATGCTTTTTACCTCTGAAGTTCATGTGAGGCCCTATTTCTCCTTCTAACTTAGGGAAAGAGAAATATCCATGTGACCATTTTTGGTGTTGTCCCAACGGCCCCATGTTCTTCGCTATCTTATCAAAAATATCCAAAATGTTATCTTATTTTAAATGTGTGCGTATATAAAAAACGTTGCAAATTTACTATTTCTATCAGTGATTAACAACGTCTGTATTTCGTTTGACTTAAATTAAACAAGAAAGCCATTCTTTTGAGGAATGGCTTTCTAATTATTGTGTAAGTGTTAATCTACATTATCATGCAGGAAAGAGTTATTAGGGCGAATTTCTGTTTGCCCATCCTCATTACTTAAAGTAAAACGAGATACATGCGACTCAGAAGAATGCGTAACCTCATTTAAAGGAATCTGTCTTCGTCTGTAAGCAGGTACATCTTCCAACTCCTGCAAGCCTGACGTTGACCGAAGTTTCATGCTTAAATCCTTCAAACGCAAAATACGTTCCTTTGATTTACGCAACTGCTCTTCCATGCTTTGGTCTGTCTTATTGTCATCTGCCGAAGCTACAACTTCCTCTATTTCTGGCTGTTCGTTAATTTCCTCTGGTTGAGCCGTGGCGGTAGGGCTAAATACTTCTGGTTCGGCAAATTTTAAGTTAAAACCTTGAAAGTCCTTTTCCTCAACTTCTTCTTCCTTCTCCTGCTCAAAAAGCTGATGTTTTACTACTTTTTCTGCAGGTTCAGCTGTACGGTCCAGTGGCGACTTAAACATCTCGCCGAATAAGTCGGCTTGTGGCTTTTGCAGTTCCTGCGCTTTCAAAGAAGGTTCGGTTACCAAATTCTGCTTTGTCTCGGCTACGGGTTCCGCTTTTTTAGAAAATTCGTTAATTGGTTTTATTAAAGGTGTTTCTGAAGTTAAATATTGCTTTTTTGGAGCGCTTTGCTTTGTTTGTTCTCTTTGCTCAACCGTTTGGAAACCTGTAGCGATTATTGTAACCGAAATATTGTCGCCTAATTCCGGGTCGCTACAGTTACCCCAAATTAAATCGGCTGATAAGCCTGCTTGTTCTTGGATAAAATCGGTAATGATACTCACTTCATCCATGGTTACTTCTTTATCGCCAGAGCTGATGTTTAAAAGGATATATCTTGCACCTTCAATCTCATTATCTTTTAATAAAGGAGATGCCAAAGCGCCCTCAACGGCTCTTAAAGCTCTATCGTCACCTTCGGCCGAGTAACTACCCATAATTGCCACGCCGCTATCTTTCATTACGGTACGTACATCTTTAAAATCCACGTTGATATAGCCTGGCACTGTAATAATTTCTGCAATTCCTTTTGCGGCGGTCGTTAAAATATCATCAGCCTGACCAAAAGCCGAACCTAAAGTCAAGTTTCCGAAAATCTCGCGTAACCTATCATTTGAAATCACCAGGTAAGAATCCACGTATTTCTTAAGCTCTTCTAAACCCTCTTCGGCCTGCATTCTTCTGCGCTTACCTTCGAAAGAAAATGGAGTAGTAATAATTGCAACGGTAAGGATATCAAGTTCTTTTGCAGCTTTTGCGATGATTGGACTAGCACCAGTACCCGTACCGCCGCCCATTCCAGCAGTGATGAAGAGCATACGGGTGTTTGAGCCCAACATATCTTTTAAATCATCAATGTTTTCAATGGCCGAGTTTTTACCTACTTCCGGAATTGAGCCTGCACCCATGCCTTCTGTTAAGCTAGCACCCAATTGTACTTTGTTAGGAATAGGACTTAATTCTAACGCTTGCGCATCAGTATTACAGATAATGAAATCTACACCCGTAATTCCTTGCCTGTACATGTGGTTTACTGCGTTACCTCCGCCGCCTCCAACACCAATTACTTTGATGATTGAAGATTTTTCTTTTAACATTTCAAACTGCATATCCTTAATTATCAGTTGGTAATAATTTTATTATTCGATTTTAAAGCTCTTGTAATATTAAATAATTTTCCACATTAGTTATCCACAAATGTTAATTGTGTGGAAAACTTACCAATTGTGGAAAATTTATTTTAAAAAGTCCTGATCCGATATATCGTCTTTTATAAACTTCTTAGTTCCATCTAATATTGATGCAAATAATCCTCTGCTTTTTTTAGGAGCAGCTTCCTGAGCCAAGTCTGTCCCTTTAGTTAATACACCTTCTTTTTGGTAATTAGATTCGGCCTTCTCAATCCCCTTAATTAATAGCCCGATACCTGTGGCGTACATTGGGCTTTTAAGGTCATCGTAAACGTTCTTTGGAAGGGTTTCATTTTTGGCCAAATGCTCGTTCGGGTAACCTACTCTGCAATCTAAACCGGTTTCGTACTCTACCAGTTGCGGCAAATGTTTTAACAGTGCGCCGCCACCGGTGATTACAATGCCGCCAATTAAGCGCTTTTCGTAACCCGATGATTTAATTTCATAGTGTACATGTTCGATAATCTCTTCCATTCTGGCCTGTATTACAAACGCCAAGTTTTTTACCGAAATTTCTTTGGGCTCTCTTCCTCTTAAACCCGGAACACAAATGATTTCGTTTTCTTTATTTTCTTCTGCCAAAGCAGAACCAAATTTCACCTTTAGCAACTCGGCCTGGTTACGCATAACAGAACAGCCTTCTCTGATATCTTCGGTTACGCTATTACCGCCAAAAGGTATAACCGCTGTATGCCTGATGATGCCTTCATGGAAAATAGCAACATCGGTAGTTCCACCGCCTATATCAACCAAAACAACACCCGCTTCTTTCTCTTCTTCACTTAATACCGCTTCTGAAGAAGCCAAAGGTTCTAATATCAGCTCCTCGGTTTCAAGATTTGCCTGCACCACACATTTCATGATGTTTCTAACAGCCATCACCTGCCCAGTGATAATGTGGAAATTGGCCTCTAAGCGCACACCAGCCATACCTATTGGGTCTTTAATCCCTGGTTCGTTATCAACTGTAAATTCCTGTGGCAATACATGGATAATTTCTTCGCCCGGATTCATGGCAAGTTTATACATATCATCGATTAAACGGTCGATGTCTCGCTTAGATATCTCGTTGCTTAAATCTTTACGCGTTAAAATACCACGGTGTTTTAAGCTTTTGATATGCTGCCCCGCAATACCTACGTTTACAATTTTTACATCAACGTTTGATTGCGTACTGCCCTCATCCACGGCTTGGACAATACCTTTAACTGTTTTTGCAATATTGGCAACCACCCCACGGTTTACCCCCGCAGATTCGGCTTTACCTAAGCCTAAGATTTCGATTTTTCCGTGTTCGTTGCGGCGACCAACAATTACGCAAATTTTAGTAGTACCGATATCAAGGCCTACTACAATTGAGGAACTTTTTGATTGTTTAGTTATACCTTTTTCCATGTCAGCGTATATTTTTTATTGAATCCTGTATTTCTTTATTTGATTGTTGAGTGCTATCTGGCTTTTGCTCAATTGGTTTCTTTTTTACCGAGATTGAATCTGCCTTGGTGCAAACAATTTGTCCTTTAAATTTTAAGTTGATGGTGCTGTAAGCACCCCAGCCTACCATTGGTATCGCTTTTTTATAAAACACCAACAGATTTCTGAATTTTTCTTTTAACAAATCAGCATTACCTAAAATTATTTTTTGGTTACCTACCCGTGGCACCAATTCCATGTCATTATCATCGTTAACGTACAACTGCACAATTTGGTCGTTCCATAAAGAATCCTGACTAATGAAGTTTGCCGTTAAAAATAAATCTTTGGCCAAGCTGGTGCGCAGCGTATCCACTTTGCCTGCAAACCCTTCGGTAATGCGCCCATTCGCTACTAAAACCCTGGCCGTAAAATGGTCTGATAAGGGAACTTTCAACCCGTTTTTATCTACGTAAAAATCCTGACCGGCAATATTTAAAATTCTTAAAACTGGTACGCGTTGTTTAACATCTGTATGGATAACGCCATCCATATCAATATAAACTTTAGCATATTCTATAAACGGGTTTGCTTTTAAACGATTCTCCAAATCCTGAATGTTGATGTTGTTGATTCGCCTGCCCACCAGCAAGCCGTTGTTCTCTTTTAAAATCTCGTCAATTTCTGCCCGCTCAATAAAAAACTGATTTCCGGGCAAAATAACCTCCACGTTTTTACAGGTAGCTTGCGTTTTTTTAACCTCAATAAAACCCATTAAAACCACCAGCCCAGCAAGGCTTAGCGCCCAGGCGAAACAGCTAAAAACAAACTTCCAATTTATTTTTTTAAGCATTGGCCAACAGTTCTTTTAAAGGTAAAACCAAGGTATCAATATCTCCTGCGCCAACCGTTAACAACAGTTCTGGCTGTTTATTTTTAATAAGGCTAATTACCGATTCATGATTGCAAACCGCCACATTTTTACCGCTAATTTTTTCCGCCAAGGCCAAGCTGGTAACTCCGTCAATAGGCAACTCCCTAGCTGGGTATATTTCCATCAAAAGCAAATCATCTGCGGTTGCTAAAATTTGGGCGAAATTATCTAAAAAATCTCTGGTTCTTGAGAACAAATGCGGCTGAAAAATAACGGTCATTTTTTTATCAGGATACAAAGACCGAACTGCCGCAAAACAAGCTTTTAACTCTTCAGGGTGGTGTGCATAATCATCAATATAAATCAAGTTTTCTGTTTGTAGCTGATACTCAAAACGCCTTTTTACGCCCTTGAAAGATGTTAAGCCTTCTCTAACCAAATCCGGATTGATATCTAAAGCCAAAGCAACTTCAATTGCGGCAACTGCGTTTTCTATATTGTGCTGGCCTGGTAAACCCAGTTCCAAATTTTTTAAATGGATAAAATCATTTTTAAAATCGAAATAAAACTTGCGGTTTTGTATTCGCACATTTAGCGCTTGTGCTTGCGCCGATGTAGAAATGCCATAGGTTTTTCCGTTATTTAGCGGCAAACCATCTCTGTAAATTAACTTACCGCCTTTTTTTAATTGATTTGTAAAAAGCCTGAAAGATTCATGCAATTGTTCTTCGGCGCCGTAAATATCTAAATGATCGGCATCCATTGAGGTAACCACCGCGATATTTGGTTGAAGCGTTAAAAATGACCTATCATATTCATCGGCCTCGACCACCATTACATTGCTTTCGCCGATGAGCAAATTTGTATTGTAATTGGTAGATATTCCACCTAAAAATGCAGAACAATCTACGCCGCCAACATGCAGTAAATGCGCTATCAAGCTACTGGTAGTTGTTTTGCCGTGGGTGCCTGCAACCGCAATAGTAAAAGCATCTTTTGATAAAATCCCTAATACTTGTGAGCGCTTTTGGAGATCAAATCCTGCGTTTTTAAAATGATTAAAAACCACGCTTTCTTTCGGGATTGCTGGTGTGTAAATAATTAACGTGTGCGCATCATTTTGCTGGAAAGCTGCTGGGATTGACGCAGCATCATCTTTATAAGAAATTTTAATTCCTTCATGTTCTAAAGCTTTGGTAAGTGCGGTTGACGTTTTATCATAACCACTTACCAAAAAGCCTTTTTGATAAAAATAACGAGCCAAGCCGCTCATCCCAATTCCGCCAATGCCGATTAGGTAAACTTGTTTGATATCGTTTAAATTTATCATTATAAAGCTATCTTAATTACTTCTTCTGCTATCACTTTATCAGCGTGAGCAAAACCTAATTTTTTAATATTGTTTGCCAGGGTTGCGCACAGCGTATCATCATTTAAAACTTTAATTGCTTGCTCAACCAACTCCACCTCGGCATGTTTATCCGAAACTAAAACAGCGGCTTGCTGCTTAAATAAAGCGTTCGCATTTTTAGTTTGATGATCTTCTGCTACGTTTGGCGATGGCACTAAAATTACTGGCTTATCAACCAAACAAAGTTCGGCAATTGTGCCCGCACCGGCTCTTGAGACAATTAAATCGCTGGCGGCGTAAGCTAAATCCATCCTGTTTAAAAACTCATGAATCCTTATTCCACAATCTTTTGAGCGGTTTCCAAAACGCTCAACAATGGATTTGTAATAATACTTTCCGGTTTGCCAAATTACCTGAACACCTGCATTTTGGAAAGCCTCAATCCCAGCCATTACGCTATTATTCAACGTTAATGCACCTAAACTTCCGCCCACTACTAAAACAGTTTTTTTATCCGCATCAAGCTCAAAAAACGCCAAAGCTTCTGCCCGCTTACCTTCAACATCAACCGCATTAACCCTTACCGGATTGCCGGTTTTAATTATTTTGTCCGCTTTAAAAAAGCTATCCATATTATCAAAGGCTACACAAACCTTTTTTGCCTTTTTACCCAAATATTTATTGGTTACGCCTGCATAAGAGTTTTGCTCTTGCAACAAATACGGAATCTTTTTTAAAGACGCTGCAAACAGAAGCGGACCCGAAGCATAACCGCCTACACCTACCACGGCGTCTGGCTTAAACTCGCCAATGATTGACAAGGATTTTAAAATGCTACCGATTAACTTAAATGGTAAAAAAATATTCTTGAGCAAGCCATCCCGCCGAAAACCCTGTATATCAAGACCAATAATTTTATAACCCGCCGCCGGAACTTTTTCCATTTCCATTCTACCGTTTGCACCTACAAACAGTATTTCTGTTTTGGCATCTAAAGATTTTAAAGCGTTAGCAATAGCAATTGCCGGGAAGATATGTCCTCCGGTTCCGCCACCGCTTATGATTATTCTTTTTGCCATGTTTAATTTAGTATCAAGTAGCTAGTACCAAGTAGCTAGACTTACTTTCAATTTTTTTATTTATTAATTAGTCTAAGTATCAAGTAGCTAGACTTACTTTCAATCTTTTTGTTAGTATTGCGATCCATCATTATCAACCAGTTAAAATCTTCTGCTGGCTTCTTAGCTACACACATGATAAGCATCTTGTTACTTGATAATGAAGTCTTGCTGCCTATCACGCCATCGCCGGTATTTCTCCCACAATTATTTTTTCCTCGTTCCCATTTTGCGCACTTTGTGCCTTGTGTTCTTCTATATCTTTACTAACAGATAATATAATTCCAAAAGCAATGCTTGTGAATAAGATTGATGTCCCTCCCATACTTACCAAAGGAAGCGGAACACCCGTTACCGGAAATAAATTAACCGCAACTGCCATATTTGCCAAAGCCTGAATAGTTAAACTAAAACCCAAACCGGCTGCAAGCAAAGCCCCGAAGGCTTTTGGTGCCTGCGTTACTATTTTTATAATGCGATACATTAAAATAACGTATAACAAAATGATGATGAAACCGCCAAACATTCCGTATTCTTCTACAATTATGGCGAAGATAAAATCAGAATAAGGATGGGGCAAAAAGTTTCTTTGTGTGCTGTTTCCTGGACCTTTGCCAAAAATACCACCAGAGGCTACAGCTATTTTAGCTTGATTTTGCTGAAAGGTTTTATCCGAGTTTTGCATTTCTGGGTGCAAGTAAGATTTTACCCTAGAAATATAAACCCCACGCCTTGGCCCTAAAAAGACAACAATCAACAGCAAAATCATTAAACCTGCGCCAACTACGGTAATCTGCTTAAAGCTAACTCTGCCTATCAATAGTATGAGAACACCTACACCGGCAAGCATCATAGCGGTAGATAAATTGGCATAAGCAATCAGTATAAAAACAGCACCCATTGGCATTAACAGCCACAAAACTGTACTTCTAAAATCTTTAATATGGGTTTGATGTTTGGTTAACGTACGGGCCAAATAGGTAATTAGCGCTAGTTTAGCTAAATCTGATGTTTGAAAAGTTAAACCTGTACCAGGAATGGCTATCCACCTACTGGCATCGTTTACATGGCTACCAAAAACCAAAGTGTAAACGAGTAAAGGAATTGTAATTACCATCAACACTTTAGAAATACCCGCATAATAACGGTAATCTAACAAGTGTGCAAAGTAAATCATTACAAAGCCCAAAACAATGTATAAAAAATGCTTGGTAAGTAAAAGCGAAGTAGCATCAACCCCTCTTTTATAAGCCAAGGTACCCGTAGCGCTGTAAACTGCTAAAACAGAAATTATCGAAAGCAGGATAATGATAATCCATATCCATCTATCGCCTTTTGTTTGGTCAAGTACTGCTTTTATCATCTCTTATAATTCTTTTACGGCTGCCTTAAACTGGTCGCCGCGATCCTCATAACTGTTAAACAAATCAAAACTGGCGCAGGCAGGCGACAATAAAACGGTGCTGCCTTTTTTTGCGACGTGATAAGCTATTTCTACTGCCTCCCGAGCAGAAAACGTGTTTACCATAATTTCTACATGGTCTTCAAAAGCATCATAAATAGCTTTATTATCTTTGCCCAAACAAATGATTGCTTTTACTTTTTGTTTTACTAAATCAACCAGCATTTCGTAATCATTACCTTTATCTACACCGCCCATAATCAACACAATATCGGTGTTGATGCTTTCTAAAGCGTACCAAACCGAGTTTACATTTGTGGCTTTAGAATCATTGATGAAAGTAATGCCCGAAATATTTGCTACAAACTCTAAGCGATGAGCTATGTTTTTATAGTTCCCCATACTCTCCCGCACAGTCTCATTTCTGATTTCCAGCATTTTGCCCACAATTCCGGAAGCCATTGAGTTGTAAATATTGTGCTTGCCCTGTAAAGCTAGGTCATGAATGGTCATATCGAACTGATCTGATTTGGTGAGATTTATCATTAGATTATTTGATTTTAAAAATGCGCCGTTTAATACTTCGTGTTCTATAGAAAAAGGATGCTGCTGACTTTTTATATCGACCGTAGCCATAAATGCTTTAATTTCCGGATCATCATCACAGAAAATAAAATGGTCTGCCGCGGTTTGGTTTTGAACAATGCGGAATTTGGATGCCACGTAATTGCTCATTTTATAATCGTACCGATCTAAATGATCTGGCGTAATATTCAACAAAATGGCAATATCTGCTTTGAACTGGTACATATCATCTAACATAAAACTGCTAAGTTCTAATACATAAAGGTCAAAACTTTCCTGCGCAACCTGCCTTGCAAAGCTGTTGCCGATGTTACCTGCCAAACCAACATTTAAACCTGCTTCTTTTAAAATATGATAGGTTAACATGGTGGTGGTTGATTTACCGTTTGAACCTGTAATGCAAATCAACTTGGCGTTGGTGTATCGCCCAGCAAATTCAATTTCAGAAATAATAGGTATATTTTTTTCTCTTATTTTTTTGATGATTTCTACTTTGTTGGCAATGCCAGGGCTTTTAATAACTTCTTGGGCATTAAGAATAAGTTCCTCGGAATGCTTCCCAGATTCAAACGGAATATTGAACTGTTCTAACTCCTTTTGATACACCTCTTTAATTATCCCGAAATCAGAAACAAAAACATCGAAACCTTTCTGCTGCGCCAAAATAGCAGCTCCAACGCCGCTTTCGCCAGCACCGAGGATCACGAGCCTCAGCCCAGCGCCCTCCGAAGGAGAGGGAGCGCTATGTGGAATATGTTGGTGGTTAGTCATTGTTTTTGTGAGCTTATCTTTGTTTGTTTTGTCTTTGCTCTTTTATCTTTTTTTTATTCTACTCTTTCACCCTAACTCTCCGCCTCAGAGAGGAGTTGGAGGGGGCTTATCTTAATTTCAACGTTACAATCGTGATAATGGCCAGCAAAATTCCTACAATCCAAAACCTGGTAACAATTTTAGATTCGTGGTAACCTTTCTTTTGAAAGTGATGATGCAATGGCGCCATCAAAAAAATGCGCTTACCTTCTCCGGATTTTCGCTTGGTATATTTAAACCACGAAACCTGCATAATCACCGATATATTTTCTATTAAAAAAACGCCACATAAAATTGGAATTAACAACTCTTTCCGGATCATGATGGCAAAAACTGCAATGATTCCACCGATGGTTAAACTCCCTGTATCGCCCATAAAAACCTGAGCCGGAAAAGCATTGTACCAAAGGAAACCGATACAGGCGCCCACAAAAGCGGCAGCAAAAATTACCAGTTCACCCGAGTTTGGGATATAGATGATTTTTAGGTAATCTGCTATGATGGTATTACCAGAAACATAAGCCAACAAGGCCAAAGTAATCCCAATAATGGCAGAAGTTCCCGTTGCTAAACCATCGATTCCATCGGTAATGTTTGCTCCGTTGGAAACAGCCGTGATGATTACGATGACAAAAAGTAGAAATACCACCAATGCATACTTTTGGTAATCGTCGCCCAAAAACTTTAGCACCTTGGCATAGTCGAACTCATTATTTTTATAAAAAGGGATGTTAGTGATGGTAGATTTTACATCCTTCGCGTAATAAACTCCGTTGCTTTTTTCTACACGAATCAGCTTCTCGCCTTTCTCGTTAATTATCTGTTCTTTTAAACCTGTTTTTGGCAGATTCATGTTTTTGGTAATGGCGGGCACTTCACTAACTGTTTGCCGAACTAAAATATCAGGATGAAAAAACATGGTCCAACCGATAATTAAAGACAGACCCACCTGCCCAATAATTTTAAACCTGCCGGCTAAGCCTTCCTTGTTTTTTCTAAAAACTTTAATGTAATCGTCTAAAAAGCCAATACAGCCCATCCAAACAGTGGTTACCACCATCAAAATCACATAAATATTATCTAACCTTGCAAATAATAGGGTTGGAATTAAAACACCGGCGATAATAATTAAGCCGCCCATTGTTGGCGTTCCTTGCTTTTGTACCTGCCCTTCCAAACCTAAATTCCTCACCGTTTCGCCTACCTGTTTAAGCCTTAAAAATTCTATCAAGCGGCTACCATAAACAGTAGTAATTACCAAAGAAAGAATCATTGCCAAAGCTGCCCTAAAAGAGATAAACTGAAACAGGTTTGAGCCTGGAAAGTCAAAATGCTTGTCTAAATAAATAAAAAAGTGATACAGCATATTTCTTTTAGGTTTAGCCTAATTGGTTAAAAAACTGGTTCAATAATTCTTTATCATCAAAATGATTCCTTACGCCATTTATCTCTTGGTATTTCTCGTGTCCTTTACCGGCTAATAAAATGATATCGCCCGGTTTAGCTAAATGGCAGGCTGCTTTTATGGCTTCTTTTCTATCGGTAATGGACAATACTTTCTTTTGATTAACTGGTGAAACGCCTGCCTGCATTTCCTGAATAATTAATTCTGGGTTTTCTGTACGAGGATTATCTGACGTTAAAATCACTTTATCGCTCCAATCACAGGCTGCTTTTGCCATTAAAGGGCGCTTGCTCTTATCTCTATCACCGCCGCAACCCACAACGGTAATTACTGTTTCTGTCTTTGATCTGATGTTATCGATGGTGCTCAAAACGTTTTCAAGCGCATCTGGCGTGTGTGCGTAATCCACAATACCGATTACCTTGTTTGGCGAAATCAGGTAATCAAACCTGCCCTCTGCGCCACTTAGGCGACTTAAAATCGTTAATACCTTAACTTTATCCTGATTTAGTAAAGAAGCCGCCCCGTAAACTGCCAACAAATTGGAGGCGTTAAAGCTGCCAACCATTTTAAAATATACTTCCTGCCCGTCAATATCCAGGTGCAAACCAGAGAACTGATTTTCAATAATTTTCGCTTTAAAATCTGCCAAAGACTTTAAACTGTAGGTTTTTTTTGTGGCTACTGTGTTTTGCAACATCACCATCCCATTTTTATCGTCGAGGTTTGTTAAAGCAAAAGCTTGATGATTTAAACCATCGAAAAAAGCTTTTTTAGCTTTAATGTAATTGTCGAATGTTTTGTGGAAATCTAAGTGGTCATGCGTAATATTTGTAAAAATTCCGCCAACAAATTCTAAGCCTTCAATACGGTGTTGCGCAATAGCATGTGAGCTTACTTCCATAAAGCAATAATCACAGCCCATTGCCAGCATATCATTAAGCAAAACGTTAAGCGCAATTGGATCTGGGGTGGTATGCGTAGATGAAATTACTTTATCGTTAATTTGGTTTTCTACGGTTGATATCAAACCAACTTTATACCCTAACTCTCTAAACAGTTTGTATAAAAGCGTAGCTACAGTGGTTTTCCCGTTGGTGCCAGTTACGCCAACTAAATTCAATTTTTTTGAGGGATGGTTGTAAAAATTAGCCGCAATTAAACCCAAAGCTTTAGCAGCATTGGCAACCTTAAGGTAAACAACCTCAGTTGCAAAAGTGGCAGGCATTTGCTCACAAACAATCACACACGCTTTTTGCTCAATTGCTTTATCAATAAACAAATGACCATCTGAAACTGTGCCCTTAATAGCAACAAACAAAGTGCCCTCAACAACCTTTCGGGAATCAAATTGCACAGCCGCAACCTCTACATCTGTAGCGCCTACCACTTGCTCTAAAGCAACCCCGTATAATATGTCTTTTAAAATGCTCAAACCTTTATTGTAATTCAATTGATATTCTTGTGCCTTTATAAATAGGTGTGCCTGCTGCCAGAGATTGCGAAACTACCTGTCCGTTCCCTTTAACCACCGGCAACAAGCCCGAGTTTCCAAGTACGTACAAGGCATCCTTTAAACCCATCCCCTCAACGTTTGGTACTAAGCCTTTATTCATTTTAACTTCTTTGTAAGCAATTCCGCTATTGGTATCAATCCCTAGTTCATCTTGATTAGTAGAAGCGAAAAGCGCTTTTACACCAAAAGACTGATAAACTTTTTGTGTTGCCTGCTTATTATGCCCTTTAACTGCCGGCATTTTGGTATTACCAACTAACTGCGGCACTTCATAATTGCTTTGCATTTCTAAATCGCTACCAAAAACTACATCGGCAACTTCCCTAAACACTGGGCCCGCAACCGAAGCAGCATAATAAGAGCCTTGTGTGGGGTTTTGAACCACGACAATCATCGAATATTTTGGGTTATCTGCAGGAAAATATCCACAAAAAGATGCTTGGTATTTGCGTACACGATACCCTTTTGAACCGTCGGCCACCTGCGCTGTTCCGGTTTTTCCTGCTATTTTATACAGTGGGTTTTTGATGGTGCTTGCTGTGCCTTCCTCCACCACACCTTCTAGCAATTCTTTCATCAGGTTTAGGGTTTTGTCTGAGCAGATTTTATCTTTTATGGTGCGGGCTTTAAACAATTCTACAGTATTACCCAGCCTTCTAATTTCGTGTACAAAAAGCGGAGCAATCATTTTTCCGTTGTTTGCTACCGCATTGTATAATGTCAGGATTTGTATTGGGCTCATTTTAAGTTCGTACCCATAGGCCATCTGCGGAAGCGTTAAACCACTCCATGATTTATCTGCTGGTGTTTTTACCCAAGGTGTGCCTTCTCCCGAGATTTGTAAGCCCAATTTATCATTTAAATGTAGCGCTCTTAACGCCTTTGTAAATTCAGAAGGATTATCTTTGTAACCTTTTAAAATTTGCTTAACTATGGCCACGTTTGATGACTTTTCAAAAGCCACTTTCATTGAAATTACGCCTTCGTCTTCGTGGTCTTTAATGGTATGGTTATAAACCTTAAAGCGACCTCTTTCGGTATCTACAATATCATTAAGACCAAATTTTCCATCTTCAATAGCTACCATGTAAGATGCTAACTTAAATGTTGAGCCTGGCTCAGCGCTTTGTGCAATTGCATAGTTATAGGTCTCTTTATAGCTATCATCTTTCATTCTGGTGTAATTAGCGATAGCTTTAATCTCGCCGGTTTTAACTTCCATTACCAACACGCAACCAAAATCAGCGGCCGACTTTATTAACTGCTTTTTTAAAGCATTTTGTGCCAGATCTTGGATGTTTACATCTATGGTTGATATTACATCTGCGCCAGCTTTGGGTGCAATTTCGGCGTCTTCATTTACTGGCATCCAAACGCCTCCGGCAATCCTTTGCACAAGGCGCCTTCCGCTCTCTCCATTTATATAATCTCCGTAAGCGCCTTCTAAACCTACGGCTGCATTAGAATGAACGTTATAATAACCAATTGTTCTTGATGCTAAATCCCTGAAAGGCAAAATCCGCTTGTTTTCCTGTACGGCAATCATCCCGCCTTTATAGCGCCCCATATTAAAAATCGGAAACTTTTTTACCGCCTTTAAATCCTGATAAGAAATGTTTCTCTTGATTAAAAAATAGCGTTGCCCTTCTTGTCTGGCATTTCTTAATGCTCTTGAATATTCCCGCTCTGTTTTATCTTTGAAATAACCTGATAGTTTGGCGGCCAAAGAGTCTACCTTGCTAAAAAAAATCCGGCTATCCTCAATTCCGCCTGCCAGTAAATCCATGCGGATATCATATTCTGGTACTGAGGTGGCCAATAAACTGCCGTCTATTGAATAAATATTGCCTCTCGATGCTTCTACCGTGGCATACCTGGTACTTAAACTATCTGCCATTGAGCGGTATTTATCGCCGTTTATTACCTGTACCTGAAACATCTTAAATATTACAGCAACCGCAAAAAGTATAATCAACCCGAAGGCTGCATATACTCTGAGCAATATGTTGGTTCTAATATTCATTTTTAGTTTGCTTTCAGTTTTGTTGGTGGCTTTATTGATACTTTTAAGCCCAACAAAGAATCCACTTTTTTAATCACTTCTGTTTGGCGGCTTTGGAACATTAAATCGGCTTTAAGCGTTTTAAAATCCCAACTCAACTCTTTTACTTCTTTTGTTAAGCCATCAATTTTTCTGATGTTATTTTCTGCACTATGCCGGTTACCTATATAAATCATCCCTAAAAACGAAAGAAACAAAAGAAACGGTAGTGCATCTGTTGCTGCTTCTTGCGAAAAAGCCTTTTTAGACAGCCAGTTCGAGAGTGCACCGGGCGTTTCCGTGGGCTTTTCTTTTTGAGAAACCTTTTGCGGCTCGGCCAGCTTTTTTTCTTCTTCTATTTCAGATTTTAAGCGGTTACTCATCTTTTCACTGCTACTCTTAGTCTTGCACTTCTTGCCCGACTGTTTATTTTTAATTCACTTTCTGATGCTGTGATGGATTTTTTCACCACCAAATCAAATGGTTTTATCTCGTTGCCAAAAAAATCTTTCTCTACCATGCCAGAGAACTTTCCTTTTGCCATAAAATTTTTAACCAACCTGTCTTCTAAAGAATGGTACGACATTACAACCAAGCGACCGCCTTTAGCTAAAACATCAACAGTTTGCTCTAAAAATTCTTTTAGCGCCTCCATTTCTTGGTTAACCTCGATACGTAGCGCCTGAAAAACTTGGGCTAAATATTTATTTTCTTTTCCACGAGGAATTTGATTGGCAATTGCTGCCTTCAAATCTGCTATGGTGTTAATCTGATTGCTTAAACGAGCTGTTACGACAGCCTTAGCAAGGGTTTTTGCATTTTGTATTTCGCCATAAATACCAAATATTTTATGAAGCGCATCTTCACTGTATTGGTTTACCACCTCCTTTGCTGTCAAACTAGCAGATTGGTCCATCCGCATATCCAAATCAGCATCAAAACGAGTTGAGAAACCGCGTTCGGGCACATCAAACTGGTGCGACGAAACGCCTAAATCTGCCAAAACTCCGTTGACCGGAAGCAAGCTGTGCGCTCTTAAATTATTTTTTAGAAACCTGAAATTTTGATCAATAAATACAAAACGATCATCCGTGATGATGTTATTTTGCGCATCCGCATCTTGGTCAAAACCTACTAAAACGCCATCTTGAGACAAATGCTTGATGATTTCTTTTGAATGACCGCCGCCACCGAAAGTAACATCAACATAAGTGCCTTCAGGGTTGATAGCTAAAGCCTCAATACATTCTTGCAACATTACAGGGACGTGGTAATTATTCTGCATTTGCGCCCCTCCCCTTATTTCCCATTACTTCTTCCGCAAGGTTTGCGAAGTTCTCGGGTTCATCATCCATTTGCGCATCGTAGGTTTCTTTAGCCCAAACCTCAATTTTATCGAACTGACAGGAGAGCACTACTTCATTGCTGATGCCGGCGTATTCTAAAAGTGGTTTAGGCAATAAAACCCTACCGGCAGCATCCAGGCTTAAAACCGTAGCACCCCTGGTAAAGTACCTTATAAATTCTCTGGTTTTCTTTTCAAACGGATTTAATTGAGCTAACTGCGTGGTGATTTTATCCCACTCTGCTTTGGTGTAAATGGTTA
>DASVGY010000119.1:0-9880 GCA_036379295.1 Pelobium sp.
TTTTACCGGGCAAAGCAAAAACATCTTTGTTGTAAGAGTTTGCAATTTCTGCTGTAATTAATGCACCACCTTTTTTTGCTGCCTCAACTACAATTACCGCATCAGCTAAACCCGCAATAATTCTATTTCGTTTTGGAAAATTTTGCCTATCCGGATTAGTTTGTGACGGAAACTCCGTTAACAAGCCACCGTTTGCCAACATACTTTCTGCCACAGAGCGATGTAAAGCTGGGTAAATCCTATCTAGCCCATGACCTAAAACGCCCACCGTGGTTTGTTTAAGGTTTACCGCTGCCTTGTGCGATGCTACATCAATTCCATAAGCCAAGCCACTTACAATTAATGCCTGATGCGCTTTTAAGCCATCAATCAACTTTTCGCAAAATGCTTTGCCGTAATTGCTGGCATTGCGGGTGCCAACTATAGCTAGCGTTTTTTGATTGTTTAAATCGGCATTACCTTTAAAATACAATAAAGCCGGGGCATCTGCACAGTTTTTTAAACGCCTGGGGTATAATTTATCGGTGTAAAACAAAGGCTCAATTTTGTACTTTTCTACAAATTTTAGCTCTTGCTCTGCCCTACTAAAAGCTTCGTGATTAACAATAAGTTTAGCGGTTTTAGGCCCAATACCCGGAATTTTTTCTAAAGCGGTTTGTTTGGTTTTAAAAACCTCTTCGGCACTGCCACAATAACTAATCAAAGATTTAATGGTAACATCTCCAATTCCTTTGACAAAAGTAAGTGCGATATTGTACAGCATAATTAACGTAAGTTTTTAGTCTTATTGAACTGGAATTTCATCTCTAATGCCTTTTCAGCACAGTCTTTTCTGCCCTCATGCCGGGCAATGGCATTTACTTTTTTTCCGCAAAAAAGTAAACAAAAAACTCTCGACTACGCCCTTTGCTAAGAAGGAAGTACTTTTACGCTCTTCATCTGTACCGCAAAGTTCTAAGGTCGAAAATAAGGTCAACTTTAGTCTGTGCTTGGGCTGGAGTGATGGAAATAGCCATAATTTGCATTATCCTCATATATTTTATCACAAAATAATTGACAATCAAATCGTTACGCCCAAAACTCACGTTAATTACTGGGCCGGAAAATAAACTACATATTTTGTATCAAAAAATTCTTCTGTAAAGTAGTCTGCCAAGGGAAACAACTGGATTTCTTTTAGTTTAGATGCTGCTAATTCCTCTTTTAAATCGCCACCTTTTAAATATAGAACACCGTTTTTAAATTTTCCGGTAGTGCCTTTGATAAATTTATTTTTAATCCACGGATAAAAATCTTTTAACTGTGTAACCGCTCTTGAAACTATAAAATCGAACTTTTGGTTTACCTGTTCTGCCCTACTGTGAACGCCTTTCAAATTTTTTAATCCAATGGCCAAAGCAACTTCATTTACCACCTTAATTTTTTTCCCGATTGAATCTACCAACAAAAAATTAGTTTCAGGAAATAAGATAGCTAATGGAACGCCAGGGAAACCGCCTCCGGTGCCCACATCTAAAACCTCATGCCCGGGCAAAAAAGGCATCACCTTAGCTATCCCTAAAGAGTGTAAAATATGGCGTTCGTACAGCAGGTCAATATCTTTACGGCTAATTACGTTTATTTGCGCATTCCAAGTTTGGTACAAATCAAAAAGCATATCAAACTGTTTAATTTGGGTTGCGGTTAAACCCGGAAAATAATGCTGAACAATACTAGAAGTCACTTTTTGCGCTTTTTTTTCTGCGGTTGATAACATTAGATAATAAGTCTCTGCCTCTAAAAAGCTGTGCCTTAACGGTGCCTAAAGGTAAATCCATTTGCTCGGCAATTTCCTCGTAAGATAATTCATCAAAATAGCGCAAAATTATTAGAGTTTTGTAACGGGTGGGTAGCTTTTCAATTACCTCTTTCAGTTGTTCGGTTTGTTGCTTTTTAATCGAATGCTCTTCGGGGTTTAAGCTGTCACTTTTAATTTCAAAAACTTTATCCTCTCCTCCATCATAACTCATCCCATCAATAGAGGTGGTAGAAATTTTTTTCTTTCTGATAAAATCAATACTTCCGTTGGTGGCTATCCTAAATAACCAAGTGCTAAAAGCATAATCGGGGCGGTATTTCTCTAAATTTTCAAACGCTTTAGCAAAGGTAGTAACGGTAATATCCATCGCATCATCTTTGTTATTTACCATTTTAAGCACCATAAAAAAAATAGAGTCTTTATAGCGCTGCATCAACTCGGCGTAAGCTTTTTGGTTTCCTTCTTTTGCTTTTTCAACCAAAGAAAAATCATTTTTGGCGTTATCAGAGAAATTTGGATTTATTTCCATGTCATTTTCTTAATAAAAAGATGAGCTATACTTACCGTAATTAAATAAATATAGTAAAATGGATCTAATATTATTAGCCACCAAAGCAAATCTTTAGTTCTAAGTTTTTCTGCAGATTTGTAGTAGATAAAAAGTTGAGTGCCCAAACGGAGCATAAAAACCACAATTAGCGCAACTAACTCAACCTTAAAAACCGCACACAGCAATAAAAATAAATAAAAGCCCATTGCAGAAATTGCCTGTAGGCTTAAATTAAGTTTATGATTGCTTTTATACATTTTAGAGGCGCCCATGTGCCTGGTTTTTTGTTTCCAAAAACTTGCCCAGCTTTGCTTAGGTTCGCTCCAAACATGTGATGCCGGACTTACTTCGATGACTGTGTTTGCTTCCGTAGCATTTTGATTTACAAATAAATCATCATCGCCAGATGGGATGTGCATGTGTGCCGCAAAACCTTTTCCTTCAAAAAACAAGGGCTTTTTATACGATAAATTTCTGCCTACGCCCATATACGGCATCCCATTTAGGGCAAATGAGAAATAGTTTAAAGCCGTTTGGAAGGTTTCGTACCGGATTAATGCATTTAAAATCCCTTTGGTTTTTTGGTAAGGCGAATAGCCCAAAACTATCCTCGTTTGTTCATTGGTGTAATGCCGGGTCATCAAACTAATCCATTCTTTAGAGGCAGGTAAGCAATCTGCATCGGTAAGCAAAAGATTTTGGTTACTTGCCGCTTTAATACCAAGCGTGAGGGCAAATTTTTTCCCCGTTTTAAACCGCGGGTGCTCTGTTAATTTTAAAACTTTTAAGTTGCTGTACCGCGATTGAAACACGCGTAAAACGTCTTCGCTATCATCCACAGAACAATCGTTCACCACAATTACTTCATACAATGGATAATCCTGATTTAATATTTCTGGTAAAAATTTGCTTAAGTTTTCCGACTCGTTTCGGGCGCAAACAATTACGGACACCGGCTCTTCAGAAGCGTTTGCTGCTGCTTCTTTAACTTTATAAACCCTAAATTTATTTTGGAAAACAATTAGGTAATATAGCTGTACAATTAAGCAAACAAGTAGAAGAAAAAAGAAGCCGTAGTAAATGTAAATTTCCAATGATATGATTTGAGCATTAAGGCGCAAATTTCACAAAAATAGCTTACAATCAAATAGGGATTTGGTTTTTCTTGTGGCTCATGAAACCAATGGGCCTAATTCCTCGGTAGGGCTTGCCAATTTTGCTTTGAAATTGCTGGTTATTTTATTCGTCTACACCTAACTTATATTTTCTTCCCTTAATTTTTTCGCTTTTAAGCAATTGCACTACCGAATTTATTTTTTTACGATTAACCGCCACGTAAGCCATGTGGTCAAAAACTTCAATTAAGCCAATTTCTTCTTTTTGCAGATTCGCCTTTTTATACAATAGCCCAACAACGTCAATTTTGTTGACCTTATCTTTTTTACCTGCGGCAATGTATAGCGTTGCCCAAGGCGAAGCGTCAAACATTTTAAATTCTTCAATAACGGTGACCTCCTCTACTTCCTCATCAATATAAGCAGGCTTGTATTCGTCATCGCTTAAAAGCAGGTAAGCTTTACCGCTGGCTTTCATTCTTGCAGTTCTGCCGTTTCGGTGTGTAAAAGATTCTTGGGTAAATGGTATTTGATAATGGATAACTTGTTGAACAGCTGGAATATCCAAACCTCTGGAAGCTAAATCTGTGGTCACCAAAACTTGGTGCGTTCCGTTTCTAAATTTTACTAATGCTTTTTCGCGGTCGGGCTGCTCCATCCCACCATGGTAAATACCGTTAGACATTCCTTTAGCCCACAATAAATCACTTACCCTTTCCGCTGCTTCTCTGTGGTTACAGAAAATCAAAGTTGGGCCTTCCGGATGTTCTGCAACTACCTGCATTAGCAATTTAAGCTTATCTTTTGATGGCGTATGCAATACTTTTAGCTCCAATTCTGGTTTGTTGGATTGGCTTTTTAGGTAATCAACCATCGCCAAATTATCTACCCTTGCAAAATTTGGCAGTTCGTCCATTTTGGTAGCAGATGTCAGAATTTTCTGCTTTAATCCGGATAAGCTTTCAATAATAGTTTCCATTTCATCTTGGAAGCCTAACTCCAAAGACTTATCAAACTCATCTAAAACCAAAAACTCTACTTCTGTTGGGTCTATATTTTCATTACGGATATGGTAGCTGATTTTACCGGGCGTACCAATAATTACAGTTGGTGTTTCGGTTAAACTTAGCTCTTCTGTTTTGGTAGAATGGCCGCCATAAATGCAGCTCACTTTAAAACCAGATTGTAAGGATCTAAAAACTTGTTCAATTTGCAAAGCCAACTCCCTCGACGGAACAATGACCAAAACTTGTACTTTTTTTAAATCTCTTTGGAGCTTTTGGACCAAAGGCAAAAAAAAGGCTAGCGTTTTTCCGGAACCTGTTGCAGAAAGTATCATCACATCTTTGCCAGATTCGATTGCGCTTTGGGCACTTAACTGCATTTCGTTTAATTCAGAAATGTTTAAACGCTCTAGAAATTGAGCTTCACTATCTATTTTTTTCATTGCCGCAAATATCCTGATTAAATATTACAATGCTGATTGGCTTGTAAACATTATCTTATATTTGTGCATAAACGCTTTATATGACTAGTAAAACCCCAGAAAACTCGGTAACAATGATGAATGAATTGGTATTACCAAACGATACCAATACTTTAAACAACCTTATGGGCGGCCGCTTGTTGCATTGGATGGATATTGCAGCGGCTATTTCTGCACAAAAACATTGTAACAGAATTGTTGTTACCGCATCGGTAGATAATGTATCGTTTCAACACCCTATTAAGCTGGGCGATGTGGTAACTATCCACGCAAGGGTAACTAGGGCGTTCAACACCTCTGTTGAGGTAAGGCTGGTTGTATGGGCAGAAAACATTCCATCGGGCGCAAAAGTAAAATCAAATGAAGCTTACTATACTTTTGTTGCGCTAGATGAGCATGGAAAAACTGTTCCTGTGCCGCCCGTTAGCCCACAATCTGAAAAAGAAGAAGAACTTTTTGAAAGTGCGCTAAGAAGAAGGCAATTGAGGTTAATTTTAGCCGGGAGAATGAACCCAGATGAGGCTACCGAGTTAAAAGCCTTGTTTATGGCCGCAAAGCAATAAACTTATTTTTCAACTAATGATTGATTGCTAAAAAACTACAGCGCTAATTGCTACCTCAATTATTTACCATCCAGAAACTGCCTAAAAAACAGCGAAGGCAAGCCTGGCTGCAAACCACCTCAATAAAATGACCGAACAAAAATATTCTCGTTTTACAACTACACATAAGGTACGCCCAGATGATATTGATATGTTTAACCATGTGCATAACAGCGTGTATTTAGACTACGTTTTAAACGCCCGCTACGAACAAATGGAGCTTTATTACGGAATGTCTATGGAAAAGTTTTTAGCGATGGGTTTTGGATGGGTGGTAAAAACGGTTCAGATAGATTACAAAAGACCGCTTGGCTTGGGCGATAATTTTTCTGTGGAAACCGGAATTGTTTCAATAAATAAAAAGGGATGCCGTATTACCTTTAACATTAGCAATTTAAAAACGAACAAAATCAGCACAAGCGGCTGGTTTGATTTTGTGATGATTGACTTAAAAAGCGGTAAAGGTGTGGAAGTAAGCGAGGAAATGGTAAGGTTGTATAGTATATAAAGAGGGCCTCACCCCAACCCTCTCCGAAGGAGAGGGAGCTTTGACGTTGGGTATTGCCGCCTCTTAATATCTATGGTATATGGTAAATCACTCTAGCCATCTAAAAGCCCAACAAAAAACCACCTAAGCAACTAACAACCTAACCAACTAACAAACTAACCACCTAAAGCATCCTCAATCAATAAACTATAAAATTCTTTCATGGTAATGCCGGCGGCTTTTACTTGCTGCGGAATTATACTCGCGGCTGATTGCCCCGGAACGGTGTTAATTTCGATAAAATAAAAATCTTCGGTAAAATCCTGAATAATAAAATCAACCCTCACTACGCCTTTGCAGTTCAGTTTTGCAAAAACGTTTTTCACAATCTCACTTATCTTTTCGGTTTGTTCGGCAGAAATATTTGCGGGGGTAATTTCTTCGGTAACGCCTTTGGTGTACTTTGCTTCGTAATCAAAAAATTCTTTTGATGATTTTATCTCTGTAACGGGCAAAACCACCACTTCACCTTTTGCTTTATAAATACCAACAGTAAACTCTCTGCCGTTAATAAACTCTTCTACCAAAATCTGCGTATCCTCTGCAAAAGCTTTTTCCAAAGCAGCACTTAACTGGCCCCATTCATTTACTTTAGACATGCCAATACTGCTCCCTCCGTTGTTAGGCTTAATAAAAAGCGGTAATTTTAACTGACTTTGAATTTCCTGCGTAATGGTTTCATTGTTGGCAAAAAGCTGTAGTGATGAAGCTACATTCAAATTGTTAATTCCACTAACTACTGCCTTTGTATAGCCTTTATTCATGGTAAGTGCAGAGGTAGTTGCATCGCAAGTGGTATAGGGTATATTTAGCAAATCAAAATAGCCCTGTAATTTTCCGTCCTCGCCCGGAGACCCGTGTATAATGATAAATACTACATCAAAAACAATCTTTTTGCTTTCTATAACAACACTAAAATCATTTTTATCAATACTTGCTTTTTCTCCATTTTGGCTCAGGTAGTACCAATCTTCTGGCGTAACAATTATTTTGTAAACCTCATATAAATTATAATCCAAAGCCGCTTCAATTTGCAAAGCGCTATTTAAGGAAACCACAGCCTCGCCAGTATAACCACCGGCTAGCAGCGCAATATTTTTTTTCATTTCTTGGTTTTTTTATCGATGCAGTATCAAACAAAACATTTTTTTTTTGATAAAAGAGCTTATGTTTTAAAGCTGTTTAAGCCGACCTAAAATCTTATTAAAAATTTAACGTTTAAATATGTTGTCAAATATAAATGTTATGTTGAAAGTAACATTGATTAACGTATATAATTCGGTCAAATTCTTTAATTTTGGCTAAGTTTGGAAAAACAAATAAAGCCTGTAAATGAGTAAATTTTTGAAGTATTTAGCTAGCCCAGAGTTTAGGAAGCAAGCAATTATTGCCTTTGTTTTGGTAGTGGTACTGGTTTTTACACTGTTTATTAGTCTGAGGTATTATACCAGACATGGCGAGGGCAGGCCGGTGCCAAATTTTAAAGGCTTAAATATTGAAAAAGCAGTAGAAATTTTAGAGCAGGAAGGCTTTAGGTATCAGGTTGATTCGGTTTTTATTTTAGATAAGCCGGCGGGTTTAGTTACCGAGCAAGACCCAGACCCTAACACCAATGTTAAGGATAACCGGATGATCTATTTAACCATTGTGAGCTCACAAACGCCTGATGTTACTTTTCCGGATATTGCCGATAAAACCTTTATCGAGGCCCAAGCTATGTTAAGCAATTACGGTCTTAAGCTTGGCGATACTACCTATAAATCGGATATTGCCCGAGACGCTGTTTTATCCTTTTCTTACGCCGGACAAAATTTAAGAGTGGGGCAAAAGATACCAAAAGGTTCAAGAATTGATTTGGTTTTAGGTGATGGTTATGGCGCAAGTGAGGTGGAATTGCCCAACTTAGTGGGCTTAACCTTAAGTGAAGCAATGTTTTCTGTTAAAGGCGCTTCTTTAGCCCTAGGTGATTTAACTTTTGAAGGCGTAGTTAAAGATTCTTTAAATGCAGTGATAAAACAACAATACCCTAGCTACACCCCAGATTCATTAAACAAGGTTGGCATTGGCACCAAAATTAACCTGGTACTATCAAACGAATAAAATTATGCAGGATATTGAGGCGCAAGAATTACTTGAATTGTTAAAGACACCTAATGAAATTCAAATTTTAGACGTTCGTGAAAACTTGGAGTTTTATACCCATAATATTGGGGGCATTAACATCCCGTTGGGGCAATTACCACAGCTACTAGCCGATGATGATTTAGAGCTGGATACCCGCAAAACCATTATTGTAGTTTGCCAACGTGGTTTAAGAAGTAAAACGGCTAAACAAATGTTAATCAACTGCGGATATCCAAACATCCGAAACCTAATAGGCGGGCTGTTAAAATTACAACGCGTTAAAACGCTCAATTAAAAACACTTTACATCAATATGTCAACACAAAAATCAAAAGGGATAACCGTAGCGGTAATTTTAGTGCTGTTATTAGCAATAACCGGCGCTTTAATTATCCCCAAATTGTACAAAAAGTTTCTAAAATCAAATACCAATGTTACGCAAAAGACTTATTTGTACATTCCAACAAATGCCACTTTTCAACAGGTAAAAGACTCCATTATTAAAAACAATCTTTTAATTGACAGTTCTACCTTTTATAGTTTAGCCAAAGACCGTGGCTATAGCAGCAAAATTAAGCCCGGTAAATACCCCTTTAAAAAAGGAATGAACAACCGCGAAATCTTAAACATGTTAATTGCCGGCAACCAAGAAGCGGTTAAAATTGCGTTTAGAGATGTGCGTTTAAAAACAAACTTTGCAGCAATGGTTGCTAAAAAACTCGAATTTGATTCATTACAACTCATGAAACTTTTAGATTCTGCGGATTACGTTAAAGCTTACGGATTTACCACGGATAATGTTTACACCATGTTTATCCCAAATTCTTACGAGATGTATTGGAATATGAGCGCACCCGAGTTTTTTGAACGCATGAACAAGGAATATAAAACTTTTTGGACTGCTAAACGCCTGCAAGAAGCGGGCGCCCTTAGCCTTACACCGCAAGAAGTTACCATTTTAGCATCAATAGTTGATAGCGAAGCCTTAATGGATAAGGAAATGCCTACCATTGCTGGCCTATATTTAAACCGATTAAACAGAGGAATTAAATTAGAAGCCGACCCTACTGTGATTTTTGCAAACAATGATTTTACCATTAGAAGAGTGCTTAACCGGCATTTAAATAAACAATCGCCATACAACACTTATATCAACAAGGGTTTGCCGCCGGGCCCAATTACAATGCCGTCTATTAAAGCAATTGATGCGGTGCTGGAGCCCAAAAAGCATGATTACATTTACATGTGTGCGAAGGAAGATTTTTCGGGCTATCATAATTTTGCCTCCAATTTAAAAGAGCATTTAATTAACGCCCGCAAATTTCAGCAAGCTTTAAACGAAAGAAACATTAAGAAATAGCAAGAGATTTTTCTCTACTTTTCGTCATCACAAATAAGAAACGATGCAAAGCGAAACCTTGCAGATGGGATGTCTCTCTATCGTTCGACAAGACGGCGTGGCTAAAAAAAATCCGTCATGTCGAGGTAATGAGACATCTCACAAATAGGTAGCTATGTAATATGAAACTCTGCAGGTGGGATGTCTCTCTAGCGTTCGACATGACGGAATCAAGAAAATCAAAAATAGATAAAACCAATGTTTAGTTTTGAAACAGCTATAAGAATAAGATACGCCGATACCGACCAAATGGGCTACAT
>DASVGY010000120.1:0-11643 GCA_036379295.1 Pelobium sp.
ATATTTTACAAAACAGACAAATTTGAACTGCTCAAACATGGAGATTTCTGGCTTTCTGAAACACCAGAAAAACCATCGATAGGTTGGGACGGTAAATGTTGTAAACGAATTGCTTCGTGGATTTGCCTAAGAGATAAAAGATCTAAGAACTTATTCTATGTGTTTTGTGTTCACTACGACCACGAAGGTAAAATTGCCAGACGGGAAAGCAGTAAGTTAATGTTAACTAAAATTAAAGAAATAGCGGGTAATCACCCTGTTATTTTAATGGGCGATTTTAACGGAAACCACTCAAGCGAGCCCTACAAGATTATTAAAAACAGTTCACTGTTCCGCGATACGTACAACATGGTTGAATTTACCTATGCCAACAATAATTCTTACCATGATTACGGCAGAAAATTGCAAGGCAACAACATTATCGATCATATTTTTGTAACGTCACATTTTACTGTCTCAAAATGGGGGATTTTAAGTGATAGCTTTGAGGGAAAGTACCCATCAGACCATTTTCCTGTTTTAGTGAAGATGAAACTTCATTAATACTTGAGCCGATAGGCAAAAGCTTAAATATAGAAGCAGTAGAACAAATTTTCGGAAAACTCCTCCTTAATCAACCTTTAGCTTTTACCACAACCGGCTGAGGCACTTTTACATAATAACCTGTTCCGTCATAAGGGCGCTTGCGTGGGTGGTTTTGGCATTCCACAGAGCAAGCTCCAGCTAAAGCTGTTCCGCAATCATCACATTGGGTAAAGTGCTCATTGCACTCGGGGTTGGCGCAATTGATCATTTTGGAAGTGGTTTTACCACAGTTTCTGCAGGTAGAAATTACTACTGGGTTTACTTTGTTAACGTCAACCGCAATACGATTATCAAAAACATAACACTTGCCTTCAAAATCTTTGCCGTCAGCTTCTTTACCGTATTTAATAATGCCACCATGCAATTGGTAAACATCCTTAAATCCTTCTTTTAACAATAAGGCAGACGCCTTTTCGCACTTAATGCCGCCGGTGCAATAAGTTAAAACCTTTTTGCCTTTGTATTGCGCCAGTTCATTAATCATTGCCGGGAAATCCCTAAAATTATCGATATCTAAGGTAACGGCATTTTTAAATTTACCCATGCTGTGCTCATAATTAGACCGAACATCCAAAATTACCACATCATCGCGGTCTTTCATCTCGGCAAATTCTTTGGGTTCCAGATGCTTTCCGGTTTGTTTAGTGGGGTCAATGTACGATGGATCTTTTAAACCCGAATAAACAATTTCTGATTTATAACGGCAGTGCATTTTAATAAAACTCGGTTCATCAACCTCATCAATTTTAAACTCGGTGGCGTTAAATCTGCCATCGGCATAAATATAATCCATATACGCTTTGCAAGCCGCTACGGTTCCAGAAACGGTTCCGTTTAAACCTTCATCGGCAATAATTATACGACCGGTTAGCCCAATAGATTTACAAAATTTTAAATGATCTGCTGCGTATTGTTCCGCATCCTGGATGTGGCTATAACAATAATAAAGAAGTGTTTGGTAAGCTTTCATAATTCATTGATACTGCTGTAAACAGTGTTAAATGATGCGCAAAGATATTAAAAAATATTTTGGGCAAAGCTAGCCGTAAGAAGAGAAAACCTTGTGATACTTATCACTTATTTTCTGATGAATGCAAACGTTCCGTTGGCCTCTATCTTCATTATTGTAGAAACCGCTTTTGGTTCAGAACTCTCTTGTTCTAAGTCTACCACATAATCTACACCATCGATGATTTCCTGATTGATTTCCGAAAAATTTACTGGCGTATTTTCACCGCTCAAATTTGCCGAGGTAGCTACAATTGGTTTACGGAAACGCTGGATTAATTGCTGACAAAAATCATGTTTTGGGATTCTTATCCCGATACTTCCATCAGCGTTAAGCAAATTATTGGCTAGATTTTTTGCCCCTGAATAAATAATCGTCAAGGGTTTTTCGGTATATTCTATTAAATCATAAGCCACATCCGGAATTTCGGAAACATAACTTTGCAGCTTATTTTCTGTATCTAACAAAATAATCATCGTTTTACCTTCGTCTCGCTTTTTTAAAGCATAAACTTTTGCTACGGCTTCAAAATTTGTTGCATCGCAGCCTATCCCCCAAACCGTATCTGTTGGATAAAGTATTAATCCACCCTGTTTTAAAACTTCTAAAGCTTTGTTAATTTCTTCTTTTAGCATGGGTGCGAATTTAGGGTTTGGTCTAACATTTTTATTCTGTTAAAATATCTTTTAATCAATTCTTATACTAATTAAACTGGAATCGCTTTCCCGTTCGGCACTAAAACTTTTCCGATTTCTTAAAACCAAGAATAAAAAAATAAAGGCATTAGTGGTAATTTGCCTTTCCAAAGTGTTTTCCACCATCATCTGAAACAGAAAAACCAACATCACCCAAAAAAGCAATGGATTTAAACCATATTCCCGAAAAATGAGAATCAGAAAACCCAACATACACAAAACGCCAAATGGAATACCGAAACACAATGCGTAATATATAAATTGGTTGTGTATAAAAATCCGATTTTCGGGAATCAATAGGTAACTGTTTTTCTTATATTGCTCCTGCATTTTATCACTGGCATTTAATGGCGATACACCAAACCAGGGATGTTCTTTTATCACTTCGGCAGCGCAACGTATGGCCAAAATTCTTTGTGTAAACGATTGAAAATTTGGATTTCTGCCTTCTGTAACCGTTTTTAAATCATCAACTGTATTTAAATATCTTTGGTGAACTGAGGGTATTAAATTCAAGAGGTAAACTACTATTACAAAGCCTAAAGAAGCCAATGAAAACAATTTTATATTCTTTTTTCGAAGGAGTTCGGCGCCGATGTACAAAAACCCTAATAGATAAACAACAATTACCGAAAAGCGATATGCAATGATGTGTAGCTGCACAAAAACAACCGCCAATACAAGGTAAAGTAAAAACCTCTCCGTAAAGCTACACGTGTTTTTTAGCAAATAAAATCCAAATACAAAAGCTATCGCACTTAAAACACCTAGTTCTTGATGCGCCGGGCCAATCCCCGACTCAACGTTTTTACTGTTTGAAATATCCACTAAAAACTGATGATAGTTTAGTAGTGCGTCGACGGAATTCGCACTTACACATAACAGCACCAAAAGTAGGTAAAGCCATAAAAATCGCCCGATTTTTAAGCTGTGCACCTCTCTATAAAAAAGAAAAGCTAAGGGTAAAATAAGGAGTACCGCATTTTTAAAAAGCAGCCTAAAGCCACCGTTTAAATCTGATGAAAATAATACGCTGACAATATTTACGGCGTAAATCGCAAAAAGCAAAAGATGAATAGGCTTTATACGTACTTGAAAAGGATTTTTAAAATAATTATATAAGGAATAAAGAAGTAATAAAACACCGCTAATGGATAAACCAGCTCTGGATAAAAACAGACTGATAATGAATAGGTAACATATCCAAACGAACGGATTAGGTTCAAAAACTTTAATTTTACGCATAAAAGCATGAATTCCCATGATGCAGCTATTGAATAGTTTACCAGCTTTTAACTTTCAACCATTTTTGGAATATTACAAACGTTTGGTAACTAAATGCTGCGGCAAGGTGCCTTTTACATCATAAATAAAGGTAGTTTCATGAGAGAATTTCTTGAAATCAAACAATTCAAATTCTTTGTGCGCTACTGCATGAACAATGGCATCAAACTTCCGATTAGCAATTGCTTCCAAGCTTTCTAGCTTAATTGCATATTCTTCTTCCACCTGTTTTGCCTCTGCGCAAGGATCAACCACCGTTACATTTAACCCAAATTCAGTAAGTTTTGTATAAATATCTACCACTTTGGTATTTCTAACATCGGTACAGTTTTCTTTAAATGTGATGCCCATAATTAACACATTACTTCCCTTCACTTTCACATCACTTTCAATTACACCTTTCAATATCTCGTCGGAAATAAAATCGCTCATGGCATCGTTTATTCTTCTACCGGCCAATAATATTGATGGTCGGTAACCCACTGATTCTGCTTTTTGTGCTAAATAATAAGGGTCAACACCAATGCAATGGCCACCCACTAAACCGGGTTTGAAATTTAAAAAATTCCATTTGGTTGCTGCAGCTTCTAAAACTTGTTGCGTATCAATATTTAAGCGATTAAAAATCAGTGCCAACTCATTTACAAAAGCAATATTTACGTCGCGTTGCGAGTTTTCAATCACTTTTGCGGCTTCCGCAACTTTAATGCTTTGGGTTAAAAAAGTCCCTGCCTTAATAATACTGGCGTATAAAGAATTTACAACTTGTGCAATTTCGGGTGTGGAGCCTGATGTTAATTTTAAAATAGAGGTAAGCGTGTTAACTTTGTCTCCAGGATTAATCCGCTCTGGCGAATAGCCACAAAAAAAATCAACATTGTAAACTAATTGACTTGTTTTTTCTAATATAGGAACGCAATCTTCTTCTGTGCAGCCGGGGTAAACCGTTGATTCGTAAATAACGATATCACCTTTTTTAAGTATCTCTCCCACTATTTGGCTCGCTCGCTTAAGTAAAGAAATATCCGGACTGTTAAATTTATCAACCGGTGTTGGCACCGCCACAATGTAAATATCACAACTTTTAAGAAGTTTTGTATCGCTGGTAAAAACCAGGTTTCCATTTGCTCTTAAATCCTGTTCGCTAAGCTCTAAGGTAATATCAAAACCAAGTTTAAGCTGCTTTACGCGGTCTTCACTGATATCAAAACCTACCACGCTGTATTTTTTAGCAAACTCCAACGCAAGGGGTAAACCAACGTAACCCAAGCCAATAATGGCAATTTTTTTATCAGCTAATTCCATGGAACAAAAGTAATTTAAAACATCAGAAAATAACTGATGTTTATTGGGCATTAATGCTACCGTTGAGAAACAGTAGATTATTTAACGTTTAATATTTTCAGTACTAAACTTCAAAAAAAAGGCTCAAGATTAAAAAACCTTAAGCCTCATATATTTATATTCCGGTCAAATTTACACCGCTACATTATGCTCTCTTAAAGCCTCGTTTAACGATGTTTTCTTATCAGTAGACTCTTTTCTTTTTCCTATGATCAAGGCGCAAGGCACTTGAAACTCGCCGGCAGGGAACTTTTTGGTGTAAGAACCAGGGATAACCACCGAACGTTCCGGAACAACCATTTTGTGTTCAACCGGTGTATCGCCAGTAACATCAATAATTTTGGTTGATGCGGTTAACACCACGTTTGCACCCAAAACAACTTCTTTCTCTAAACGGACACCTTCCACAACAATAGCTCTTGAACCAATAAAACAGCCATCTTCAATAATAACAGGCGCAGCTTGTAATGGCTCTAAAACACCACCAATACCAACGCCACCGCTTAAGTGTACATTTTTACCAATTTGTGCACAAGAACCAACCGTTGCCCAGGTATCAACCATGGTACCTTCATCCACGTAGGCGCCAATATTAACGTAAGATGGCATCATAATCACCCCTTTTGCTAAATGCGCACCATATCTGGCAATAGCGTGTGGAACTACCCTAACACCCGTTTTTTTATAATCGGTTTTTAATTTCATTTTATCGTGGAAAACAAAAGGACCAACAGTTATCTCTTCCATTTCGCGTATCGGGAAGTACATTACCACCGCTTTTTTAATCCACTCGTTTACATACCAGGTAGGCCCAACTTTTTCGGCAACCCTAAACTCTCCAATATCTAGGCGGTAAATTACTATTTCAATAGCATCTATATATTCTTTAAAATTAAGCAGGTTTCTATCTTCCCACGCTTCTTCTATTGATTTTTTTAATTCGGTTATCATTATAATTTCTTTATTAAAGCGCAAAATAAAGGTTTTTTTACGATAAGCATAAATTTTGCGCTAATTTTGGCTTAAATGGCAGAAAAATTAAGGATTGATAAATATTTGTGGTCCATTCGTTTGTTTAAAACCCGCTCTTTAGCAACTGAAGCTTGCCGGGCGGGCAGGGTAAAAAAGGATGGAACCAATATTAAGCCCAGCTACGAGGTAAAAGTTGGAGAAATTTACCAAGTATCAAAAGCGGTAGAGAAAAAAACAATTAAGGTTTTAGATTTGCTTTACACCCGTGTAGATGCTAAAAAAGCCGTTTTGGCTTACGCCGATTTAACGCCGCCAGAAGAAACGGCAAAATATAAATCAATGTTCCACTCCCCTGTTTTAACCAGAGACCGCGGAACCGGCCGCCCAACCAAAAAAGACCGACGCGAGATTGATGATTTAAGTGAAAGTTTTTTTGAGGATGAGGAAGACTAATTTGGTTGGTTTATTAGTTGTTGGTTTATTAGTATTTGAATTGTCTTAAGTTTTAGGTGGTAAGTTTTAAGTTTACAAGTTGTTAGCTTTAATTTATTTTGGGCGTCACCCGATAAAAGGCGGGTCGGGCTATACACTCCAATCTTTTTGTGAAAAACAAAAAGTATTTCCGTTGCTATCCCTTACGCAAGTACTCTTCTTGGAGTTAGATTATTTGAATAGAGATTTCAATAATAAAAATTAACTTAACCTAAAACTCTTTAAGACGATTGGAAAAATGAAATTTTAAAAACCGAACCTTTATTTACTTCAGATGTTACGTCAATCTTCAAATTATGGTAACGAACAATGCTTTTTACAATTGCAAGCCCCAGTCCAAAACCCACTTCCTTTTCTAAGTTACTTTTTCTAAAACGGTCAAAAATAAAGGGAATGTCCGCTTTTGGGATCCCAAGACCTGTATCGCTAATGCTTATCTCGTAAACACCGTTAGGTAAACTCTGATCTTGGATAGTAATACTACCTTTGGTTCGGTTAAATTTAATTGCATTATGCAACAAATTAAAAAATAGCTGAAATAAAAGATCTCGGTTTACATTTCGTATAACCGCTTTTGGCGAGAGATTTAGGTTGATTTTTATCTGTTTTTCTTCTAATCGGTGACTAATTTCTTCAATAATTTCATCAATCAGTATCGCAGGGCTAATATCTTCTTTATCAATATACTGTTCATTATCAATTTTAGAGATCAGTAATAAGGAACGAGTTATGTTTTTTAGCCGACCTACCGTTCTCATCATCTCTGTAACCTCAACGGCCGATACCTCATCCAAATTGGCATCTGAAAGCAAATTTTCCATTTTATTTTGAAGAATACTTATAGGGGTCATTAACTCATGAGAAGCGTTGGACGTAAATTCTCTTTCTTTGTAAAATGCCTCATTAATTTGGCTCATTAAAAGAATCAGTGAATCATCAAGATATTTAAAATCTGTAGTACCTGTTTGTATAGGGATATATTCACTTTTAAAAGGAAACTTTCTGTTACTCAGTTTTGTTTTTATAATTTTTGCTAATGGACTGATTAATAATCTAATAAAAAAAATATCAATAAGAATGGTAATTGCGATAAGTGCAAAAAGTACGTATAAAGCATAATACTGCAAAGGCTTGTTGTATTGGTTGATGCTTGCGTTGGTTTTACCAATCTCTAGTAAGTATTTTTCACCCTTATACTTAAAAGTACGACTTAATACCCTGTAATTCAACGTATCACTATCTATCAATCGTTGAGAATCTGCAATGGTATCGATACTTAACCTAGCGTCAATTGGCGACAACGCAACAAATTCTTCTTTAAGTAAAGTATAACTTCCGTAACTTTCATCTCCTTGAAAGTAATACTCCAGTCCGTTTTCTTGAATAATACTGAGGACCTTTTTCTTTTGCCTTTTAAGCGTGTAGTTGGTGTATTCAGAAGAAATCTGATTAACTAGGAATGGCAAGGAGAGTATGAATAATAACACAACGGCTAATTTTGATCCCGTTATAAAAAGCGTAAGTTTTGTAGATAGCTTCATTTTATTTTTTAACTCGATAGCCTACGCCACGTACAGTTTCTAGCCATTCTGTAGTTGCCCATTGACCTAGTTTTTTTCTGATGTTTTTAATATGCGCATCAATATAATTTGAATCATAATCATCGTTTACGAAAGTGCCCCAAATATGTTCGCTAAGCTGTACACGAGTTAATACCCTGTTTTTATGGAGAAGGAGATAACTCAGTAAATCAAACTCTTTACGAGAAAGTTCAACACTTTCATCCTCAAAAAAAACCAATCGCTTCGGGATATCTACTTTAAAACTGCCAATAGAAAGCAATTCTTCTGTAATTCCAAATTTTCTACGAGAAATGGCTTGCATCCTAGATTGTAGCTCTAAAAGATAAAAAGGTTTCGACAGATAATCGTCTGCTCCTAAATCAAGTCCCGCTACACGGTCTTTTAAATTAATTCTGGCAGTAATAATAATGTACGCCGCTTTGGGGTTAAGTTCTTTAGCTATCCTAAGTACATCAAGCCCATCGCCATCTGGCAAACCTAAATCTATTAAAATGAAATCATACTCGTTTACCCCTAGGCTTTCACTTGCAGATTTAACATTATTCGCAATATCGCACAAATAGAAGCTCTTTTTTAAAAAAGCCTCCATGTCATAAGCTAAAGTTTTTTCGTCTTCCACAATCAATACTTTCATATATCCTTTGTTTAAAACTGGTAATAAAAAGCAACTCCAAAAAAAGATTGAACAGGCTTAAGTTCGGTTTGACTTTGTGCGCCTAATACAGACAACTGATAGCTAACTTCTGCAATATAATTTGCCCTTAATAAGCTAAGTGGAAACGCAAAATTATAGGCTAATAAGCTAAATTTATCAGTTTCAACTGCGCTTGTAACATCGTTGCCTTGTTGCATGTCAAGTCCTTTTCCCTTCCCTTTGGATTGTCCTCTTTTACCTTTTTCTATAATGTAAGTTTCGTAATAACGCTGTGTTCCGGCAGAAAGCTCAAGGGCTGGTTCAATAAAAATCTGGTTTTTATCGTTTAAAAAACTTCCCAAACTTATTTCTTTGGCGTTGTTTAAACTTACAAAAACATCACGTTGCTTACCAAAAGCATAATCAGTGTTTAAAGAACTTTTAAACCAACCCCAGTTGTAACTGTTTGTTAAACTTATGTTATTCTCATTTGCAGCCTGCAAAAGAGGAGAATTTGCAGGAAAAAAAGAACGGGTATAGGCAATTCCCATATTAAATTTATCATTGAAATCGTACTCGTAACCCATCCCAAAATCTGTTTCAGATAAACCCGAACCGTAGTTTAGCAGTTTATAAGAACCTGCTGAAAAATACAACCCAAAGGGCAGTCTGAGTGATGCATTTGCAAGAACGTATGGAAACTTATCATTAGTTGCCTGCCCATAATAACTCACGTTGCTATTGTACATTAGGGCTAAAGTGAGCGTGGTCTTTTTTAAAGAATCCTCTTGAGCACAAACCTTAAAATTGACCAAACAGATAAATAGAAGAACAAAAGTTAACTTCATGCTAAGGTTTCCTGATTTTTGGACGAATTATCTTGACAGGCTTAATTTTAATATTGGGTTTTATCACCTTGGGTCGCTCTTGGTTTCTGGCTTTTGGCACTTTTTTAATCTCTGGTTTTTTTGGTTCAGGTTTAGTATTTGCCTTTTCCTGATCCTTCTCTTTTGTCTTGTCGGTTTTTTCTACCTTGATGCTATCTAACCTGACTATAAGATTGGTATTCAACAGGATGTTATTTACCGTACCGATTGTCTTTACCGCTAAAACTTCGTTCGTCTTTTTTTCTACAACCGTTACAGTTGTAGCACTAACTACAATAGGGATTAATGATGCCAATACACCTATAACTGATTTCGAAAAAAAAGACACCTGCTTCATTAATTGAATTTTACAATATCAAATATCAATGTTCAAGATGAAATTAACATGAAATTTACCTAGCAGATAAATTTGAAATTTCATTTTAATTTCATGTTGGCTTTCCACTTTTGGGTATAACAAAAATTAATATTTATCAAATGTAAAGCTATGAAAAAGAATATTGTATTTACTGGCATTGCCTCGTTATTGATAGGGCTTGCTGTTTTTTCGGGTTGTAAGAAAGACAACAACCCCAACGGGACTACTAAAGTACAGATTAGAATGACGGATGCGCCCGGAAACTTTGACGAGATCAACCTAAGCGTTAAAGAGATTGTACTTTTCTCTGATGGCAAACCTTATAAATTTACTGCGGACGCAGGTATTTTTAATATTCTGGATTTTAGGATAGGGAGTACCAAACCAGATATTTTGGTAGCATCTGGCGAAATACCAACAGGCGATATCACTGAAATAAGATTAGTTTTAAATGATACTGGAAACACAATTGTTGTAGATGGAGTTTCGCAACCACTTACCACGCCTAGTGGGCAATCTTCTGGTTGGAAAGTTAAACTTACTGAAAACCCAAGCCTTGTGCCTGACGTAACCTATTCATTGTTACTTGACTTTGATGCCGCAAAATCCATAGTGAGTACCGGAAATGGCAAATATCTATTAAAGCCAGTAGTAAGAGGAATTACCACCGCAACCTCCGGATTAATTTCCGGAACGGTATTACCATTAGCTAGCCACCCAGAAGTATTGGTTATTAGTGGTGTAGATACTATAGGTACCATGGCAGATGTTTTAACCGGTAAATTCACCGTTGGCGGGCTTGCAGCAGGTAGCTACTCGGTTAAGTTTGCTCCGGTAGAAGGCTACCAAGACAGCACCTTAAACAACGTGAGTGTTACTTTAGGACAAAATACCAACATAGGTACAATTACCTTAAAGCAATAAAAAATAAGGGCGAATACAGTTTAATTTAACGGACAGAAATCATGAAAAAGCTATTATCAACAGTGTTTATTTTAGTTGCTCTGATGACCACTCGGTCTTCTGCACAAGTGAGTATAAACGTAAATATTGGCTCGCAACCTTTATGGGCGCCAGTTGGTTACAGTCACGTAGATTATTATTACCTACCGGATATAGAGAGTTACTATTATGTTCCGAAAAAACAATTCATCTACAGAGATCATGAAAGATGGCTTTTCTCGCATTCTTTACCTCCAAGGCATGAAAGATATGACTTATATAACGGTTATAAAGTAGTCATTAACTCCAGAAATGCTTATTATAATTTTGATAGAGACAAGGTTAAATATACGAAATATAAAAACGTAAAAACCCAAAAAACTATAAAATATAGTGACGATTCTCGCTACCATGCAACTAAAGGTAATGTCTATAAAACATCATTTGGTACATCTGAAAATGTTCACTCTTCAAAAAGCTACAACGGTAACAAAGGCAAACAACATGGAAATGGTGGCGGTCATGGAAAAGGGAAGCATTAATAAAATGATTGTGCCACAGTAGATGAATATAATTTATGTTTCTTGCTAAAAGTCTTATACAAATATGAGTGATTAACCCTTAAAGGTTTGTTCTTTTCAGAACAAACCTTTTTAATATATGCAAATCTAGCGGTTGGTTTTAGCCAGATGTTCTAGAAAACTCATCCATCACCCTCATACTTATTAAAGCATCCTCTAAAGAACAAGGATTTTTATCAGTATTGCCTAAAAAGTAATCCACGGTTTTGCCAATCATATCTTGCTGAACGTGTTGCATCGGTGGAAAGCTGAAATTTATCGTTTTCCCATTTTTCGT
>DASVGY010000121.1:0-7020 GCA_036379295.1 Pelobium sp.
ACCCACAAGCTATAACGTATCTTAAAAAGCGGTTAACTAAAAGCAAGCCTCTAATTCCTAATATGATGCCTGGCGATTCTTTAATTGTAAAACCAAATGAGCTTGTGTTTAACGAGCTTTCGACAGAATGTGTTACCGAAGAAAACTTTAAACCCTATATTTTAGCTTACGCTGATAGGTATAAAACTTTTTTCGACGAAATAAAAATTGAGCTTTCTGACCGTGATTTTGAAAAACTAGTAGAACAACTAATTCTTGAATTTAGCCAAAAGTTAGAGAGTTTTAAAAGTAGAAATAAAATAGAACGTTCTTTTTTTATCGGTTTTAAAGATAGAGATAAGAAGTTTATAGAAATCAATTTCAAGAAAAACCAAATTTTAAAAACTACTCAACTGCCTCACAGTAACTTTTATTTAATGTTAGTAAATGCTTATGATATTAAACGTGTATTAGAAAAGCACCTTTCTTGGGAAGATTATTCATTAACTTTTAGAATGAAGTTAAACAGAGAGCCTGATGTTTATCAGGTTTTGATGCAGGGTTTTATGATTTTAGAAAAAGAAGATTTGAACTTTTTCTGTGATAAAATATTAGAGATTGAAAACCGGAATGAAAGAATGGTGGTTGAAGTTGGCGGCTGTAAGTATAGCGTGGATAGATTTTGCCCGCACCAAGGCGCAGATTTAAAGTATGCGTGGGTAGAAGGAGAAAGATATTTAGTTTGTCCGAGACACCGCTGGGCTTTTGATTTAGAAAATGGAGGTTATTGCGAAAATAATTCCGCCTCAATTAACGCAATAGCTTTAGAATCAGATTAATTATTAACAGATCTATGCCGAAACATATTTTAAACCCACAACAGAGCTAACCAACGTAAACAAAAAAAATAGCCTCCAAAATGTTGCGGGTTCTTTAAAAATAAAAATGCCGATAATAACCGAACCTACAGCGCCAATCCCCGTCCAAACCGCATAAGCAGTGCCAATAGGCAAAGTTTGCGTGGCTTTTATCAACAAGCCCATACTAACTAGCAAACAAATTAAAAAACCGCCGTACCAAAAATAAACGTCGCTACCGCTGCTTTCTTTTGCTTTGCCTAAACAAAGTGCAAAAGCAGTTTCAAAAAAACCGCCAAGAATTAAAAATAACCAATTCATTTAATCTAAAAATAAGGTGTCATCATCATCGCCGGTTAAATTTAGCTTAACCACGTCCTTTCCTGCTATGCCTTCTACAGAACCGCTAATATGGACGGCGTTCAGCAGCACTTTTTCTAATTGTTTTTCCCTTGTTTTCCAAAGTTTTTCCATAGCGTTGCGTTCTGTTTGGATGCTGGCTTTCATGCTCATAAAGCCTTCGCTAATTGCGCTCCATTGGCTGTTAAACTCAGAACTTGTTAAATAATCGTAAAGCATGTGCATTTTATCGCCTCTGTTTTCCTGAGATTTTGTAGCTGCATAAAGTTTGATAATGCCATCTCTTAAAACAAAAGTTACCGCTTTTAACTCTTCAAAAGAGCAAATCCAAACCCCATCTTTTTCGCCAAAGCAATCCATTCCTTTAGGATAACATTGGGTCACGATTACGGCAACATCTGCACCAATGGCTATTTTATCCTTCTTTAACTTTTCAATCCAATCGCCACCAAAATCTTTGGTGCGTTTGCTTTCATAAATAATTTTACCACATTCCTGCCCGCTGGCGTTCCTAATAGTTTGTATGCAATCGGCGCCACGCACACCTTTTCCAACTTCAGTAATCACATCAAAAGGAAAATTACTTTGTAATAGCTGTTCTACAATTAACTCTTGAGACTCGCCTTGCAACTGCATTGATCCCTGCTCAGCTTTTCGCTTCATTTCGTCTACAAGCTTGTTTTGCGCTTCAATCTTTTGTTCGTATTCTTTTAATTTTAATTGAAACTCTGTTTCTTTTAATTGGCTTTTCTCGGCTTCCTGCTTCCTAATCTGCTCGGCATAAGTTATTCGCTCTTCTTGTAATTTACGTTGTAAAGAAAGTTCCAACTCTTCTTCCCGGGTTTTAAGTGCTGCTTCCTTACGTAAAAAATCTAATTCTTTTAAGCGGGCTTGTTTTAATTTTTCTTCGCTCTCTTTATTTGTGTTTTGTAAAAGTTGGAGTTGATTTTCAAAGTCAGAAGCGATGCTTTTCCTTAAATTTTCTTCCAACTGTTTTTGCAAAGCCGCTTTATCAGCATCAGCTTGCTTTTGTAACTGCGCCATTTCCAACGCTAATTTCTGCTGAAAAAGCGTGGCTTGTTGCTTTTCTTTTTGTAAAAATTCCTGCTCTTTTTTTTGATATTCCTCATCCTTCTTTTTGGCCTCGTCATCTTTTTTCTTTTGAAACTCAAGCATTTTCTTACGCAAATCGTTTTTAAACTCTTCGGCCATCACCTCTTCAATAGGGAAAGCATGGCTACAATTAGGGCATTTTACTTCTGTTGGCATATTTACTTCTAAAAGAATTTAAGGTAAGATAATTTTACGGAAGCAAAAATACCATTTTGAATTTTATGGCAGCGTATTTTAATGCGCAGGCAACAGCACCCCTCAAACCTTACTACTAGTAAGCTTCCCTGGGCTTTGCAGATATTTAAACAGCACAACAGCTACAATTTCATCATAATAAAAAATGTTAAACGGAGTTTAAATTTTAACGATTAAGTATTGAAGCTATTGGGTTAAAAAAACAAAAAGCCGACAATTAAGGTTGATCAGAAAGATAAAATTTTAATACATTAGCGGGGTTAAATCTGAAATTAACTAGATATGAATATAGATAAAAATGAGTTTCGCAAGTATGCGGTAAAGCACCATAGAATAGGCGGTTTACACGTTGATAAATACATTAACCAAACAGAAGGTATTTTGAGGCCGAGCGGCATGACTCCTTATATTATTGAGGAGCGGCAGTTAAACGTGGCGCAAATGGATGTTTTTTCGAGGTTGATGATGGATAGAATCATCTTTTTGGGTGATGCTATATACGATCAAAACGCAAATATTATTCAGGCGCAGTTGTTGTTCTTACAATCTGCCGATGCCAACAGGGATATCCAAATTTACATTAACTCCCCGGGCGGTTCTGTTTACGCAGGTTTAGGCATTTATGATACCATGCAATTTATCTCTCCGGATGTAGCAACAATTTGCACTGGCATGGCGGCCTCAATGGGTGCTGTTATCATGTGTGCAGGTACAAAAGGCAAAAGAGCAGCACTTCCACATGCTAGGATAATGATACACCAACCATCTGGTGGTGCGCAAGGGGTGGCATCTGATATGGAGATTAACTTACGCGAGATGTTGAAATTAAAAAAAGAGCTTTACGATATCATCTCGAAACACTCCGGTCAAAGTTACGAATGGGTAGAAAAAGCTTCTGACAGAGATTACTGGATGAAAGCAGAGGAAGCTAAAGAATTTGGCATGGTGGATGAGATTTTAGAACCCAACAAAGAAAAAAAATAAGAAATGAGCAAAAGTCAGAAAGATATAAAATGTTCTTTTTGTGGAGCGGGAAAGCAAGATAGCTTAATGCTGATTGCGGGTTTAGATGCGCATATTTGCGATAAATGTGTGCAGCAAGCCAACGAAATTTTAGGCGAAGAATTGAGCTTGAAGAAGGGGAAGAATATGAATTCCGTTCTGACCCTTTTAAAACCTTTAGAAATCAAAACCCACTTAGACCAGTACGTAATTGGGCAGGATGATGCTAAAAAAGTTTTGGCAGTAGCAGTTTATAACCATTACAAGCGCTTGAACCAAAAAATCACCAATGATGAAGTAGAGATTGAAAAGTCTAATATTATGATGGTGGGCGAAACCGGAACGGGTAAGACTTTACTGGCAAAAACGATAGCAAAGGTGTTAAATGTGCCTTTTTGTATTTGTGATGCCACCGTTTTAACCGAGGCAGGTTACGTAGGTGAAGATGTAGAAAGCATTTTAACCCGTTTGCTACAAGCCGCAGATTATGATGTGAACGCGGCAGAACGTGGTATTGTTTATATTGATGAGGTTGATAAAGTTGCCCGAAAAAGCGATAATCCATCAATTACCAGAGATGTATCTGGGGAGGGCGTACAGCAGGCGCTACTTAAAATTTTAGAAGGAACTATTGTAAACGTTCCGCCACAAGGAGGCAGAAAACATCCGGATCAAAAGATGATTCCGGTGAATACCAACAATATCTTATTTATTTGTGGCGGTGCTTTTGACGGAATCGAGAAAAAAATAGCCAATCGTTTAAGAACCCAAACAGTTGGTTATAAGTTTAAAGCAGAAACTAACGAAGTTGATTTAAAAAATCTGTATAAATACATTACGCCACTAGATTTAAAATCTTTTGGGATGATTCCGGAATTGATTGGCCGTGTACCAGTGATAACACATTTAAACCCACTGGATAGGGAAACACTGCTTAGTATTTTAACAGAACCCAAAAATTCGTTAATAAAGCAATACCAGAAACTTTTTGAATATGAGGACATTACGCTTGAGTTTAAAGAGGACGTTTTTGAGTTTATTGTAGATAAAGCGATGGAATTTAAATTGGGTGCAAGGGGTTTACGCTCAATTTGCGAAGCCATTATGATTGATGCCATGTTTGAAATACCTTCTCAAAAGCAAAGAACTAAAAAGCTTTGCATTGATTTAGCTTACGCCAAAGAGCAGTTTGAAAAATCGGACCTTAAAAAATTAAAGGTAGCATAATACAGAGCCTCTCGAAATCCGAGGGGCTTTTTTGTGTAAATACTCCGCTACCCTTATTTAAATTTTGAAAATAATTAACGACATTGAACGGTGCGCTAATCAGTAGATTAAAAGCGTTGTTTAATATATTTAGTTATGAACGAAGAAAAAGATATTAAAAAAGAAGAAGTTTCCGTTTCTACAAAAGAAGTTAAGAGTGCTATAAAAAAAGGCTTAAAGTCTAAAGAAGATATTGTGGCCAATTGGTTACCCAGATACACTGGCAGGCCGCTGGATGAATTTGGCGAATATATTTTGCTGACTAATTTTTCTAAATACGTTAAGTTATTCTCAGAATGGCATGATAACGCACCCGTTTATGGCTTAGATAAGCCCATGCAGAGCGTTACAGCTAACGGCATCACCATCATTAACTTTGGAATGGGCAGTCCGCTTGCAGCAACGATGATGGATTTGCTTACCGCTATTAAAACCAAAGCAGTACTTTTTTTAGGGAAATGTGGTGGCTTAAAAAAGAAAAATCAAATTGGTGATTTAATTTTACCCATAGCTGCAATTAGGGGAGAGGGAACTTCAAATGATTATTTGCACCCCGAAGTGCCCGCATTACCAGCTTTCGCATTGCAAAAGGCGATATCAACAACCATCAGAGATCACTCACGCGATTACTGGACCGGAACCGTTTACACCACCAACCGCCGTGTTTGGGAACACGATAAAGAATTTAAAAAATACCTTAAGGAGCTGCGGGCAATGGCAGTAGATATGGAAACTGCCACAGTTTTTGTTACGGGTTTTGCCAATAAAATTCCAACCGGTGCTTTATTGTTAGTTTCAGACCAACCCATGATTCCAGAAGGTGTAAAAACTGCCGAATCAGACGGTAGCAAAACTTCCGAGGAGTATGTAGAATCTCACCTTAAAATCGGGATTGACTCGTTAATGCAGCTCATCAATAATGGAAAAACCGTAAAACACCTTAAGTTTTAAGCAGGGTTTAGCTTTTTATCAAATTTTTCTCAAAAATCACCACCTCAGGTTTAAACTAACTAATGAGCAATGGTGATTTTTTGCGAATACACCTTTTTCCCGACTGTTATGGTTAAAATATAGCTTCCTGGGCTGTAATCTTTAACGTTAATTGTGGTTGCAAATTTTCCAAAAATACCTACCCAATTACGCTGAAAAACAGATTGACCAAAAATATTACTCAGCGAAATTTCTATATTTTCTTTTTTAGGTATATCAAAACTTACGTTTAACAGCTCAGCGGCCGGAACAGGGAATATTTTAAGATCTATTTCTTGAGGATTGGCAGGCGACACACCCGATAAAACGTAGTTAAACTCGGCAGACTTAGTTGTGCAGCCTGATGAACTAATTGCTTCAACCTGGTAAATACCAGAAGCGGTAGCGTTGTAGGTTTTAGCAGTAGCGCCAGCTATTAAAACTTTATTAAAGTACCACTGGTAGTTATCGGCAAAACTTGCCGTTAAAATAGTTCCGCTTTGTGTAATCATTGGCTTACCTACTTCAACCGCAACTCTGTTGGGGCTAGCGCATCCCAAAGATTTAAAAAGCATATTGTAAAAATAATAGTAAGCGTTAACGATAGTCCCGTTGCTATCAGAAAATGCACCGGTTAGTTTTATCAAATCAGGACCTAAAGTTATTGGGATATTGTTAACACCTACGTTACTTCGAAATATTGTTGCTCCGTCAGCAAAATCAATCCCAATATAATAAGTGCCAGCAGCCGGAAACTCCAGACCAATTTTATACATTCTTCCAGGGTCGTTTAAATCGTCGGCAACTAAGTTAGCTGCAGTTTCAACATCGGTGGTGGTTTTAGTGCGCTCAACGTTGATGGTTTTCGAGCTAAGCACTGCGCCGTTTGGTGTTTCAACAGTAAAGGTGAGTTTTCCGCTTTGGCTGATATAAAGCAGGGCACTATCTAAAACCATCGGTGCTGCTACGCTGATTATGGGTTTTGGACCAAAATTGTTAGAGTAATTACCGCCCGAATAAACTTTTTTATTTTTAGCTCCAAAATAGCCTCTAAAATCATTTAGACCAACAAAAAAGCTATTTCCAATCGGCTGTTTGTCTGTAAAAGTTTTATTTCCTATTTGAAACGGAAGACTTTCCGAAACAGCTCGATACCAAAAAAGTGTTCCATCTCCCAGTCCGTTTAGTTGATAATATCCGGCGGCGTTATCACAGGCAAACACGCCCAGATCTGACGGGTTTTGAGGCGATGCGGTAGCAAAGGTTTTAGTGCTGCTAT
>DASVGY010000122.1:0-4803 GCA_036379295.1 Pelobium sp.
CTAGGTTTATAATATTCCTGCCGGTTCTATCTCGACTTCTTTTTTAGTGGTTTTTGCTCCGCTTAATCCAAACATAGCTATCACTATAAAGCAAATCATCGGTACAAAATAACCCAACTGGATGTTATGGCTTACGTCACTAATGTAGCCGAAAATTGGAGGAAAAATTGCACCTCCAACAATTGACATAATGATTAAACTGCTGCCAAAAGCGGTATCTTTCCCCAAACCTTTGATGCCCAACGCAAAAATAGTTGGAAACATAATTGACATAAAGAAACAGATGGCAATAACGATATAAATAGTAACCATTCCGCTCATTAAAGCCGCTAGAATACATAAAATGGTGTTGATGGCGGCATATAGTGTTAACAAACTTTCTGCTTTGAAAAACTTCATCAAGATAGTGCCTAAAAAGCGACCCGCCAAAAACGCGAAGCCACACGCTCCTAAATAGATACTCGCTTGCTTGCCTGTAATGCCCGAAGAGGCTTGTGCATATAGAATGAATAGGCTAAAAACGCAAACTTGTGCGCCCACGTAAAAAAATTGTGCGGCTACCCCCCAGGCTAAATGTTTATGACGCAAGGCCTGAAAAATATTTTTACTTGCAGGTTCTTCATCAGCGTGTTCGATAGATGGAAGCTTAGTAAAAGCAAATAAAGCAGCCACAAGTAGCAAAATAGTTCCTAAAACAATATAAGGAGTTTTGACTGTTGAAGCCTCGGCGGCAAGGGTTGCTTGTTTAACCGCGTCAGACATTTGGCTTAACTGCTCGTCGGTTGCGCCTTTTGCTAGAATTATTCTTGCACCTATAATCGGAGCCATTGTTGCCGCCAATCCGTTAAAAGATTGCGCAAAATTTAGTCGAAAGGGGGCTGATTCAGGCGGGCCTAATACCGTGATATAAGGGTTGGCAGCAGTTTCTAATGTGGTTAAGCCACAGGCGATGATGAATAATGCTATCAAAAAGAAAGGGTAAGATTGGTTGTCAGCTGCCGGCACAAAGAGAAAAGATCCTGCTGCGAACATTAATAAACCGATGATGATCCCCGCTTTGTAACTATATTTTTTCATAATTATACCGGCGGGGATGGCCATAATAAAATAGGCAATAAACACAGCCGAATCCACTAAAGTTGCTTGTAGCGTACTAAGCGTAAACGACCTTTTTAGATGTGGAATCAAAATAGGATCTAGGTTGTGCGCAAACCCCCATAGAAAAAATAAGGAAGTAATTAATCCAATGGCGAATAAATTATTTTTTTTAGTCATGATTTAGGTATAATATTATTTTAAGGTGGTAAATCTTAGCTACAGGTAGGGATATTGATGATGAATTAAACCTTTTGATTTCATATCTGCCCAAAATTCTGCTGGTATTTTTAATTTTGAAAGTTCGAAATTTTTGCCAGTCCGTACAGGTGAACTGCTGTTTAAAGCAATGCTCTTTACCCCGGGAATACTTAATCCGAAATGTACGCAAGCTAATGCGGGTTTAATTTTATATTTTTCGCAAATGGCGTAAAAGCTATCTCTCCATTGGTACAGATCAAAATTATCTTTTCTGTTTACGGGGTGGTAATTAAAGTACTCGCTGCCTATTAAAAAGCCTCCGTTAAAAACTGCAGAATTTATAATTGGGATGTTTTTACCCGTTAGATATTCCATAAAACTAAGTAGTTCTTTTGGATGGTGGTAAATGGTACAACTGTTTGCAAACATTACCCAGTCTAAATCAACCTTAGTTTCAATTTCTTTAATAATTTGCCAGTCTTTTGAACCGATACCAACGGCTAGGATTTCTCCTTTTTCTTTTAATTCTGACAGTGCCCTATACGCTTCTAAGATATCGTTAAATCTCTTTTGCCTGTTTTGCGCATCTGTTGCTGCATTCAAATATTCATCCGGATCATGAACAGACAAAAACTTGGCTTTGTAACCGCCAAGCAGTTCATTGCCTTGGTGGTAGCATTCTAAGATACCGTGATAGCTGATGTTTTGATAGGCATCAAACTTTAGGTTTTTCCAAACTCCAGGCTCAAAGGTAGGCTCATCTGTTATTAAAGGTTTTCTTATCCAACCTAATTTATTGCTAATCAAGATGTCTTTTTGTTCAACACCCATTACTTTCAGGCATTTGCCTAAAGACTCTAAAGCCAAGCCTGCGCCATATTTTCCGGCGCTATCGAAAAAAGCTAATCCGTTTGAGTTTTTCACCCCTTCTTTTACGATAGCGAGTTTTTGCTCAAAATCTAGCGCCTGATATAAATTTCCTAAGCTACTGGTTCCCATTATGATTTTCGGGAAATTATATTGAGCAGCCTTTGATGATAAATTGGTTGCTGTACTTTTCTGCCTGTCTGTTTCAGTAACAATTGGTTGCATGTAGTTAATTTTGACGTGTTGATTTAATGGGCTACTATATATTATAAAGTATAAATCGTTAATTCAAGAAATTGGTGTTCAATATTAGACTTTTTTCAATCGATTTCAAAATTGAAATTATTTTTTTTTAACAAACCATTTTACCGCGGCTTTTTTTGAGGTGGCAAGCGTTAAAAATAATGTTTGGTCATATTTCAAATTGGCAATCGTTGCTATTTTAGATGATTGTCAGTTTACTCTTTTAGTGCCTGGACATTAAAAGTTTATAAAATCAGATTTACTTAAGACATACCAGGCGCTTTTATTACAAATTTTGAGATTTGTTTACTAGTGCGCTAATTAAATGACAATAGTTTAAGTAATGAGGTTAAATTAATTGCGGAAGCTTAAAGGATTAAGAGTTGCTTATCATTAAAGTATGATTTTTTTATATATTGCCCAAGGTATGGTTGTTTTAAAATGAAGAAGAAGAGAATTACAATTTATGATATTGCCGAGGCACTAGGGATTAGCGGTTCTTACGTCTCAAAAGCGCTAAGTAACGATCCTGTAGTTAGCGAGAAAGTAAAAAGTAGGGTTAAAAAGAAAGCAGCGGAACTAAATTATAAACACAATTCTTTCGCCGCTAATTTAAGGCGGGGCAAATCAAAAATAATAGGAATTATTGTTCCAAAAATAAGTGAGATTTTTTTTGCTAATGTAATTGCCGGTATAGAAGAAATTTGCTACCAACACAAACACCACATCATTATTTGCCAAAGCGAAGAAAGTTTTACAAAAGAGCAAGAGGCTGTAGAGACGTTGATTAGGCAAAATGTTGACTGTGTGATGATATCTCTTTCGCAGGAAACAATTTCAAATGCACATTTGAAAGAAATTATCAACCATCAAACTCATTTAATCCAGTTTGATCGTTTTGATGATTCAGTTGAAAGTTCTATTGTGAAAAATGACAATGAGGAAGCATCTTATCAAGCCGTTCGTCATCTTGTAAAACAGGGCTTTAAAAATATAGCATATATAGGTGGGCCAGAACATTTAGCGGTTTATAACGAACGAAAAAACGGTTTTATTAAAGCAATACACGAAACAGGAAAGAGTTTAAACGAAGATTTTACTAAGCATGTGAGTATTTCAAGAGACGAAGCAAAGGCCATTGCTTTAAAACTATTAGCACAAAAAAATCGGCCTGATGCTTTTTTTACCGCTTCTGATCCTGCTGCTTTAGGGGTGATGCAAGCGGCAAAAGAACTTAACATTAAGGTGCCTCAAGAATTAGGAGTAATTGGATTTCAAAACGAGGAATTTACTAATTACATAAGTCCATCGTTAAGTTCTGTAGAACAACGAAGCAGAGACATCGGTAAAACTGCTGCAAATCTATATTTCAATAATATTATGAAGACCAAAGAAAAGAAGTTTTATAAAACAGAGGTTATTTCTTGCGAATTGGTTGTACGAGAATCTTCTCAAAAGCGTATCGATGCCTAATTAAACTGGGGATCAGTGCTCATTGCTACTGCTCAATAAATTATTCACTTTTACCGCACAACTACGGGTTTAACGCCCTTTAACGCCCAAAAATTTAACCTTCGCAATCCTTTTTCTAACCAAAAAGACCTGAGAACTGTTGTGCTTTTCTTTTAAAGCTTAAACTAAGAGCCACAAGGTTTCGAAACTCAACTTTCGAAATCGGTGAAAAGTTGTGGTTGTTTATATTAATTGTTAAACTGAAGCACTCATTTGCTAATCCATCGCAATTTTTTGGTATTTATTCCTATTACCTTTGAATACCAGGATATCAAACACAGCTAACCAAAAAAGTTTGAATATCTTTTTAAAACCTGAGTCAGTTAAATTTTTAGCCATCAAAATCTGCTAACGGCAGATGGGTATGATTAAAGCAATAATGTTTAGCACAGGGAAGGGTAAATTTTAAGCGTTCATCAATTAACTAAATCATAAACTAGCAAAATGAAAAAACGAGTACTATTAGATTTTTTTCCAAAACTGTTTTCCAAGCAAAAACTGATGCTGGCTTTATTACTTATTACGCTGGTGTTTAATAGGGGTTACGGTCAGATTGTAGGGATTTCCGGAACTGTAAAAGACGAAACCGGTGTTTTATTGCCTGGGGTTGCGGTAAATGTTAAGGGGGGCACCATGGGTACTGTTACAAATTTAAACGGGGAATTCAAGTTAAAAGTTCCTGCTAATGCAACGCTTGTTTTTAAGTACATTGGATTTACCCCCCAAGAAGTTGCGGTTGGCAGTAAAACTACCTTTAACATCGTCTTAAAAGAAGACATTAGCAAATTAGATGAGGTAGTGGTGGTGGGTTATGGTACGCAGGCAAAAAGAGATGTAGCGGCTGCTATCAATAACATCACCGAAAAAGATATCGAACAAAGAGCA
>DASVGY010000123.1:0-9471 GCA_036379295.1 Pelobium sp.
TGCCGATTGAATCGTCATTTGCGATAGCCGTACAGTATGACCAAGAACTATTTGATTTTGCCTGGAATAAGCGAGTGGTAATTGTTACGCCATCTACACTTTTAGCCACATTAAAAACCGTTGCGTCTATTTGGAAACAGGAACAACAAACGCGTAATGCCATTGATATTGCTACAAAAGCTGGCCAGCTTTACGATAAGTTTGTTGGCTTTGTGAACGATTTGCAAAAGGTGGGCGAGCACCTTGATAAATCGCAAAAAGTATATCAAGATGCGATGGGTAAGTTGAGCGTTGGCAACGGAAATTTAGTGAGCCGCGTTGAAAACTTAAAAAAGTTAGGTGCAAAAGCCACTAAAAGTATTGATGGGAAATTGTTGGAGGAGTAACTTGACGTGAGTTTTGGGGATTTTATCACAGCAGATTGTATAAAAAACTAATTTTAACGACAATTTGGCTTTCACGCTCATGGCTTGCTTGCTCTCATGCCGGGCATTGGCAAATACTTTTTTTCCGCAAAAAAGTATTCAAAAAACTCTCGCCTGCGCCGGTTGCTACAAAGGCAGTGCTTAATTTTTCTTCATCATTTCCGCAACCGCCAAGGGCGAAAAGAAGCTCAATTCAGGTCTGTGCTTGGGCTTGATTACGTCGATAGGCTTAATTTTTAATTACAGCAACTCCACCAACTTTTCCAACTTCATACTCCGGCTACCTTTTACTAGAACCAGCGCATTGCTTATTGGGTGTTTTTTTAAATATTCAAATGCCTCCATGGTTTCCTCAAAAAATAAGCCTTTACCATTTAAACTCTGCTTTTTGAATTCTTTCCCAACTAAAATCACTTGGTCGAAATTACAGGAGTTGGCTTTTTTCAGCACATTCAGATGCTCTTCTTCAACGCTTTCGCCAATTTCAAACATATCCCCTAAAATCACGACTTTTTTATCGGCTTGGAGTTTACTAATGTTTTCAATAGCTAAAACCATGCTGCTTGGGTTTGCATTATAATAGTCGCCAATTAGCGTATTGTTTTCGGTTTTAAGTATTTGCGAACGGTTGTTTTTTGGAGCGTATTTTGAAATTCCGGCGTTAATTTGAGCGGGCGTTAAACCAAATTCTAAACCAATGGCAACAGCCGCCAACATGTTTTCAAAATTATAGGTTCCCGTTAATTGAGATGGTACCTCATAAGTTTCGTTATTTGCAGTCCACCTAATTTTTAGGTAAGGATTGTTGTCGATTAATTCGCCTTTAACATGGCTTGCATTGCTTGTACCGTAGCTAATAATTTTCTCAAATTTCCTTTTGCTGGCCATTTCCGTAAGGGCTGGACTATCCTCATTGATAAAAACAGTGCCGCTGTTAGCTTGCAGAAAATCATATAACTCGCCTTTACCAATTTTAACGCCTTCAATCCCACCGAAACCTTCTAAATGCGCTTTACCAATATTGGTAATCATTCCAAAATTCGGCAGGCAAATACTAGAAAGCATAGCAATTTCTTTTTGGTGGTTGGCACCCATCTCAATAATTGCCAGTTCAATATCTTCACCAATTTCCAACACGCTTAACGGAACGCCAATGTGGTTGTTTAGGTTTCCTTTGGTGGCTGATGTTTTGAATCTCTCGCTCAAAACACTGTTTATTAGCTCTTTGGTAGTGGTTTTTCCATTACTACCAGTTAAACCGATAAATGGGATTTTTAATTGTTTACGGTGGTGAACTGCTAAATCCTGCAGCATAGCCAAGGTGTTTTCAACCAATAAAAAATTTGCTCCTTTTTTATAATGCTCATCGTCAATTACCGCGTAAGAGGCACCGTTTTCTAGGGCTTGCGCAGCAAAGGTGTTTGCATCAAAGTTTTCTCCTTTTAAGGCAAAAAACAAGCATCCTTCTGTTATTTTGCGAGTGTCTGTGCAAATGTTTGGGTGCGAAAGGTAAATTTTATAAAGCTCGGTAACAGTCATAAGTCAAAGTTAAGGTTGCAAAGTTAAATCGATTTTCTGATTTTTTTAACTAAGATTGCTGTATTTCATTGGCAGGAGTAGGTGTGCCCAGGTTTCAAAGCGTTGATGAGCCAGGTGCATACAGCAAAAAAATATCCGCGATTGCTTAACCGCGGATATCATTTTTAAAATTATTGGATAAATCAACGTTTACTTTAACGATGCCAATGCCTTGTTAAACGTTTCACTTGGCCGCATCGCTTTAAAAGCAAGCTCATCGTTTGGCCTGTAATAACCACCAATATTTTGTGGTTTGCCTTGCGTAGCAATTAGTTCGTCAGTTATTTTTGTTTCGTTGTCTTTAAGTGATTTTGCAAGCGGAACAAATCTAGCCTTCAATTCGCTGTCCTTATTTTGGTTTGCTAAAGCCTCGGCCCAATATAAACACAGGTAAAAATGAGAACCCCTGTTGTCTATTGTTCCTAACTTTCTGCCTGGCGATTTGTCTTCTGCCAAAAACTTCGCATTGGCTTCATCCAAAGTATCGGCTAAAACTTGTGCCTTACTGTTGTTTTGGGTTTGCGCCAAATGCTCTAATGAAGCCTGGAGTGCTAAAAATTCGCCTAAAGAATCCCAACGCAAATAGCCTTCGTTAATAAATTGTTCAACGTGTTTAGGTGCAGAACCACCAGCACCGGTTTCAAATAAGCCGCCGCCATTCATTAACGGAACAATAGATAACATTTTTGCTGATGTTCCTAGCTCTAAAATTGGAAAGAGATCAGTAAGATAGTCACGCAGCACATTGCCGGTTACAGAGATGGTATCTTCCCCTCTGCGGATGCGCTCTAATGTAAATTTTGTAGCTTCAATTGGCGGCAAAATGCGTATATCCAATCCTGTGGTATCATAGTTTGGCAAGTACTTATTTACTTTTGCAATAATTTCGCGGTCATGAGCCCGTTTTTCATCCAACCAAAAAACGGCCGGCGTATTAGATAAGCGAGCCCGGTTTACGGCCAGTTTAATCCAATCTTGTATGGGCGCATCTTTGGTTTGGCACATCCTAAAAATATCGCCTTTTTGTACAACCTGCTCAAAAAACACTTTACCCTCACCATTGCTTATCCTAAAAACACCATCGGCTTTCGCTTGGAAAGCTTTATCATGAGAGCCATATTCTTCTGCTTTTTGAGCCATAAGCCCAACGTTGGGCACAGAACCCATAGTGGCGGGGTCAAAAGCTCCATGTTTTTTACAGTCCTCAATTGTTGCTGCGTAAACTCCGGCATAACATCTATCCGGGATAATTGCTAGGGTGTCTTGCAGTTGCCCATCTTTATTCCACATTTTACCAGACGAGCGTATCATTGCCGGCATGGATGCATCTACAATTACATCAGAAGGAACGTGTAAATTGGTAATCCCTTTTTCAGAATTTACCATCGCAATTGCCGGCCCGTTCTCAATGGCCTTTTCAATCGCTGCTTTTACTTCTGCTTCTTCCGGCTCACCGGCAATTTTTGCGTAAACATCACTTAAGCCATTACTGGTATTAACGCCCAATTTGTTGAATAACTCTGCATATTTTTTAAAAACATCTGCAAAATAAACTTCAACTATAGCACCAAAAATTAGTGGGTTAGTTACTTTTAACATGGTAGCTTTTAAGTGGGCCGAAAGCAAAAGGTTGTTTTCTTTAGCTTCTTTAATTGCATCGGCTACAAAAGCTTTCAGTTTTGAAAGGCTGGTGATGGAGCTATCAATTATTTCGCCCGCCTTTAACGGAGAAAAATCTTTTAAAAGGGTTGTTTTTCCGTCTGGCTCAATAAATTCAATCTCAAACTTAGAGTCGTTTATTTTTGTAAAAGATTTTTCGGATCCATAAAAATCGCCTTCGTTCATGGTAGCAACTTTTGTTTTAGAATCTGGCGACCATGCGCCCATAGAGTGCGGGTTGGCTTTTGCGTAATTTTTTACGGCTTTTGGAGCCCTTCGGTCCGAGTTGCCTTCTCGTAAAACCGGATTTACCGCTGAACCTAATATTTTAGAATATTTTGCTTTTACCTGCTTTTCTTCTTCTGTTTTTGCATCTTCCGGATAGTTTGGTAATGCAAAACCTAGCGCCTGTAATTCTTTAATTGCTTCCTTTAATTGTGGTACCGAGGCCGAAATATTTGGTAGTTTGATGATGTTGGCTTCGGGCTTTGTAGCTAAAGTCCCCAATTCTGCCAAAGCATCATTAACTTTTTGGTCATCTTTTAGAAACTCAGAAAAATTAGCTAAAATTCTTCCGGCTAAAGAGATGTCTCTTGTTTCAACATCAATCCCTGCAGAAGCAGTAAAAGCTTGTACAATTGGCAAAAAAGAATAGGTTGCTAATAAAGGTGCTTCGTCTGTTTTGGTGTAGATGATTTTTGAAGAGTTTGACATGTGTTTGTGCTAATAAAATTTAAATGAGATGCCCCAAAATGGGTGCTTTGTTATAAAACGCCTAAAGATAAAGAAAGCATTTAAATAAAGATAAAATAGCCTAAGGCAAAAGCGTTAAAATTTGCTTACGCTTCCTTCACCTAATTTTTTGGTGGTAATTGTGGGCTCGCCGATATATTTAACACCACCATTTCCTACTATTTTTGCGTCGATGGTTTCGCTTACATTCACATAAGCAATGCCGTTACCTGCAATTTTAATTTTTGCGTTCTCGGCAAGCAATTTTTCTGCGTTTACATCTCCAGAGCCCGCCATCGTCATATTTAACTCACCAACTTTTCCCATCAGGGCGATATTTCCTGAGCCACTTAAGGTGATTTTTGCGCTTTGTACACTCATTGTGGCGCTAATTTTACCAGAACCACTTAGCTGTATATCGGCACTTGCAGATTTTAATTTGCCTTCCAACTCCATACTTCCAGAACCTGATTGTAGCAAAGCATCCAGCTTAACAGCAGTAATATAAACTTTTACGCTATTAAGGGCGATGTTCCAATTGTTGATATCTCGTTTGGTGCGGATTTTTAAAATGCCGTTTTGCACAATAGTTTCTATGCGTTCCACATCTTCGTCGGCACCCTCAATAGTTAAACTTTCTTCATCGCCAATTTTCACATAAACTTCAACGGAGCCAGCATTCGCTATAGCGTGAAAGTTTTTAACAGCTCTGGTTTCTTGAGCTTCTGCATCGGTTAAACCGAAAAAACTAAATAAAATAAGAACGGAAAAAGTATAAAGTAATTTTTTCATCTGTGTTTGTGATTTTGTATCAAACGCGAAAATGTTAAAATTTTGATTAGTTCTCTAAAATTTTTGTTTCTATGTAAAAATCCTTTTTAATTTCAACCCTGTTTACATCGCTAACAGCGGGAATGGTGGACCAACTTTTGCTCGGTTTTATCCACGTGTGGGGTTTATTATTTAATTGTAGAGGCATGTCAAAATCGCTTAGGTTAGTAAGCCATCTGCATTCAACTCTTTTGCCGTTTTGGCGTAACTGTAAAATCGGGATATTTCTGAATTTTAAATATTGGTAAAAAATGGGCGTTAAATTTAAACCGCTTTTTTGGTTAAAATAGGCGATAACTTGCTCGCCGGTGCAGGTTTTTTTACCAAAGGTTGTGTTTAGCCCGGTTAGAATAGTTCGCCATTTTGCATCGTTGTTTACCACCTGTCTAATGGTGTGCAGCATATTTGCGCCTTTGTAGTACATATCTGCAGAGCCTTCTTTGTTTACGCCGTAATCGCCGATGATTGGCTGGTCGTTCAATATGTTTTTACGCAAACCAATCACATACTCGGCACCAGCATTTTTGCCGTACCAATATTCGGTAAATAGGCCTTCTGCGTAGTTGGTAAAGCTTTCATGTATCCACATATCAGCAATATCCTTTGCGGTGATGTTATTCCCAAACCATTCATGTCCAGATTCATGCACAATGATAAAATCCCATTTTAAACCCCAGCCTGTGCCCGATAGATCCTTGCCCAAATAGCCTTTTTGATAATTATTTCCGTAAGCGATGGCGCTCTGATGTTCCATTCCTAAGTAGGGGCTTTCTACCAATTTGTAACCATCTTTGTAAAAAGGATAAGCGCCAAACCAGTGTTCAAATGCCTCTAACATTCGTTTAACGTCTGTAAATTGCTTTTTTGCTTTCTTTAAATTTTGGGGCAATACATAGTAATCCAAACTTAAACTTCCTTTTAACCCTCTATAAACATCGCTGAAATGCGAATAATTGGCGGCGTTAACCGCGATGCCGTAGTTGTTAATGGGATTGCTAACTTTCCAATCATATTGGGTGTAGCCGTTTTTTAAATCCTGCTTTGCTATCAAGCGTCCGTTAGAAACATCGATAATTCTGTTAGGTACGGCAATGCTGATTAAAGCGCTATCCACTTCATCGGATTGTTGGTCTTTATTTGGCCACCAACTGCTTGCGCCTAAACCCTGGCAGGCTGTGGCAATCCAGTCTTCTTTGGTGGCGGTTTTATCAAATACAAAACCGCCGTCCCATGGGGCATTTTTAGCTATTTTTGGTTTTCCAGAATAGTAAACGTTAAAACTATCTAATTTCCCTTTCGTAATTTCTTCTTCAAAAGTTAAAAAAACTGCATTGTACAATCGGGTAAATTTTAAGGATTTTCCATGGTGCAGCACTTTTTCAATGTTCAAATTTTCAAACAAGTCGAACTGGAGCGTTTTAAAGTTGGTTGTGGCGGTAAACTTAAAAAGGTTGCTTCCGCTGATGGATTTTTCTACTGGATTTATCCTAACATTTAAATGATAGTAGTTGATGTTGTAGCAAGTGCGATAGGGCGATGTTAAGCTTCCACGGAGGCTATCAGCTTTGCTGTAAGTTGTTTTTTGCGCTAACAACTGTGCGGTACTACTCAGCGAAAGCGATAAAAACAAAATAAAAATAAAAATAGGTGTCTTCATTTACTTTGACCGAAAATAGCAAATAAATTACGAGGATTTAGAACATCACATCAACATTACAAAGCCAGGAAATGCTTTCTAATCCAAATTTTTTAAAATAGATTTGAAGAATGGTACAAAAACCAAGTTTGCGAACGGTAAAAGTAATGCGTTACGTTACGCCTTTGCGGGAAGGCGGCTCAATGCCTGCAATTGCAGAGGCCGATGACGAGTTTTTATATGTTTTAAAATTCCGTGGAGCAGGGCAGGGCACAAAGGCCTTAATTGCCGAATTAATTGGCGGCGAGATTGCAAGAAAGTTAGGCTTAAAAATGCCGGAATTGGTTTTTGCAGAATTAGATGAAGCTTTTGGAAGAACCGAGGCCGATGAGGAAATCCAGGATTTACTAAAATTTAGCACCGGTTTAAATTTAGCTTTGCATTATTTGTCGGGCGCCATTACTTTTGACCCCGCGGTTAAAACGTTAGATGAAGAATTAGCATCAACTATTGTTTGGTTGGACGCTTTTTTAACGAATATGGACCGCACCGCAAAAAATACCAATATGTTAATGTGGCACAAAGAACTATGGCTGATTGACCACGGCGCATCTTTGTATTTCCACCATTCGTGGCTCAATTGGCAAACACAGGCATTGTCGCCTTTTGGTTTAATTAAAGACCACGTTTTATTAAACCAAGCGAGTAAAATAAAAGAGGTCGATTTAAATGCAAAGCAAGTGTTAACCAAAGATTTTTTAGAAAGCGTAGTGCGTTTAATTCCAGATGAATGGTTGAATGATAACTTTTTTGCTACGCCACAAGAATTTAGGAATGCTTACCTCGAGTTTTTGATTACTCGCCTAAACCACTCCGCTAACTTTACCAAAGCCATTGATGATGCAAGGACAGCACTTATTTGAGTACGCAATAATAAGGCTTGTGCCCAGGGTTGAACGCGAAGAGTTTATAAATGTGGGCGTAATTATGTTTTGCAAGCAACAACATTTTTTAAAGGCAAAGGTAAAGATTGATACAGCAAAGCTTTTGGTTTTGGATAAGGATTTAGACATTGAAGAATTAAACAGCAATTTAAATGCTTTAACAGCGATTTGCGATGGTCAACAATCAGCTTCGGCAATTGTTGGTTTAGATGCGCCTTCCAGATTTAGATGGCTTACGGCCACTCGGAGTACCGTGGTGCAGTGCTCAAAAGTGCATCCGGGCTTTTGTGAGGATTTGGATGTTAAGCTGAACAAAATTTTTGAAGAAATGGTGCTGTGATATTTTGCGAACAACAATTGTTGGCATCTTTCTATAAAATAATCAGTTTTTTCATATTGGTCTGGTTTTTGGATGTTTACCATTTTTTAAACATCAAAACTATTAAAGACATGAAAAAATTAATTTTAATGACAGTACTAGGGCTTGGAGCACTATCTTTCCAAGCTTGTACTAATCAACAAACTAACAACGACACCACCGACAGCTTAGATTCTTTAAACGAGCAGCCAATGGTGCAAACCACTGATGATGGCGCTGATTTTTTAACAGAAGCCGCAAGCGGAGGAATGATGGAAGTAGAGTTGGGGAAATTGGCCCAAGAAAAAGCTCAAAACGCACAAGTTAAGGATTTTGGTGCCATGATGGTGAAAGACCATTCGGCAGCAAACGACGAGTTGAAGCAATTAGCAATGACCAAAAATGTTTCTTTGCCAGATGCACCGCTTCCAGAGCAGCAAGACAAAATAAATGAGTTGAAACAAAAATCAGCGACCGATTTTGATAAAGCGTATGTTGATATGATGGTAAGCGACCATAAAGAAGATATTGACGCTTTTCAGGATGCTGCTGATAATGATAAGGATGCCGATGTAAAAGCATTTGCGGCTAAAACTTTACCAACCCTGCAAAAGCATTTACAAGCTATCCAACAGATACAAGATTCAATGAAATAATTAAATTTTGGGTTTATTTTAAAGGCGGTTGATTTTTCAGTCGCCTTTATTTTTTACAAAAAACACAGATAAAACGCTACCATCGTAAAAGACTTTAAATTACCTTTGGTTTTAGATGGATATCGATTTTTTAAATACACTTTATAACAGGCAGCAAAGTGCCCAGGCAATTCCTGCAAATGAAGAAATAGCCAAATGGGCTTTATCAATCATAGGCTTGTTGTTTCCAGAGATTTCTGATAAAAGCCACAATTCTGCACAGGAAATTGGCGAGGAATTTAAAGCACTAAAACTGCAATTGAACAACCTTTTGGATGCTACACAGGCTTGCAAGGACTGCCATAATGATGTAATTGCCGAGCAATTTATTGACGGGCTAAAGGATATTTACAACACTTTAAAAAAAGATATCAGCGGTTTAAATAGCGGCGACCCTGCCGCAAATAGCGAGTTTGAGGTTATCAGAACCTATCCGGGCTTTTGGGCTATTGCATTTTACCGCATTGCGCATAGCTTGCTAAAACTAAATACCCCTTTGATTCCGCGTATCTTAACGGAATACGCACACTCAAAAACGGGAATTGATATTCATCCCGGGGCCACCATAGGCGATTATTTATGCATCGACCATGGAACAGGCATCGTAATTGGC
>DASVGY010000124.1:0-13446 GCA_036379295.1 Pelobium sp.
AACAACTTTTTATATAGTGGTAGTTACCGCTACAATAAACTTAACGCTTAATTATTTTTTTATACTAAATATTGGAATTTTAGGTGCGGCCTATGCAACTTTAGCTTCTAACATCGTGGGATTTATTATTGCGCAATACATCTTACGTAAAGAATTAGGTGTGAAGTTTTACCATACCTTTGTATATGCCTATCGCTTTTATCCAGAGTTTTACGCTCAGTTTGTAAAACCGCAAATTGTAAAATTTAAAAGCAAAAGAAAATCATGATAGGGGTTAAGTTTGACGGACGCTTGGGCAATCAGCTATTTCAGTATGTGTTTTTGAAGTATCTGAAACAACGTGAAAAATCAAACACTGTTTTTTTTATAAACCCGCATCATGCGTATATCGAAAAATACTTTGACTTGGAAGACAGCGATAATTTTTTATTGGCTTCTAAGCCTTATTCGGCAATAACCAGGGTGCTTCCTACCATCTTGCAATTAAAGCCTGTTTATATTCATAATTGGATTATCCCGAAAGAATTTATCATCAAAAATTGGTCGGTTTATGTAGGTTATTTCCAATCCGATTATTATTATCAGCAACTCCAGAAAAAACCAAGTTTTAAAATCAAACAAGCTTATCGCGATGATTTTGAACGTTTGTACGGTAAGCTTTATCGCGAAAGCAAAACCGTGGTGGTACACATACGCCGTACAGATTACATGAATTACGGAGAACGCCGAAAGCGAGATATTTCTTTACCGATGGCTTATTTCCAGAAACGTTTAAATGCAATTGAAAACATACAAGCTTATAAAGTGATTTTTGTGAGTGATGATATCAAACATGTAAAAGCAGTTTTTCCTGCGCAACCAAATTATATTTTCTCAGAAAATAATGAAATCATAGATTTTCAAGTGATCCAGAACGCAGATATCAGCATAATTTCTAACAGTACTTTTGCTTGGTGGGCAGCTTATTTAAGCCCTAAAAAAAACATTGTTTACGCACCCAAAAATTGGTTTGGTTTTAAAATAAACGCTGAGCACCCACGTGGAATTATGACGGATAAGTTTGTTTGGTGTGATGTGCTTGAGGATGCTGAAAGCAAAATGCCGAAAGCAATACGCTAAAATCCAAACGATATATTTAAATTTGGGTGTAATCTTTTTTTTCTCTCCAAAGAAGTCTTAAGCTTTTTACTTTAAGCCTAAATGCTTGTTAAATTAAAATTATCTTTGCGCATATGATGTCAGAAAACGTTACTCCATATAAAGACCAACAAGTCACCAAAAAAGAACAGGTAGCTACCATGTTCAATAATATTTCTAAAACCTACGATTTTTTAAACCATTTTATGTCGCTCGGCATCGATATTATTTGGCGTAAAATGGCGATTAAAGAGCTTTTAAAACACAAACCGCAAAGCATTTTAGATGTAGCTACCGGAACCGGCGATTTTGCTTTTGAAGCTTTAGAGATTTTAAAACCGAAAAAAATTGTTGGTGTAGATATTTCTGAGGGAATGCTTTCCATAGCAAAAGAGAAAATTATCAAGCGAAAAAAATCTGATGTTTTTGAAGTAAGGCTGGGCGATTCGGAAAAATTACTTTTTGAGAATGATAGTTTCGATGCGATTACCGTGGCTTATGGCGTCCGTAATTTCGAGAATTTGGAAAAAGGAATTGCAGATATGCTTCGCGTTTTAAAGCCCGGCGGAAAAGCAGTTATTTTGGAGTTTTCTAAACCGAAAGTTTTCCCGGTAAAACAACTTTACAACTTTTACTTTCAACACGTAACGCCCACCATCGGTAAGGTGTTTTCCAAAGATGCGAGTGCTTATTCTTACCTTCCAGAATCTGTAAACGCTTTTCCTGATGGTAAAAAATTTACTAGTTTAATGGATAAAGTGGGTTACAAAAATACCAAATGCCGTCCCTTAGCGTTTGGAATTTGTTCCATATACACTGGCGTTAAATGATTAAAATAAAAACATTTATTTGTTTTATTGTTTCGATTTTTTCTTTAAATGCCTTTGCACAAGGTAATTACGGCGGTGGTGTTGATAATGAAAATCTGCACTTTGGTTTCGGTTTTCAATACATCAGCTCCGAATATAAAATTCAAAAAGTTGCAGATTGGCAAAAGCCAGCTTTTGACGAAAATAATGTACAGGTTACTCAGGGCTTAAAAAGTATCCGCTCTATCCAAAACCCCGGTTTTGGGATTGGGTTTGTATCTGATTTATATATCACACCTAACTTAAACTTGAGGTTTACGCCAGTTTTTGTTTTTGCAGATAGAATCATTGATTATGAATTTAACGATGGCGCATCCTATGACCGCAAAAATCTCAAATCTCCGGAAGGTTTTACGCGTAGAACAGTAAACTCTACCATGTTTGAATTTCCCTTGGGCGTAAAATTGAAATCAGACAGGCGGAATAATTTTAGGGCCTACCTTTTGGCTGGGATGAAATACGGGATTGACATCGGTGCAAAAAAGAACGAAGACGATGCAGGCGATATCGCTATCCAAAAGCAATTGAAAAATACTAAAGGCGTTTTGTCTTACGATGTAGGAATCGGTTTTGATTTATACTTCGAATTTTTTAAGCTTTCGCCTGAGATTAAATTGAGCAATTCTATTAAAAGCATCTTGAAAAGAGAGGATCACCCGTATGCAAGTCCGCTTGAGAAGCTATACCTAAGAAATTTTGTCTTTAGTTTATATTTCGAATAATTCCTCCGCATAAGTTTAGATTAAAAGTAAAAAGATCATTTTAAGTTTTAGGAGATGCGATAGACGAACTAAAAGTAGCATGTATTTATTATATTTGTTTAAGCATAGGTATTAAATTTTTAAAATAATGGAAAGCATAACTATTTATCCTAAAGACGAAAAGCAAAAATTTTTATTGCAGTCATTATTTGCAGAAATGAAAGTTCGTTTTAAAGTGGAACATGATGAAACTGAAATGAGCAAAGAGGAATTTTTTGCGAAAATTGATAGGTCAAAAGAACAAGCTAAAAGGGGAGAAGTATATGAGCTTACTCCTGAATTGAAGGCAGAACTCTTTAAAAGCATTTTATGACTTATAAAGTAGGCTTAACCTTTGATGCAAGACGAGATGTGAAAAAAATCGAAAATTCGGGGGATAAGAAATTATTAAAAAAGCTTTATGTACTTCTAGATGAACTAGAAAACCATCCTACTACCGGCACCGGTAAACCAGAGCGTTTAAAATTTCATGAAATCCCAACATACTCTAGAAGAATCTCGGATAAACATCGATTAGTTTACCAAATTGAGGAAGAAATAGTAACAGTTTTAGTGCTATCCACTTGGGGGCACTACAGCGATAAATAAAAATTTAAACCCAAATCCTCAGCATCGTTATGGTGTAAGAGAATTTCTTCCTTAGCGCAAAAAGCTAGCGAATCTCTAAAAAAAACTAAATTCCAGCTTTTCTTCCAAATCCTTCCGCATAAATTTCCTAAATTCACCACATGTCAGCAAATGCAAAAATAGCGCTCATCACTGGCGCAACCGCGGGAATTGGCGAAGCTTGTGCAAACCTCTATGCAGAAAACGGTTTCAATTTAATCATTACGGGTAGGAGAGCCGACCGCTTACAAAAAATCAAGGAAAGATTAGAATCTGAATTTAAGGTAAACGTAACGACTTTAAATTTTGATGTCAGTGATAGAACCGCAGTCGAAAAACAGTTAAACGGCTTAAAAAATGAACTCAAAAAAGTTGATGTTTTAATTAATAACGCCGGTTTAAGCCAAGGATTTGATGCTTTTCAGGATGCAGATTTAACCGACTGGGAAACCATGATTGATACCAATGTTAAAGGTTTGCTTTATGTTTCTAAAATCGTTTCGAATTGGATGATTTCTAACAAAAAAGGGCATATCGTAAATTTAGGTTCTATTGCAGGTAAAGAGGTTTATGCAAATGGAAACGTTTATTGCGCCACCAAACATGCGGTAGATGCCTTAAGTAAAGCAATGCGAATCGATTTACTGAAGCATAAAATTAGGGTAACTGCAATTCATCCCGGAGCAGTTGAAACAGAATTTTCTGAGGTTCGTTTCCATGGAGACAAAGAAAAAGCCAAAAAGGTTTACGAGGGCTATCAGCCGCTACTAGCAGAAGACATTGCCGAAACCATTTATTTCGCTACTAGCAGGCCGGCACATGTAAATATTAATGATTTAGTCATCATGCCCACCGTACAAGCATCAGCGTTTTATTGGGATAAAGAAAAGTAGTTATTAGTCACTGGTTCATTAGTATTTAATCACTCATTCAAAATTCACTCATTCAAAATTCATATCACATGTTAGAAAACACCATCAATCAGGATATTAAAACGGCCATGTTGGCCAAAGATGAAACCACTTTAAGAAGTTTGAGAGCAATTAAAGCGGCTTTATTGCTTGCAAAAACAGAGAAAGGAGCTGCTGCAGAAATCACCGGAGATGCAGAAATTAAAGTATTGCAACGTTTGGTTAAGCAGCGCAAAGAGTCGGCAGAAATATACAAAGCGCAAAGCAGGGCAGATTTATACCAAATTGAAGCCGACGAGATTGCTGTTATCGAAAGATATTTGCCAAAGCAATTGTCAGAAGAAGAGTTAAATGCTTATATCAAAGCACTCATCACAAAACTTAACGTAACAAGCGTAAAAGAAATGGGGAAAATAATGGGTGTCGCTAATCAAGAGCTTGCCGGAAAAGCAGATGGAAAGGCAATTTCTAATGCTATAAAAACTTTGTTACCTTAAAACTAATTTTTTATTTAAAATAGGTTAAATCATATTTTTTTTCTCAATTAGCGTAGTTTTTATACTCAAATTGAAAATAGACTATTAATTTAGCAACATTAATGCATAATACCTTTTGCGATATTTTATGGAGTACTTAATTAAAGAAGAAGACGGTTTTAAATACATTGAAGAAGGTAAAGGAGAGGTATTACTTTTGCTGCATGGCCTAATGGGGGCGCTTAGTAATTGGGAGCATGTGATTGAGCAGTTTAAAAACAGATATACCGTAGTAATTCCGGTACTGCCCATATACGATTTACCATTGTTAACAACCGGAGTAAAAACACTCTCTAAGCACATCCATAGGTTTGTTAAATATAAAAAATTTGAAAAAGTAACGTTGCTTGGTAACTCGTTGGGTGGCCATGTTGGACTGATATATACCCTCGCTCATCCCGATTTTGTGAATGCTTTGGTTTTAGCAGGGAGTTCTGGCTTATACGAAAATGCCTTTGGAGGGTCTTTTCCTAAAAGAGAAAGTTACGATTTTATCAAAGAAAAAGTTGAATATACGTTTTACAGCCCCAAAACCGCAACCAAAGAAATGGTTGATGAGGTTTATGAAACAGTAAACAACCGAAATAAAGTCATCCGAATTTTAGCAATGGCAAAATCCGCGATAAGGCACAATATGGCTAAGGATCTGCATAAAATAAAGGTTCCTGTGGCTTTAATTTGGGGAAAAGATGATAAAATTACGCCGCCCGAGGTAGCTTTAGAGTTTAACCAATTGTTGCCAAATTCTGTGTTGAGTTGGATTGATGAGTGCGGACATGCACCAATGATGGAACAGCCACAAGCGTTTAACGCACAACTAGAAAATTTTTTAGCACAAAAAAATCTTTAATGGTAGCGGGCGAACTCATATCTAACCTGGTACCTCCGTTAAAAGCTTCTGATGCTATACAGAAAGCATTGGATAACATGGTAGATTTTAAAGTAAACCACCTGCCCATCATAAACGGATCCCAATTTTTGGGCTTACTTTCAGAAGATGACTTGATTGATGAAACCGATACCAGCGAACCCGTTTCGGTAATCAACCTTTCTCTAATTAATCCCTACGTTCTAGAAAGTCAACACGTTTACGATGCAATAAAAATCATCACCGAACAAAAAATAACCGTTTTGCCCGTTTTGGACGATAAAATGAATTATTTAGGGACGATTTCAATTGCAGATGTTGTTGCTTATTTAGCCAACTTAACCTCGGTAAGCAGCCCCGGTGGTATCATTGTGTTAGAAATTGGCAATCGGGATAACTCGCTGGCGCACATTGCTCAAATAGTAGAGTCAAATAATGCGCAGATCTTAAGTTCTTATGTTGATGAATCTCCGGACTCTACTAAACTTACTGTAACCTTAAAAGTTAATCAAATAGAAATTAGCCAAATAGTTGCCGCGTTTTTACGGTATAATTACGAGGTTGTGGCAACTTATAATCATACAAATCAAAACTCAGGAAGTACCGATAGGTACGATTCTTTAATGAATTACTTAAGTTTTAAATAAATTCAAAAGCTGTTTTACTTTAGCGTTTGCTTTTCACCGCTAAAAAAATTGGCTTTATCCAAACAAAAAACAAACAAAATGAAAATAGGTGTATATGGCAGGCATTTTAACAATACTGTTATCCCATACGTTCAACAAGTTTTTGATTGTTTAGTTGCTGCTAATGTAGAGGTGGTAATTTATCGGGGTTTCTATGATTTTTTAAAAGACAAACTATTTTTACCAAAAGCGTTTAACACTTTTGAAACCCATGAAGCGCTGGTTTCTGGAAACGTGGAAGTAATGATAAGCCTCGGCGGCGATGGCACCATGTTAGATACCGTTGCCTTGGTCAAAGATTCTGGTATCCCGATGATTGGAATCAACTTCGGGCGCCTAGGTTTTTTAGCAAGTATCAATAAAGAAGGTATAAAGAGTGCTATTGATGGCCTTATTAACCGTCAGTTCACTTTAGATGTTAGGCGTTTGCTAAAAGTAGAAACATCAACCGGTTTGTTTGGCGACCTTAATTTTGCGTTGAACGATGTAACCATGATGAAACGCGATACCTCTGCCATGATTCTAATTCATTGCTACCTAAATGGCGAGTTTTTAAATTCGTACTGGGCTGATGGATTAATAGTTGCCACGCCAACTGGCTCTACCGCATATTCATTGAGTTGCGGCGGCCCCATTGTTTTTCCACAATCTGGTAATTTCGTAATTACGCCAATTTCGCCCCATAACCTAAACGTAAGGCCCGTAATTTTATCTGATGAAAACGAACTTACGTTCGAGATTGAAGGCAGAAGCCCCAAATATTTGCTCACTTGTGATTCTCGGACCGAAGTGATTAACCCCGGAACGCAGCTAAAATTGAAACGAGCCGATTTTGATATAAATTTAGTACGATTAAACAATCAAACCTATTTATCAACGTTAAGAAATAAATTGCTTTGGGGTATAGATACCAGAAATTACTAAGCCATCTTAATGACTCATTTTATCAAAGTATTTATACTTTTTTTTATAACCGTTGGCAGTGTTAGGGCACAAACCTGGGAATTGGGCATAACAGGCGGGGCAATGGGTTACATGGGAGATTTAAACCAAAATAATCCGCTCAAGCTTACCGACCCAGCTTTTGGTTTTATGGTTAAACGAAATTTTGATGCCAACTGGACGCTCAGAATTTCTGCCTTGCAAGGAAAAATCAGGGATAACGAAGCTAAATCAAAATACCAGCAAGAAGTAAACAGAAATTTAAGTTTTTTCTCGCCAATTACCGAAGGGAGTGTGGGCGTAGAGTTTAATTTTTTTGACTATGGGTTTGATAACCTTCAAAAACGTGTAACACCTTTTTTATTTGTAGGCATAGCCATGGCGGCTTTTAATCCAAAAACCAATTATCAGGGTAGAATTTATGAGTTAAAACAATATAAAACAGAGGGCCAGCCAGAAGAATATAAAACCATCACTTATTCTGTGCCTTTTGGTGCTGGTGTTAAATACAATTTTGGTCGCTATTTAAATATTATTGGTGAAGTTGGATACCGAAATACCAATACCGATTATTTAGACGATGTTAGCGGAGTTTACCCATCTGCAACAGCTTTACAAGAAAACACACCTATTAAAACAGCCTTAAGAGAAAGTTTATCAGACAGATCTTTGACCCCGGGTAACCGCCAAGGCACTCAACGGGGCGATTTTAGAAAAAAGGACAGTTACTTGTTTGTAGGTATAACCTTATCTTATACCTTTGTGAGCCAAAAATGTCCGTTCTAATTTAAAAAATGCATTCTAACAAATGAGTTTTAGAGAAAAGTTAAACCTTAATAAATTACCAAAGCATGTTGCTGTAATTATGGATGGCAACGGTAGGTGGGCAAAGGAAAAAGGTAAACTACGAGTTTTTGGGCACAAAAACGGCGTGTTGGCGGTAAGAGATACGGTAGAAGGCGCAGCCGAGCTGGGCGTAGAAAATCTTACACTGTATGCTTTTTCAACAGAAAACTGGAATCGGCCAAAACTAGAAGTTACCGCTTTAATGGAACTTTTGGTGAGCACTATAAATAAAGAAACCAAAACCTTGATAGAAAATGATGTAAGGTTAAATGCAATTGGCGATTTATCATCTTTACCACCAAGGTGTTATAAAGAGTTGCAAGAAGCAATTGCTAAAACAGCCAATAACAAGCGTTTAACCTTAACCTTGGCTTTATCGTACAGTTCACGCTGGGAAATTGTAAATGCCACAAAACAAATTGCTATGGCTGCCGCCAGCGGAAAAATTAAGGAGGAAGATATTACCGAAAAAATGTTCGAGAGCTATCTTTCTACCCATAACCTGCCAGATCCGGAATTGATGATAAGGACCAGCGGAGAGCATCGAATTAGCAATTATCTGCTTTGGCAACTTGCCTATGCAGAGCTTTATTTTACGCCCAAACTTTGGCCAGATTTTAGGCGTGAGGATTTGTTTGAGGCAATTTTTAATTATCAACAAAGAGAACGCAGGTTTGGTTTAACCAGCGAACAGCTTAGCTAATTTTACTTTTAACATAAATTAACAAAGATTAGAAGTATTTTAGCCCCATAATCAAGTAAATGAAGAATTTTTTTATAGTTATAATTTTTATATCCCTATCATTAACAGGGTTTTCACAATCACTCCCATCTTTAAGGTCTTCACGGTCATCACAAGAAAATCAAAACAAAGAGTTAGATAACCTAAATCCTAAAGAATACGTAATTGGTGGCGTAAACATTAATGGGGTTCAGTATTTAGATAAATCTGTTTTAATTACCATATCTAAATTAGAAGTTGGCGAACGTATTATGGTGCCCGGCGATGCAACCGCAAATGCCGTAAAAAATCTTTGGGCGCAAGGCTTATTTGATGATGTTGCTTTAAATATTAATCACATTAGTACGGATACTATTTATTTTGATATCGAGCTAGAAGAGCGTCCGCGTGTGTCAAAAATTGTTCTAAAGGGCTTGTCAAAAAGTGAAACTACTGATATACAAGAAAAACTGAATAATCAGAAAGGTAAAATTGTAAATGAGAATTTAAGCAATACCATAAATAATGTTATTAAAAAGCACTTTGCAGATAAAGGCTACCTTAACACTACTGTAAATATCAGTACCGTAAAAGATACTACAGATGCAAACAGCAAAATTGTAAATGTATTGGTTAACAAAAAGAGTAAAGTAAAAGTTCATGCAATAAATATCGAGGGCAACAAAGATTTTAGCGATGCCAAGCTCCGTAGTTTTATGAAAAAAACGCACCAACAAGCATGGTACAAGGTTTTTGGTTCTGGCAAGTTTATGCGAGATAAGTACGAGGAAGACAAGGAAAAAATGATAGCTAAAATGCGTGAAAAAGGCTATCGCGATGCCGAAATTATTTCAGATTCTGTTTACAGGTACAGTGATAAGGCTGTTAATATCGACATTAAATTGAACGAGGGAAATAAATATTATTTCGGAAATGTAACTTTCGCCGGAAACGCCAAATATCCATCGTCTTTATTACAACAAATATTAAAAATTGAAAAAGGGGAAGTTTTTTCTGAGGCCAAATTAGAAAAAACATTAAGAAGCAGCCCATCAAGCAACGATGTTTCTTCGTTATACTTAAACGATGGCTATTTAACTTTTAACGCCGACCCTGTTCAAACTCGTATATATAACGATACGGTAGATTTAGAAATCAGAATTTACGAAGGGCCGCAATATACCATCAACAAAATTATTTTAAAAGGGAACGAGCTAACTAATGATAAAGTAGTTTTAAGAGAAATAAGAACCAAACCCGGTCAAAAATTCTCGAAAGATATGTTAGTGCGTTCTCAACGGCAAATTGTACAGTTGGGTAATTTTGATGAGCAAAAAATTGATATTAAACCCATCCCTAACCCAACAGACGGTACAGTTGATATCCAATATACAGTTGTTGAAAAGCCTTCAGATCAAATTGAGCTTTCTGGTGGCTTTGGTGGCGGTAGGGTAGTAGGTACGCTGGGTTTAACCTTCAATAACTTTTCTGCCAGAAATTTGTTTAACCTTAAAGCTTACAAACCCCTACCTAAAGGCGACGGGCAAAAATTAAGTATTAGGGGGCAAACTAACGGTAAATATTATCAGTCTTACAGCTTCTCTTTCTCTGAGCCGTGGTTCGGAGGTAAAAAACCAATCTACTTTGGTATCAGTGCGTTTACATCGCTGCAAAGCAATGGTTTAAGCAACGGTAATCCTAATCTACAAAAAATTAGGTTAAACGGATTAACCTTTAGCTTGGGTAAACAATTAAAATGGCCTGATGATTATTTCCGTGTAGATTACGCCGCAAACTTGCAACAGTTTAAGTTGAGAAATTATACCGGTTACTTGTTTGAAAACGGAGACTCTTATGATTTAAGTTTGAGCCAGGTTTTTAGTAGAAACTCGGTAGGTGATTCTCCGATATTCCCAACTTATGGTTCTAATATCAAATTTACCGTTCAGGCCACCTTACCTTATTCATCGTTTAACGGCAAAAATTACGATAACATTCCCACTTCAGAAAAATACAAATTTGCCGAATACCACAAATGGAAATTTGAAGCACAGTTTTTCCAAAAAATATACGGTAAACTTATATTGAAGGCACAAGCACAATTCGGTTTCTTAGGTTATTACAACAAAAGCGTAGGTCAGGCACCATTTGGTCGCTTTAAAGTGGGTGGTGATGGTTTGCAAGGGTACGACTTTTTGCAAGGTTCTGAAGTAATTGGTTTACGTGGTTATGCAAACAACTCTGTGGTTCCAGAAGGTGCACCTACCAGTGCAGGTTCACCAATATTCAATAAGTATGTAATGGAGTTAAGACATCCAATCACATTGGGCGAATCAGCAACTGTGTTTGTGTTAGCTTTTGCCGAAGGTGGAAATACCTGGAATAAGTTTTCAGCATTTAATCCGTTTAATGTTAAACGTTCTGTTGGTGTGGGTGCTCGTATATTTTTACCAATATTTGGATTGTTAGGGATAGATTATGGGTATGGTTTTGATGCTATTCCAGGTAATAGCCAGGCTAACAAAGGACAGTTCCATTTTAGCATTGCACAACAACTTGGAGGCTTTAACTAAAACCCGTAAATTGCAACTTTTAAGCTACAATAGATGAAAAAGTATATCATTCTTCCGATACTTATCGTTATGTTTTGTTTGACGGCAAATGCTCAACGTTTGGCTGTTGTAGATTCAGAATATATTTTAAAACATATTCCAGAATATTCATCGGCCCAGAAGCAACTAAATGCATCAGCCCAAAAATGGCAAAGTGATATTGATGCAAAGTTTGTTGAAGTTGAAAAGATGCGGAAAGATTTTCAGGCAGACCAAGTTTTGTTGACAGATGACATGAAAAAAACTCGGGAAAACGATATTCTTAAAAAAGAAAAGGAAGCAAATGATTTACAACAACAAAAATTTGGCTACCAGGGCGAATTATACAAAGAAAAGCTAAGATTAATAAAACCCATACAAGACAAGGTTGCCAAAGCGGTAGAAAGCTATGCCGACGCAGAAAGCGTTGATATGGTATTAGACAAAAGCACTGTTGCGCTGCTATTCGCTCGACCTAATTTTGATGTTACCAATGAAGTGATTGAAAAATTAGGTTATAAGCCAGGCGCATTTGCTAAATAGCAATATTTATTTTAAACTCGTAGAATTAAATTAACACCCATTAAAAGAATGAAAAAACTATTTAAGATTGCATTAGTAGCAGGAGGATTATTATTTGCAGGTAATTTGGTTAATGCACAGCAAAAAATTGCTCATATTAACTCGGCAGAATTGATTAAGGCTATGCCAGAAGTGGTAACAGCAGATAAACAATTGGCTACTTTTAAAGAGTCTTTAGATGCCGATGGTAAAACCATGTATACAGAATACCAAACAAAAGTTCAGGATTTCCAGGCTAAGGAAAAAACCTTGAGCGATGCTATGAAAGAAGCCAAAGTGAAAGAAATTCAGGATTTACAAAAGCGTATTGAAGAGTTTCAACAAAAAGCTGGCGAAGATTTCGAGAAAAAAAGAGGCGAGTTATACGACCCAATTTTAAAGAAAGCCGAAGACGCTGTGAAAGTAGTGGCAAAAGAAAAAGGTTACGCTTATGTTTTTGATACTACACAACCAGGAATTGTTTATTTTGACGGTGGTATAAACATTATGGCCGATGTTAAAGCAAAATTAGGATTGAAATAATAAACGCTTAAGGTCTAAACCTAAAAAGATATGAGGCTGTCTCAAAAACAATTGAGGCAGCTTTTTTATTTTTTGGGGGTGTGTAAAATAAAATGTATCATTTAAATTATCCCTGATAAGTTGCTCTCCAGCAGAGCTTATTTCCGTTTATCTAAACTCAACAAAACTCTCAAATTATTTTTACCGAATCAATAACTAGAAAAAATATTTACCATTAAAAAATGTCCATTAGAAAACTCAATCAATAAAATACTATTAAAAATGTCCATTACTCCCGATATTACAATAAATTGGTTAATAACGGATTAATTACTTTGACATATGATTTAGTACATCAGTTAACCTATATCCTAAAAGATATTAAAGGAAATGAATCTGTTTTGGAGTTTAACATTCAGAAAAAAGTAAAGAAAACCTTTTCCGACCATTAAAAAGGCGAGCTTATGAGATGGAAAACAGAAAACAGATTTAAACAGGAGAACGTGAAGGTTATAATACTAGCAGAGCAACTTTATGATGATATTGACTTTCAATTTTTAACCTCAGCGACCCTTTTTATGGTGTTTGTAAGATTTGGCATATTCATAATAAACTGACACCCATACGTGATTCTTATAACCCAAGCCTGAAATCAGAAGAAAAATTTGGCCTTACGCTGATAAAACAACACGTACAACAACGGGAATAAAAATAAAACCATCAGGATCTGACAATGAATTTTGTTGTGATCTCTTTTAATTCACTTTTTTCTTTTTCTTGAAGTTTATTATTGAAATTATCAAGTTTGATTTTTTGCTGGCGAGTAAGAGAGTTTAAATAATCCTGACTATAAATAGAGCCACAAATTCTTTGCCCAAAAGCCATTAAA
>DASVGY010000125.1:0-3814 GCA_036379295.1 Pelobium sp.
TGCCCGAATTGGCCGACCAGGGTTTTGAATATCGCATCCAGGAAATCAGCGATGGCGAAGTACACCTTTTAATTTATAAAGACTAACATGTTTATCGCAGGGGCAAATAGTCCAATCAAAAACACAGATTACCGCGTGGTATTGCCTTTTTATGCTTATGCCGCGTTGGCGTTTTTAGTCGCCACCATTTTAATGATGTGCAACGTAAGCGCCTTTACCATGCATCATTTTAATGAGAAAGCTTTGGCAATTACGCACACCATGGCATTGGGTTGGGGCACAATGATGATTTTAGGCGCAAGCCACCAATTGTTTCCAGTAATGATTGAAGGAAAACTTCACAGCAACATCCTCGCTTATCTGTCTTTTATATTTGGAGCAATCGGCATCCCCATGTTGGTTTACGCTTTCTATATGTTTGATTTTGGCATAATTGCGCAAACAGGTGCGGTACTTGTTAACTTGGCCGTTATCAGCTATTTAAGCAACTTAACCATCAGTATTTTAAAAGCAAAAAAACATAATGTACATGCAATTTCAGCTTTTACCGCAGTAATTTGGTTATTGGTAACCACGTTTGTGGGCTTGCTGTTGGTTTATAACTTCCAAACGCCCATTTTTACCCAAGCTTCTGTTCATTATTTATCCTTACATGCGCATATAGGCATTGTGGGTTGGTTTTTACTCATGATTATTGGCGTTGGGGCAAGGCTAATCCCTATGTTTTTAATCTCCAAATACGAAAATCAAAAGACTTTATGGTGGGTTTACGGACTCATCAACATCGGCTTAGTTAGCTTTATCATTACCTTCGTTTATGGAGCTAATCAAATGCTTAGCTTAATTTCTGTAGCGCTAATTGCTGCCGCGGTTATCTTATTCGGGCGTTTTATTTACAAAGCCTACCAAAAAAGAATCCGTAAAAAAGTAGATGAGCAGGTGAAAACCTCTATGCTTTCTGTTGCATTGCTGGGCATTCCGTTGGTCATTATTATGGGTATTATTGCTATTTTCAGCACATTAGCAAACCAGCAATTTGTTACGCTTTACGGTTTTACCATATTCTTTGGGTGGATTACCGCCATCATCCTCGGGATGACTTTTAAAACACTGCCGTTCATCGTTTGGAATAAAGTTTATCACCATGTTGCCGGCTTAGGAAAAACGCCAAATCCAAAAGAACTCTTTAAAAACAATATTTTTGTTGCCAATGTAATCAGCTACCTTTTAGGTTTCGCTATTTTAAGCTTTGGCATCATCAATACCAATATAATTGCATTAAATTTTGGAGCGGCTTTGTTGCTGCTCAACGCTTTATTGTACAACATCAACGTTTTCACCATCCTGTTTCACCAATCAAAATTAAAATGAACGTAGCCACAAATAACGAGTTAAAAAGCACCATTGCGCTTAGCGGATTGTACCACGTAATTGACCCGGAAATTGGGTTAAATATTGTGGATCTGGGTTTAGTTTACGAAATTCAGTTTAAGGAAGATGAGCATCTGATTACCGTAGTTATGACCCTTACCACGCAGTTTTGCCCCATGGGCGAATCTATTGTTGACGCTACCAAACAAGCCATGCAAGAAACTTTTTTAGATTATGAAATCAAAGTAGAACTTATATTTGTACCAGCGTGGAGCCCAGCTATGATTTCTGAAGAGGGAAACGCGTTTTTAAATGGATAATATGTTAAGTAATACGTGTAAAACCGCCATAAAAGCGGTCATTTATTTAGCTTCAAAAGCAGAGCGGCTTGAAAAACCTGGCGTAAAGGAAATTGCTAACGAGATAAACGCGAGCGAACATACCGTAAGCAAGATTTTGCAAAACCTGGTGAAACAGAAAATTATCAACAGCGTTAAAGGCCCTACCGGCGGCTTTTTTATCAGCGAACAGCAACGGCAGCAACCCATTATCAATATTGTAAACACCATCGACGGTCGCAGCGTTTTTACCGAATGTGGCTTGGGCTTAAAGGCATGTTCTTCTACGCATCCCTGCCCTATTCACCACGAGTATAAGCTTGGCAGAGAAATTATTGAGAACATCTTCACAGAAAACAGCATCAACGTATTGTGCGGCTCGGTAGAAAATGGGCTGGCGCACTTGATAGGTTAGTATTTTAATTTGGGCGCTTAAACACGCTATCCGTTCATACTGCGCAGGCCTTAACCACAGGCAGGTATCCACTACTATCGTTAGCGCTAAACTTACGTAAAACAGCGCCTTCTCCATTAGCCTACTAAAAATTAAAATGAGGCGCTATGGCTTTTTCTTTTTTAGTCTTAATTTAAAAGCTATCGATGGTTCGCTTTCGTTTTTTACCCTGTCTAATGCGGTTACAACGTAAGTGTAAGTTTTCCCTTTTTCTGCCGCGGTATCTTCCCACGATGTAATGTCGCCGTAATAAATCTTTTTTATGGCTTTAACATTTGTTAGGTCAGCAACTTCATCCTCATCAAAACGGTAAACCACAAAACCGTAGGCCTTTTCGCCTTTGTTATCCGGCAAAGGCAGCTTCCAACTTAACAAAACGCCATTATCTGTTTGTATGCCTAGCAAATTTTGTGGTTGGTTTGGCGCAACCGAATCAAGCCATAGCATTAGCGGAGGCAAAGCCGGGTATTTATAGTAGTGCTGGCTTAAAGTATCTGAAATGCCCAAAGGATTACGGGTTAACGATTTAGAACTAAAAAACACGCTTCCCTGAACCCTTGGGTTTGCCCGGTTATAAGCTATTTGCCTTCCCAATTGGTTCGGATTTCGCCATGCCAGCTCTTTGGTTGCATTAACTTTATATGCGCCCTGCCCAATGTATAAATGCCTCCCATAAGTGTGCTCGCTCCACCAATCTACTAAATTGGCATAAGGTGCTGCCCTGGTTTCAAAAGCCCAATATATTTGCGGGTTAATGTAATCTACCCAGCCTTGTTGCACCCACTTTCGGGCATCGGCATAAATTCCGTAGAAAGAATCTCCGCCATTGGTTAAAGAGCCCTCTGGGTCTTGCGATTTGTTTTTCCAGATACCAAAAGGACTTACGCCAAACTTTACATAACTTTTGTGTGCGTGTATGCTATCGTTTACGGCTTTAATTAGCAAATCAACGTTGTCCCTTCGCCAATCTTTAATATCCTTAATGCCACGGTTGTAAAGCCAAAAAGTAGATTCGTCGTTAATAAACTGCCCTTTAATGGCATAAGGATAAAAATAATCATCAAAGTGTACGCCGTCTATATCGTAATTATCTACTACGTTCAAAATCACTTTATTGATGTAGGCCCTCACCTCGGGCAAGCCTGGATTGAAAAGCTTTTTACCATCGTATTTAAAAAACCAATTGGGTTTTGTTTTGGTAATGTGATCGGCCGTGAGGCGATCATCGCGGCCATCAAAAGTAGCCCGATAGGGATTAAACCAGGCATGCAATTCCATGCCGCGTTTGTGGCATTCTTCTATGGCAAACTGAAGCGGATCATAAAAGGGACTTGGTGCCTGACCCTGTTTGCCCGTTAAATATTGCGACCAAGGCTCTTCGCTTTTGGCATAAAAAGCATCTGTTGCTGGCCTAATTTGAAACATAATGGCGTTGATGCCTTCTTCTTGGTGCTTATTTAACAGCGTAATTAATTCGTCTTTTTGCTGTTGCGTGGTTAAACCTGACTTACTTGGCCAATCAATATTGACCACAGTTGCTACCCAAACGCCACGAAATTCTCTTTTAGGAAAAAGTTCCTGTGCTAAAGCGGTTAAAGAAATGCTGATTAATAAAATTGAGAAGAGTAAATACCTGTACTGCGCCATTAAA
>DASVGY010000126.1:0-2853 GCA_036379295.1 Pelobium sp.
GGCGCACCTCCTCATGGCGGTATCGCTTTTGGTTTTGATAGGTTGGTATCTATTTTTGCGGGCTTAGACTCAATTCGCGATGTTATTGCTTTCCCTAAAAACAATTCTGGTCGTGATGTGATGATCGATTCCCCATCCACCATCGATGATAAGCAGAAGAAAGAACTGAGTATAGAAACTACGGTTTAATTAAGCAGAAAGCCAAATGCAAAAAGCTTAAAGCGTCATTTTGTGCTAAATATCTGTCTTGAAGATTTAAAATTAAAAAAGGAAAGCTGTTTGGTAAAACCAAACAGCTTTTTTGTATTTTGCTTTTCAGCCTTTCGCCTTCAGCTTTACGCCTTACCTACTCTTCCAAAATAACCGCAGTTCCGCTTGCAGAAACCATCAACATACTTCCTGCACTTCCCATCGTTTCATAATCTAAATCAACGCCCAAAATAGCGTTTGCGCCCATTCTGCTAGCATAATCCTGCATTTCTGCCATCGCAATATTTTTCGCCTCACGCAAACCTTCTTCATAACTTCCGGCCCTACCGCCTACAATATCTCGCACACTAGCAAAAAAATCTTTCACAAAGTTTGCTCCTATAATTGCTTCACCAGAAACTACGCCTAAATATTTAACTACTTTTTTTCCGTCGATGTTGTTTGTTGTGGTAACTATCATGTTTTTTGTTTTAGTATTAAGATGAGCAAAATGATTTAATGTTACAAACAGCTAAAATTTTGGGCATTTTAACACGCTATCCGCTCATACGCCTCAAGGCCTTAATCACCAGGCAGGTATCCGCTACTATCGTTAATGCAAATGATCAAGGCTTAACAAATAAATCGTTTTAAAAATAATTCACTAACAAACCTATATTTGTGCCCAAAACCCATTAAATGAAATACTACTCTTTTACAAACGAACCCAGCATTACCGAAGATGAATTTTTTATGAAAGAAGCGCTAAAAGAAGCTCATTTAGCTTTTGAATTAGACGAAATTCCGGTAGGTGCAGTATTGGTTTGCAAAGGACGCATTATTGGTAAAGGCCACAACCTTACTCAACAACTAAATGATGTAACTGCCCACGCCGAAATGCAGGCTTTTACCGCAGCGGCAAATTTTTTAGGCAGCAAATATTTAACAGATTGTACCTTGTACGTAACTTTAGAGCCTTGTGTAATGTGTGCAGGCGCCGCTTATTGGACCCAGGTATCCAAAATCGTATTCGGAGCTTTTGATGCACAACGCGGCTTTAGCAGATTGTTACAAAATATTTTACATCCAAAAACACAATATGTTGGCGGAGTTTTTGAGGACGAATGTAGTGAGCTTGTTAAAACCTTCTTTCTACGGAAAAGAAAATCTTAACATTAATCTGAACAAAATTAAGTTTCAGGTGCTTATATTTATCATTATTATTAACAATCCTAAAAATTAAAATTATGGCTTTTGAATTACCTGCGTTACCTTACGCATCAGACGCATTAGAACCCAACATTGATAAAGCAACAATGGAAATCCACCACGGAAAACACCATGCTGCTTACGTAACCAACCTTAATAAAGCTTTAGAAGGGAAAAACGATTCTTCTTCTATCGAAGATATCTGCAAAAACATTTCTAAATACCCGGCAGCGGTTAGAAATAACGGCGGCGGCCATTTTAACCATTCATTATTTTGGACAGTTATGGCACCAAATGCTGGTGGTAAACCAAGTGGTGATTTGGCCTCAGCTATTGATGCTGCTTTCGGTTCTTTTGATTCTTTTAAAGAGCAATTTGCGCAAGCCGGTGCTACCCGTTTCGGTTCTGGCTGGGCGTGGTTAATTGTTGGCACCGATGGGAAATTAGCGGTAACATCTACCCCAAACCAAGATAACCCCTTAATGGATGTTGCAGAAGTACAAGGCACACCAATTTTAGGCGTTGATGTTTGGGAGCATGCCTACTATTTAAATTACCAAAATAGGCGACCAGATTATTTAGCTGCATTTTTTAACACCATCAATTGGGATGAAGTAGCAAAGCGTTTTGCAGCTGCAAAATAAGTTTGGCATCATTTTGAATTATATTAAAACAGGAAGAAATACATCTTCCTGTTTTTTTATGTCTATATGAAAAAGATAACCATACCCTTTTTAATGTTTTTAGTTTTTTCTTTAAGCAGTTGTGCCGCAATTGAAGGGGTTTTTAAAGCCGGATACTATGTAGGGATATTTGTTGTAGTGTTTATACTGTTTGTAATTGGATTTATTTGGGCAAAAGTTAGAAAATAGTAATGTTAATTAACCTTAATAAGTTAAAAAATGAATTTAAAACGAACCTTTGGCGCAATATTAACCATACTTGGTATTATTGGTCTTGTTTACACGGCAGTCTCTTTTGTGCAATACAGTGGCAACACCAGAACAGTAATTGTATTAGGTATATTGGGCATCATATTTTTCTTTACGGGCATTAGCCTAGTGAGAACTACAAAAGACGAATCATAAAAAAATCCCGCTTTTAGGGAAGCGGGATTTTTTATTTTTTTTAAACTCGCATCAGCCTCAAGCACTTAGCTTTCCGCTTTTCGAGAGTATTAGTCGTTATTAAGTTGGCTTTTTAAGTTTTCTAAAACGCGGCCACCTTTATAAAAATAACGCTGCCAATAAGGTTCTTCTAAATTGCTAATCATAACGCCCCTGCTTGAAGAAGCATGCGCAAATTTATGGTCGCCAATGTAAACACCAACATGACTTATGGATTTACTGTGGATTTTAAAAAAAACCAAGTCCCCTTCTTTCAAATCCATTTTGTTTACGGGGTCAACCATACTAAAAATGTTTCTAGAGTTGGTGCCTATTATTGTATTAAATG
>DASVGY010000127.1:0-37590 GCA_036379295.1 Pelobium sp.
GCTGTTGCCCACCAAAAGGCAATCGCTGTTTTTTTCGGCTACCATGCCGCCCGCAATTACCAAACTGGCTAATACAATTTTAGACAATCCGGTAAGGGTAGAAGTTACTCCGGTTTCGTCAACTGCAGATACCATCAATCAGTTTTTGTACTACGTTGATAAAAACAACAAAAACAATCTTTTACTGCATGTTTTAGAGGATAAAAAAATTAAAACTGCCTTGGTTTTTACGCGTACCAAACACGGTGCAGATAAAATAGTGAAGGTGTTAAATGCAAAGGGAATTAAAGCGGCCGCCATCCACGGTAACAAATCGCAAAATGCCCGGCAAAATGCTTTAGCAGCATTTAAAGACCAAACTTTACGTGTTTTGGTGGCAACAGATATTGCAGCCAGAGGAATTGATATTGATGAGCTAGCGCATGTAATCAATTACGAAATTCCAAATATTTCTGAAACCTACGTTCACCGAATTGGACGTACAGGCAGAGCAGGCGCAAACGGAACGGCACTTTCTTTTTGTGATGCAGACGAGAAAGAATTTTTAAAAGATATCCATAAGCTGATTAACAAAAATATCCCGGTGATTGAGGATCATCCTTTTCCTTTTACAGGAGTAAGGTCTGAAAAGAAACCAGATAATAATAACCGCAGAGGCGGCGGAAGAGGACCTTCATATGGCGGTAACAAAACTGGCGGCGATAGCCGACATGCAATAGGCAATTCAGCAAGAAGAGGGGATTCGCAAGAAAAGCCCGCTGCCGGAAGCAGCAGACCATCAAAAAAATACTTCAAACAGAAAGCAAATAAGTAAATACTAAAAAAGCTGCCTCGTTCAAATTAAAGGCAGCTTTTTTTTGAGATATTAGAAAATTTGGTACAATGCAAATACCGGAAGCAATTATTAATGTCTTCTATAACGGCTGCCGCCATCCATATTTTCTGGCATGGTGCTATTGCCCGCAAACTTAGAGAAGTTGAAGGTAAAACTCAACATAAAGTATCTGGATAATCTGTTGCTTTCAGATAAGGTAGTGCTGCTACCCGTTGCTATGTAAGAAAGGCTGGTACTTTGGTCTAAAATATCAAATGCCTGTAGCTTAAACGAAGCCTTTTTACCTTTTAAAAACTGCTTTTCTAGGTAACTGTTAATGATAAACGGGTTGCTGTTAATGCTACTGTAACCGCTGTTATATGTTTTGTCTAAAGCGCTTCCAAAAATCCATGTTTTTAAAAAGTATATTTTGGTATCTACATTAAAACCTACCGAATTTACTTCTGAGTTTGCCCGTAGGTTTAAAGTATTATCGTTTTTGTTGTAGGTATAAGTTGCCTCTGGTGTAAACTCAAACCAGGCTACGGGGTTAATTTCCATACCTACTCGCTGGCTTAAAACAATGTTTTTTCCGGTGTTCTTAGCATTATCTACAAAAGAAATGTTGTTGTTGTAAATTGCCGATCCTCTAAACCTTAAAACGTATTTCTTTTCTTGAAATGGTTTTGAAAAAGCGTAAAATCCGTTCAAATTATAATAACCATCGGTATTCAAATACCTGTTTTCTCTTAACACAGATGGGTCAGCAGCGTTAGGTGAATTGATGGTATTGGTAACAATTTTATTTTTGGTACTGCTGTAAGATATCCTTGCAAAAAGCACATTACTGGTTGCAAAATCAAAATTTGCATAGCGTAAAGAAATATCATTTGTAAACTCCGCACCTAGTTCTGGGTTGCCGGTAACAAATAGGTTTTTGTTAGATTTATCTGTAATGGGTTGTAGTTGGCTGTAATCTGGCTGGTTGCTTCTGCCGTTGTATCTAAAGCTTAGCTCGCGGGTTTTAGAAAACTTATAGCTGAACCTTGCGGTCGGAAAAAGGTTTGTTTCTTTCCTATCCGGAACGCCGGCGTTGCTGGTTAATACCGAAGGTTGCGCAGAAAAACCTAAACTATAATTATACTTTTTCTCGTTTACGCGGTAGTTTAAGCCAAACCTATTGGTAATATAATCAAAACGGTAATCATTACTTTGCGTTGGGTCTAAAGTGGGGCTTCCGCCGTTAACAGATGTGCTTTCTACACGCCTGTTATTATCTGCTCTGGCAAAACCATAGGTGTAATTAAACTCTAAGTTTTTGGTTTGCGTAAGCGGTTCTTGGTAGGTTGCCGTTAGCTCCACGTTATTACTTTTATTATCCCCAAAAATCAATTGCTTTTGGTAATCATCAATTTGCCCGTTTAAGGTGTTTTTCGCTTGGTACAAATAATCCTGATTTTGGTTGGTTGAGTTTGAATTCAAATCTGCATTAAACGATAAATTTCTTGCTTTGGCACCAAAACGATGATTATACAGGATTTCGGTCCCAAAGTTGGGCCTGGTATAGTCTGTTAATTCTTTAGATGTGCCGGTGGAGCTACTGTTATCGGTAGTGATATCAAAATTGGTAATATTGTTGCCATTGTTGTTGCTGTAACTAAACTTGGGCGCTATTTTAAGGTAGTTTAACGTGTCTATTTTATACTCAATATTTAAATCAAAACGGTGCCCGTTAGATGTACTGTTTGCATCGCTAAACGTATTGTTTTTAAAGGTAGCATCCTCTGCCAATAGCTGTTGCAGACTTTTGTTATTGGTGGTATTATCTCTGTTTGAAAAGCTGTAACTGCCGTAAGCAGTGATTTTTTTACCCCAGCTATCGCGGTAGTTAAAGCCAATTGAATTTACATTGGTTAAACCATCCCTATCATCGGGATTATAATTTCCACGACGCCTACCACCGCCGCCGGTATTGGTAAGGTTAAAAACATTAGCGTTAACGTTGTTGAAATTTGCTAGCAACGCCAACTGCCTATCGTTATTAAAACTAGCACTAAAAACAGAGCCTTGGTAACGGTCGCTGTCTCCTCCGCCTATAACACCTCTGGTTAAAAAGCCTTTATTTTTGTCTTCTCTGATGGTAAAGTTTAAAATCCTGTCCGCATCGCCATTTTTAACCCCTGTAATATTTGCCTGGTCGCCATAATCATCAATAACCTGTACGTTTTTAATAACATCTGCCGGGAGCTGCTGGGTTGCTGTTTTAACATCGCCACCAAAAAAATCTTTTCCGTTGATACGAATTTTTGTAACCGCTTTACCTTGTGCGGTAACGTTTCCATCTTTATCTACCTCCACGCCTGGCAATTTTTTGAGCAAATCCTCTGCTAAAGCATTCTCTTTAAGCTTGTACATATCTGCCCGGTACTGCAAGGTATCTTCTTTTACGGTAACCTCCGGAGTGCCGTTAATAACCACCTCGTTTAACATCTTACTATCGTTTTGTAAGGTTATTGCGCCAATAGTTTGCGTGTTTACATTTGGATTTATAAGGTAAGATTTTTTAAAAGTTTGGTAGCCTAACCCTGTGATGGTTAAAGTAAAGGCCCTTGATTTAATATTATTGAACACAAAGCTGCCATCTACATTTGTGCTTGTTAAAATGGTATCCGTTGTGGTACTTAACTTTACGGCCGCACCAATTACAGATAGATTAGTGGTATCCTTAACCATACCTTTTACAGTAACGGATGTTTGTGCCTCAGCAAAAAAAGAGCTTAAAATTAAAAGGAGCAGGTAAGTAATTTTTTTCATTATATTTTTCGTGTTCATCAATAATCAGAAATAAGCTAAATTGTTTTGCGGCCTAGTTTAAAAGCCTAAAAACAGTTTAGCTGCCTAAAATTTGGCGATGATAAGCAGCCTTGCCCAATTAAGGAAATGTTTGCTACCTATCGGGCTAAAACGTAGATAAACCTTTGTTTAATTAGGATTACAGATTATTGTTGTTGATGTGTTGCAACAAAGCTTCGCGGTAGTGGTCTGTTACCGATATTTCTTTGGTAGGCAATACCACGTGGTTTCTTTTAAAGGCGCTCATGTGGTTTAAGGAAACAATGTAGGATTTGTGAACGCGTAAAAAATCTTTTTTTGCCAGTTTTTCTTCCAGATAACGCATGGTTAAGCGGGTAATTACTGGTTTATCTTTACCTATCAGGTATATCTTTATGTAGTCTTTAAGGCCCTCAATGTATTCAATATCGAGAAGTTTTATTTTAACGTTCGCATAATCTGCATTCACAAATAAGTAGTCTTGCGTTAGCTCATCATTGTTTGATGCACTGTTTTTGAGTGTAAATAAATCATAAGCTTTATTTGAGGACTTTAAAAACCTATCTAGTGAAACTGGCTTTAATAAATAATCAACCACATCTAACTCAAAACCTTCGATAGCGTATTTTTCATAAGCGGTTACTATGATTACCATGGGTAATTTAGCGGTAATGCTCTTTAACATTTGCAAGCCACTTAAACCCGGCATTTGGATATCTAAAAAAATTAGGTCAATTTTTTCTGTTCTTAACACTTCCAAGGCTTGTGTGGCATTTTTACTGCTGCCAATAAAGTTTAAGAAAGGGACAGAGCGAATGTTGTCTTCCATTAATTCCCTTGCCAGGTGTTCATCATCAACTACCAAACAGTTAATCATATTTGCCTAATTTTAGTTTAACCCTGTAGCGTCCTTCGGTTTCGTTAATGGTTAACTCATGCGCTTTATTGTACAATAGCTCTAGCCTACGCGTTGTATTTATTAGCCCTATTCCCGAGCTGTAATCTTTGGTATCGCTACTTGGGGCGATATCATTTTCAACCTCAAAAACAATATAATCTGCATAAATCTTCAAACTTAGGTTAATCTTTGGGTTTTCTAAGGTGCCCATACCATGCTTAAAAGCATTTTCTACAAAGGGGATTAATATCATAGGCTCCAGCAAAAAATCGGTAGTATCGCCGGTAACGCTAAAAGAAACCTCAACATCGTCGCCAAACCTTAATTTTTGCAAGTCGATATAACCTTGGAGGTAATTTATTTCTTGCTCAATTGCTATTTTGCTTTCATTGCCTTCGTACAGCATGTAGCGCAAAAGTGATGATAGCTGCAATAAAGCCGGTTCCATTTTATCACTTTTTTTACGGGCCAGCGAAACCAGATTATTAAGTACATTAAACATAAAATGCGGACTTACCTGCGAGCGCAAAAAGCTAAGTTCTGTTTTTAAGTTTTCAGTTTCTTTTTCTTTAGCTGTTTTTTGATTTTCAAAATAATCAACAATTATACGGTAGCTACAGCTAATACCCACAATAAACACATAACCAAATAAATTAGGGATAATGGATTTGTTCCATCTGCGTTTGCTCGGGAAAATATCGCTTTCAACATATTTGGAGATGAAATAGGCAACTGTTAAAGTTAAAACAAGCGTAAGCAGATAAAAAAGCCAGTTCTTATTTTTAAAAATAACCGGAAATAAATAATATGCGTTGATGTAAAATATACAAATCAGCAGAAAATTATTGATGAGGGTACGGTAAATGAAACTATCAGAAACACTACCCGCCGGACCATTAAATTTAAAAAAAAATGGCGGCAAAAGTAGCATGCACCAAAACGCCACATGCAGTGCTACCAAAGAAATATTTAAACGCCCAACTTTAGTTGTTTCCAATTTTTTAACGGTTTATGCTTGCTAAGAAAAGGTTTAAGAACATGCAATGCAACAAAATAAGCTAACAATCTAAAATTTTAAGACCAACTCTCAAAATATAGCTATAAAAAAATACCCGACCTCACGTTCTGAGGGCGGGTATTTTACACAATAAAACTTAGAAAAGATTTGTAACCCATATTATCTGAGTAAATAACAAACCTTTTGCAACCTTAGCACAAGGTTGTTTGGGGTGTTGTACGATAATTAATGAAATAGGTTATTAAATTCTTACTAAAAATAGAAACAATTTTTAATAAAAATAACAACAATAAAATAATTGAACATTTTTTTACTGGTACGACTAAAAATTTTAAAAAAACTAAACTTTATTTTGTTGGTCTCGTAAAAAAGCTTAACAACCAAGCTATCATGAATACAAAAGAGGATAACAATTTACCGGAACTGAGGCCCTTTAATTTTGACAATATGTACAAATATTTGGGCGATGACAAAGCGAAAATTAAGGAGATTCTTTTAAAAGTGCTGGATGAATTAAGGGTGGCCATCAAAAAATTTGACGATTATTTTTTAAATAAAAGCTTAGCTGAAATGCAATTAACCGCACATCAGCTGGTAAACACAACAGCTTCTGTTGGCTTAGAAAGGTTGTGCACAACCGTTAAAAAAATAGAACAGCAAAAAAACTTTGACCCTAGCGCCTTAAAACAACTACTGCTTAAGCTTAAACACGAAACCCGCTTGGTAAAGTCTTTAATAAATAGCTACCTGGTTAATCATTAAGTTGTATTTTTTGCAAGCAGGCTTAAATTACTGAGCCTAAAAATTTGCACAGAAAAATTTTAGTTAATGAAGCATTAAAATACGACATTGTACCGTTTAATTTTTTTGAAAGAAACGAAGGATTTTAATATCAATGATCAATCAAGACGAAGAAAAGAGGTTAGCTGCGTTAAAGAGCTACCAGATTTTAGATACATTACCTAAAGAAACATTTGATAGATTTACGGAACTTGCATCAATTATTTGCGAAACACCGATATCATTGGTATCATTGATTGACGAAGACAGGCAATGGTTTAAATCAAGGGTTGGCCTAGGCGTTTCAGAAACACCCAGGAAAATCTCTTTCTGTACCCACTCTATCCAAAACGATAAAATTTTTGAAGTAGAAGATGCAAGTAAAGATTTCAGGTTTAAAAATAACCCCTTAGTCACCTCAGACCCAAATATTATATTTTACGCCGGCTGCCCGCTAATTGACCCCAACGGTTTTGCTTTAGGAACGCTGTGTGTAATTGATACCAAGCCCAGAAAACTTACCCAACACCAAGTAATAGCCTTAGAAGCGCTTTCGAAATCTGTTATTGATTTAATTGTATTGCAAAGAAAAATACAGGAAACAGAAAATTTTGACAAGCTTTTTCAGATTTCAAGAGATTTAATTTGCGTACTTGAACCAAATGGCACCTTTAGAAACACTAACAAAGCTTTTAAACACTTGTTAGGTTGGGATACAGCTTATTTAAACGGCAAATCTTTTTTCGACTTTATCCACCCAAATGATCTGCAGTTTTCTAAAGATAAGCTACACGCTTTAGTTACCGGGATTCCAACAACCACTTTCTCGCATCGTTTTAAAACAAAAAATAACGATTATAAAATTTTGGAGTGGGCCGCAACCCCAGACCCCGTAAGCAGACAATATTTTGCCATTGCCAGAGACGTAACAGATGCCCGGGAAAAAGAAATAGCCCTCAAAATATCCGAACAAAAACTTAGCGCTTTTTTTGAAAATTCTACCGCTTTTATGTGTACCCATGATTTAGACGGGCACATTTTAACAGTGAACAGCGCCGGAGCTAAAAGCTTAGGTTATACTAAAGATGAACTTGTTGGAACCAGCCTTTTTAACCTGATTCCCGAGGCCAGGTACGAGTATATGAAACTTTACCTCTCGGCAGTACAAAGCCAAGGCAAAGCAAATGGATTAATGTACACGCAACATAAAAACGGCTCAACATTAACATGGCTGTTTAATAATGTTTTAGAAACCAGCCCTTCTGGCGAAAAATATGTAATTGGTAACGCGGTGGATATTACAGAGCGCTACCAGCTTGAAGCTGATTTAAAACGTACCAAATCCATGTTAGAGCAAACCAACGGTGCTGCAAAAATTGGCGCTTGGGAAGTTGACATGAAAACAAACAAGGTGTTTTGGTCTCGCATTACAAAAGCACTTCATGAGGTGGATGATGATTTTGAACCTACTTTTGAAACAGCTATCTCTTTTTTTGATGATGGCGGAAAAGCCATTGCGGCAGCCTTTGAAAAAGCGGTTTCTGAAGGCTTACCGTACAACGTAGAAACAGAAATTACCACAGCCAAGGGCAAAAAAATGTGGGTGCGGGCTATAGGAACTCCTGAATTTAAAAACGAAACCTGTACTAGGGTTGCAGGTACTTTCCAAGATGTTACAGAAACTTATATACACCGGATTGCCCTTGAAAAAGCAAAAGCCCAGGCAGAAGCTGCTAGCGTAGCAAAATCAGAATTTTTGGCCAGTATGAGCCACGAAATAAGGACACCGCTAAACGGCGTAATTGGTTTTACGGATTTGGTGCTAAAAACCGCATTAAACCAAACACAACACCAATACCTTACTATTGTCAATCAATCTGCCAATGCTTTACTAGCCATTATTAACGATATTTTAGATTTCTCTAAAATAGAAGCCGGAAAATTAGAGCTGGATATTGAAAAATGCGATTTGTTTGAACTTACCAGTCAGGCATCAGACATTATTACTTTCCAGGCACAAAACAAAGGTTTAGAAGTGCTCTTAAATATAGAGCCTGGCTTGCCTCGGTTTGTATATATGGACAATACGCGTTTAAAACAGGTATTGGTTAACCTTTTAGGAAACGCAATCAAGTTTACAGAACACGGCGAAATCGAACTTAAAATATACGCCGAAAGCACTTTGGAAAATGAGCATATTAACCTATGTTTTGAAGTTAGGGATACAGGTATAGGCATACATCCCGATAAACAGGTGAAGATATTTGATGCCTTTTCACAAGAAGATGCATCCACTACAAAAAAGTACGGAGGTACAGGATTGGGGCTCACCATATCTAACAGATTGTTAGGCCTTATGGGTAGCGAGTTGCAGCTTAAAAGTAAAATTGGGTACGGAAGCACTTTTTATTTTAAACTGAGACTAAAGTCTGAACGTGGCGAAAACCATTTAACAGAAGATATAAGCTTTATTAAAAAGGCGCTTGTAGTTGATGATAATGAAAACAATAGGCTTATTTTACGCCAAATGCTTTTACTTAAAAATATTAAGGTAACCGAAGCAAAAAATGGCTTAGAAGCGCTGCAGCTATTAAGCGAGGGTAAAAAGTACGATGTGATTTTGATGGACTACCACATGCCGTATATGGATGGCCTGGAGACGATTCAAAAAATTAGGAAAACGTTTGAGCAAAACGCAAAGGATTTACCGATAATGTTGCTACATAGCTCTTCTGACGATGAAAAAATTATAAAAATTTGCGAGGAGTACGGCGTAAACATCCGGATGGTGAAGCCCATAAAGATGCAGGAACTGTTTGGCAAGCTAGCCAAACTTCATAAAAATGAAAACGCAGCAGTTGCCGTTACCAAAAGCGCCAATAATACCAATAGTGCTAAATTTAATATTTTAGTGGTTGAAGATAATTTGGTGAACAAGCTGCTGGCAAAAACCGTAATTAACCGAATACTGCCTAATGCTAGTGTTTTTGAGGCAAGCAATGGCGAGGAAGCTATTGAACAGTATAAGGCACAAAATCCGGATTTGATATTTATGGATTTACAAATGCCCGTTATGAACGGTTATGATGCTGCCGAAAAAATTATTTCTTTAAAAGCCGATCAAACAAAACCTGTAATTGTTGCGCTAACCGCGGGCAATATTAAAGGAGAAAAAGAACGCTGTTTAGAAATTGGTATGGATGATTTTGTGACTAAACCTTTTGTTGAGGATGATTTAGCGGCTTTGTTTACAAAATGGTTTAAAAAGGAAACTGTAGAAACGCTGGATGAAGCACCGCAAACTGAAAAGCAGGTTACACATTTCAATGCCGATAGGCTGAAAGAGTTTATGGGTAATGATGCCGAAACGATTGAACTGGTTTTAAACTTAACAATTGATGAGCTGAATAAAGCTGAGGCCAATTTTAAAGAATTGATAAAAAGCAAGGATTTGGCAATGATTACCGCCTTGGGGCACAAACTGTTTGGAACTTCTTCCGGAACGGGCTTAGATGCTTTGGCAGAAATCTCCAGAGAAATTGAACAGCTGGAAACTTTTGACCAGCCAAAACTAAACGATCTTTACTCGCAGCTAAAAAAAGAAGTAGCCTTAGTAATTGGCCTGATTAAAGCGCACATTGGAAAAGCATAAAAAAGCTAAACCGATTTTTTAGTAACAAGCTAAAGACTTTAATAACCAATTCGCTTTAAACCTTCTTTAGCCTTTGTTTCTATACTGTTTTCGTACTCATGGTCTTTCATGGCGATGGCTTGTTTAAAAAAACTAGCGGCTCTGGCTTTATCGTTTTTGTTTTCATAAATGTAGCCAATACTTAAAGCTGCGTTTGCTGCAAAATAGTAACTGGTTGATTTACCCAAGCTGATTGCTTTCTGATAATTGCTAATTGATTCACTGTCTCTGTTTAGTTCATCGTAAATTCTGCCTAAACGGTAATACAACTCAATTTTATCTCGCTGTAGCCTAAAGTCGTTTGCATCTTTGCCGGCTAAGGTTTGTAGCGCTTTGCTAAAATAACCGCCGTCAAACTGTAATCTCGCTTTTAGCAAATTAATATCCGGTGCCACATCATTCGCTTCTTTCAAGGCTTGCTTATCCTTTTCATCATATAAATCGCCCTGCGTTTTTACCATCTTTAAAAAAGCCTGGTACCTACTGTTGTCGCCCCGTAAATAGTAGTAATATGCCAATTTCAAATAACCATCTTTAACAAAATTAATTCCGTTGTATTCTTTTAAATAGTTAATTAAATACACATTTGCATCAGAATCCATTCGGTTCAATTTGCTCACGCCCAAAAGGTAATTCAGTTTCGGAAAATCAATATAGCTACTTCCTTTCGGTCTTTTTAACAGATAGGCAATTGCACTATCGTTATGAGAGTTTCTGCTAGAAACGTAAGCCTGCAAGTAGGTTTTTAACAAGCTTTTATCATTCATGGTGTTGGTGTAAGCAATGGTTTTGTTGTAATTATTTTTGTTTGGCGCTAAATCAGTTTCTATATAGCAAAGAAAAAATGCGACCTCATCTGAGTAAAAGCTGTACGGACTGCTTTTTAACGAGGTCATTAGGTTCTCTAAGGTTTTAACCCCTCTGTTTACATTTCCGCTAAAGCCAAATGTGCTGGCAATGCCTTTCATGTTTGAAGGTATTGAACCTAAAATTACATCAATTAACCCCGAACTTTTTTTGTTGGGTAAAAAACTAGGATATTTCTTCTGGTTTTCATCCAACAAGTTATCTGCTTTTTTTACATCAAAGCCAGACGACATAAAATCCTGAAACCTGCTTTTTAACATTCCCCACTGCAGTAAAACTTCCGCCTGAGCAAATAGGTAATAAGGCGAATTTCTGTCTTGCTTGCTTAGGTAAGAAAGCCGAGCGTCTCTTCTGCTTTTAAATTTCTCATAATCTCCTTTATTCTCTGAGGATAGCAAAGTGAAAAAATCAATATAATTATCTAATAAAACAGGGATGGCGTTTTTAGGATTTTGTTGTTTTTCTCTTTGGATTAAAACTTCGGCATCTTTAATCCGTAAATCAAAAATGGCGTTGTAAGCATTTACGCAATTGCTGTTAAAATCAAAATTCGCCTTAGAAACCAACGAATTACTTAATATCAAAACGAATATTACAAATGCCTTTTTAATCATCAATCTTAAAATTTCTATATAAAACGAAAAAACACCTTGATTAGCTCAAGATGTTTTCCCTAATAACAATAAAAATACCAACTTAAACTGTTGCGGTACCTTTTATTTCTTCTGCCATAGTTTCATCAACTAAAATTCTACCGCAGTGCTCGCAAACAATAATTTTTTTACGTTGGCGAATATCTGACTGGCGCTGAGGCGGAATTTGGTTAAAACAACCAGAACAAGAATCACGCTCAATAGTTACTACCGCTAAACCGTTTTTAAAATTACCTCTTAAACGGTTATACGCTATTTTCAAGCGACTGTCAATTTTTTCAGATGCTTTTTCGGCCTCTTTAAGTAAAATTTCTTCTTCTTTTTGAGTTTCTGAGGTGATGTTTTCTAATTCAGTTTTTTTACTTTCCAAGTCGTTTTTACGCTCTTCTAAGGCAGCTAACGCAGTCTCGTAAACTTCTGTTTTGTTGTTAATTTCAAACTGGATTTCCTTGATTTTCTTTTCAGATACCTGAATATCTAAGCCTTGGATTTCGATTTCTTTTGAAATAGCATCAAATTCGCGATTGTTTTTTACGTTGTTTTGCTGTGTTTCGTATTTTTTAACCAATGCCTGGGCATCCTTAATCATGTTTTTACGATTAACGATAGCATCTTCTAAATCATCTAAATCTGACTTTATCTTTTGGATACGAGTTTCTAATCCGGCAACGTCATCTTCTAAATCAGCCACTTCCATTGGAAGCTCTCCACGGGTCTGACGGATTTTATCAACTTTAGTGTGGATGGTTTGTAGCTCGTATAAAGCTTCAAGCTTTTGTTCTACGGTTTGTTCCATTAAGACAAATATTTTATTGGGTTTGTATTATTTTCTGTTAAACGGATTGCAAAGTTAGGAAATTTTTCGGTAATAATATCCAATAGCAATTCTTGTGTAAATTGCTCACTTTCAAAATGTCCAATGTCTGCAATGATAAGTTTATCTTCAGCATCAAAAAACTCATGATATTTAAAATCGGCGGTTACAAATACGTCTGCATTAGCTTTAATAGCATTGTTTAGTAAAAAACTTCCAGAGCCGCCACAAACCGCAACGGTCTTTATTCTCTTCGGTAAAATTTCTGTGTGCCTAATTAATTTAAGATCCATTGCTTTTTTAAGATGCTTTAGAAAGTCGAGCGCATCCATTTCCGCGGCTAATTCGCCTACCATGCCAGCCCCAACATCCTGATGGCTGTTGGCTAAATTATAAATATCATAAGCAACTTCTTCATAAGGGTGAGCGTTGATTAACGCTTTTAATATTTTAGATTCCGCTGGGGCGGGATAAATCACTTCTATGCGTTGCTCTTGTTCTTTGTGGATCTTGCTTTTTTCGCCGACAAAAGGCTCAGCTTTATCATTTGCTTTAAAGGTGCCTTCACCACTTACAGCAAAACTACAATTGCTATAATTGCCGATTTCGCCAGCACCAGCATTAAATATGGCAGCTTTCACATTCTCCGCAAAATCTAACGGAATAAAGAAGCAAAGCTTTTTTAGAATTCCATTTTTTGGTTCCAGTATTTTACAATTGATCAAGCCGATTTTCTCGCAGATTTTAGCATTTACACCGGTCGAAACACTATCTAAATTGGTGTGAATGGCATATAGTGCGATATTGTTTGCAATCGCTTTAATTACCACGCGTTCTACGTAATTACTCCCGTTAAAACGCTTTAAGCCTTTAAAAACTATTGGGTGATGCGAAACAATGATATCGCAACTGGTAGCAATTGCTTCATCAACAATAGCCTCGGTACAATCTAAACTGATTAAAGCTTTATGGATTTCTCGGTTATAATCGCCCACAATTAAACCCGAATTATCATAATTCTCCTGATAGCTCGAAGGTGCAATTGATTCTAGGTAATTGGTTAAATCTTTGATTTGCATAATTCAAATTTAGAGATTAGAATTTGGTTGTTGGTATGAATAGGCAAGGCGTTTAAATTCAATGCTTCTTTAAAACGAAAAGCTTACCTCGCCAACAAATTCATAAACAACCTATACGCTCCCGGGATGCCGGCGGGTAATTCTCTAAAAAATACCAATCCCGTATAAACAAACTTTCCTTTACCATAATTGGCAATCAACAAAGAACCGTCGCTTTCCTTTTCGCCTGTATCTTTCATGCTCAATGGCTTTTCATATTGTTTGGAAGCATCCGTAGCAAAATAAATTCCACGTTCCTGTATCCACCCATCAAAATCCTTTTCCGTGATTTTATTCGGGTAATTTAAAGCTCTGCTCTGTGGATTTACAAAGTCCACTTTTGCGTTTTCCTCCGTAACGCGGTCTCTGGAAATATTAAATGGATACGGCCCAATTTGGTCAATTAACAAAGGTCGGTTCACATTATACTGCACCAAATAAACACCGCCGTTTTTTACGTAATCCATCAATCGCTGCTGTACAAATTTCATCCGATTGTTTACATTGTAAGTTCTAACACCAGCTATAATTGCATCGTAAACGGTCAAATCAGCATTTGCTAAATCATTTTCAGAAAGAAAAGTAACGTTTAACCCAATCTCGCGTAAAGCTTCCGGAACCAAATCACCAGCGCCAACAATGTACCCGATGTTTTTCGCCGTACTTTTCAAATCGAGTTTAACTAGTTTAGCCTCAGTTTTAGGGAAGTAGGTAATGGTTGGGATATGTTCGTAACTGATGGTTTTTATTCCTGTGTTATACGATTTTCCATCGACCAAAACCGTGGCGGTTAACATTCCATTTTCTGCATTATCTAAAGGCGATAATGTAAAAACAACACTTTGTTCTTCTTCTTTGTTTTTAAGATTAAAATCGATTTTTTCTGGTGAGATTTCCCATCCTTTCGGAGTTTTTAAATTCAGCGTACCCGATGCATTATCTTTAAAAGCTTTTAATTTGATGGTGATACCCTTGGTGATTTTATCGTTAAAAACGAATGCCTTGGTGTTGATGGTTGCGGTAACTGGTGGCGTAATTGCCAAAGGCTGGTAAACTTCGCCCCGCACCGCATCTGTATATTTATAAACTATTGGGCGCTGAAAATTTAATTCGGTGCCGTTGATGTTTACTAAAAACTCAAGTGAATCAGCTGGTTTTCCTTCTGGGTAGTTTAGTAGGTTTTGGTTAGCGATGTGGTAACGCCCAATATCATGAGCTTCTGCTAGCCAATACGGCTGACTAATATTTGTTGAAGCTTTTTCGCCATCTACGGTGGTCAATTTGTTAGGTTGCAGGTTTGCTGATTTATCCCAATTTTTAATGGTTATTTTTACATCATCGCTTTGCGAGATTAAATCAACTTTGACTTTATACAGTGTATTTACTGCATTAAATGCGGAAGCAGCATAAGCTTCGAACCAAGTTCCGCTACAAGCGAGAATAGTATTTTTTACTTCATTAATTTTGGTAATTACCAAATCACTTTTGGGTAAATTTGAAAGGGTTTTATATAATTCTAGTAGTTGCGGTACGCTTTTTTCTGGCCTTTGCGGATTAAAGCTATTCACCACAGAAGCAACCATTCCGTCAACTTTTTCAGCCCCCTTAATTTTGCTCCAATCTACGCTTATGCCATCCATTAAATCATTTTTTGGCAGCGCACCATTCCACGAACTAAAATATTCTAAACTGCTCCCACGCTGTTTGGCGCTTCCAAATCCCTGGCTTTTATGCATCGACCGGCTTTCGGCAGCAATTTCTCCGTAGCTTTTGCCCAGCAGTTTGTTGTAAACCCCGACATCAATTTTTAGCTGGTCGTCTGATGTATTATCATTGCCTCCAAAATTATAATTATTCCATAAAATGCGTTTTGCCTGCCAAACATCAACTTGTTTCAATTGCTCTGGAAACATTTTAGGGTTTGCAGCTGCGGAAAACGCTTCTTGTGCTAAAATGGACGAAGCAGCATGATGTCCGTGTCCTGCTCTAGCATCCGGCGGAAAACGGGTAATAATTACATCTGGTCTAAATTTTCTGATGATATAAACCACATCTGAAAGGATGGAATCTTTATTCCAAATTTTAAAAGTTTCTTCTGGCGTTTTTGAAAAACCAAAGTCATTTGCTCGTGTAAAAAATTGCATCGCTCCGTCGTTTCTGCGAGCCGCCAAAAGTTCCTGCGTTCTAATTAATCCTAAATCTTCGGCTTGGTCTGTTCCTATTAGGTTTTGTCCACCGTCGCCACGGGTTAAAGCTAAATAACCTGTTTTATAGTTTTTTTCTTTTGCTAAATAAGCCAATAATCGGGTGTTTTCATCATCCGGATGTGCGGCGATATAAAGTACACTGCCCGTAACTCCTAGCTTTTTTATGGCTAATAATATTTCAGAAGAATTTAATTGAGGAGAAGTTTGTGCAATTGTTAGGGTGCTAAGGAAAATTAAAAACAGGCTTATTAACTTAAATTTCATGAAAGAATAGTTTATAAAATTTTGAGGAAGCAATTTACTAATTTTAAATACACAGCCGTTTAGGCAATTAAAAAATTACCTAAGCAGTATAAAAAAGCCTAACATTAAAATTGTCAAAAGACCAGGGATTTCCGCGTTAACGATAGCAACGGATACCGGCTTGTGATTAAGGCCTTGCGCAGTATGAGTGAATAGCGTGTTAAAACGCCCAAAAATTTTGACATAAAAAAAGCGGTCAACGTGGGATGTTGAAGCCGCTTTTTATCGCATTGTAATTAGAAAATAGGCTATTTAAAACGGAAGGTCGTCGTCTTCGCCCGGAGTTGAAGAAATATCAACCGGCGGTGCGTAAGCTGGTGTACTTGGGCTTCCCGCCTCAGCTGCACCTAACGGTGTTACCTTCCAAAGTTGCAAAGTGTTGAAATATTGTTTTTCACCTTGCTTGTTGGTCCATTCTCTTCCTTTTAAATTGAAGAAAACTTCTACATCCTGACCAACTTTAACATCGTCCATTAAAGAAACACGGTCTTGGATGGCTTCAAATTTCACAAATTCTGGGTATTGTGGATTTTCAGCAAATTCTACCACTAACTCTCTTTTTCTGAAGGTTTCTGTAACGTTAATAACGTCAGATATAAAATGAACTTTTCCCTTAATATCCATAATTTAAATCGTTTGAATCTGTTCCAAATCTCTAAATTTTATTTGAGTAAATTGCGCACCTATATGTATCAAGTTTTCAACACTCCCTCAAAGGTGATCATCACCTGTAATAAAAGATTAGCAACTTACCTTGAAAAAGAGGTGCTGGATTTAGGCTTTAAACCTAGCCGTGTTTTCCCCACTGGGCTAGAGTTAAAAGCTAGCTTAAACGATTGTATTAAGCTGAATATCAACCTCAGATGTGCAAGTCAGGTATTATACCGTTTACATGAATTTACCGCAGAAAACCACGAAGAGTTGCACCGTGAATTGGTAAAATTAGCGTGGGAAAAACTGATAGATTTTAGTGGATATTTTTCTGTAACGTCCAATGTGGATAACCCTACAATCACTACTCCGCTGTTTGCAAACTTAAGAGTGAAGGATGCGATTGTGGACAGAATTAAAGAAAAACATAAAATTCGTCCGGATTCTGGCTCGGATTATACAAAAGCGGTCATCCATTTATATTGGAAAAATGAGAATGCGGAGATTTTTATTGATAGCTCTGGTGAAACTTTGGCCAAACACAGCTACCGTAAAATTCCGGGGAAAGCACCCATGTTAGAGGCTTTGGCAGCCGGGACAATCTTTGCAACTGGTTGGGACCAACAATCAAATTTTGTGAACCCGATGTGTGGTTCTGGGACTTTAGCCATTGAAGCAGCATTAATTGCCACCAAAAGAGCGCCGGGTTTATTGCGTATGAATTACGGTTTTATGCATATTTTAGGTTACGATGAAGAAGTGTTTTTTGCAGAGCGAAGAAAATTGAAGGAGCAGGTGGTTAAAAAGATTGATTTTAGGATTATAGCCACAGATATTTCTGATGATGCGGTGGATATTTCTGTAAAGAATGCACAAACTGCCGGAGTGGACCATTTAATTGAATTTTATGCCTGCGATTTTGCTGATACAGAAATGCCGGAAGGGAAAGGCATAATTATGTTTAATCCGGAGTATGGCGAACGTTTAGGTGTGCACTCAAAATTGGAAACCACCTACAAACGCATGGGCGATTTTATGAAGCAAAGCTGTAAAGGTTATAACGGTTACATTTTTACCGGAAATCCGGATTTGGCCAAGAAAATTGGGTTGAGGGCATCCAAAAGAATGGAGTTTTACAATGGAAAATTAGATTGTAGATTGTTAGAGTATGAGTTGTACGATGGCAGTAAACGTGAGAAAGCCGAGCTTTAAATACGATAAAGCTGCTGACTGATGAAGCTGTTTTACTTTTATGTAAAAAAAAACCGAAGCCTATCATCTTTTAGAAAGGCTTCGGTTTTTACGTTATAAAGGGATTTTAAAGATTTTTTTGAAACAATTAAAGGCCAAAGGCGGCTTTTACCTTATCTACAAAATCCAGCTTTTCCCAAGTAAACAGTTCAACTTCTACAGTTTTCTTTTCGCCGTTAGCACCTAAAAAAGTTTTTTCAACAATTTCATTTCTACGCCCCATGTGACCATAGGCAGCGGTTTCAGAATAAATTGGGTTTCTAAGCTTTAAGCGCTGCTCTATAAAATACGGGCGCATATCAAAAATTTCTTCTACCTTTTTAGCAATTGCGCCATCATTCAAGTTAACTTTTGCAGTTCCGTTGGTATCTATAAAAATACCGCAAGGCTGTGCTACACCAATAGCGTAAGAAACCTGTACTAAAACTTCGTCTGCAACACCTGCTGCAACCAAATTTTTAGCAATATGGCGGGTGGCATAAGCGGCCGATCTGTCAACTTTTGAGGGGTCTTTACCAGAAAACGCACCACCACCGTGTGCGCCTTTACCGCCGTAAGTATCTACTATAATTTTTCTGCCTGTTAACCCGGTATCACCATGTGGGCCGCCAATTACAAATTTGCCTGTTGGATTAATATGGTATTTAATATCGTTATTAAACAACTTTTGCAACGCTGGTTTTAATGAGGCTTTAACGCGTGGAATCAAAACAGAAATGATGTCATTTTTAATTTTGTCCAACATTTTTGTTTCTTCATCAAAATCATCATGTTGTGTAGAAATCACGATGCTATCAATCCTTATAGGCTGGTGGTTATCATCATACTCTATAGTCACCTGAGATTTTGCATCAGGCCTTAAGTATTTAATCTCTTTGTTTTCGCGTCTGATGGCGGCTAACTCGATTAATAATTTATGTGCCAAATCTAAAGCCAAGGGCATATAATTATCAGTCTCGTTTGATGCATAACCGAACATCATCCCTTGGTCGCCTGCCCCTTGTTCTTCCGGATTAGAACGATCCACACCCTGATTTATATCCTGAGATTGCTCATGAATGGCAGATAAAATGCCACAAGAGTTTGCCTCAAACATATAATCAGACTTAGTATAACCAATTTTTTTGATTACCTCTCTGGCAATGCGTTGCACATCCAGATAGGTTTTTGAGCGTACCTCGCCAGCTAACACAACTTGCCCTGTGGTTACCAAGGTTTCGCAAGCCACCTTTGAATCTTTATCAAAAGCCAAAAAATTATCAATTAAAGCATCTGATATTTGGTCAGCAACTTTATCCGGATGTCCCTCCGAAACAGACTCGGAGGTAAATAAATAGGACATGTTATAAATGTTTAACGTTTAACAATATATAGCTGGAAAGAAAAAAAGAGATTGCGGTTAAACCAAACAGACAATGTTTTAGCATTTTTTTTACGTGGTCGCAATCATATCAAATCATTCCACTAATTAGGCACAAAGGTATAACATTTTTTATTTTTCCGAAAAATAAGAATTACTTTGTAGGGTTACATTTATTAAAGTTTTGAGAAAGCGTATCCTATTCATCGTTAATCCAATATCTGGCGGTTTAAACAAGGTTTTTATACCAAACTTAATTGATAAATATTTAAATCACCAAAATTTTGAGGCAAAAACAATTTACAGTACACACGCTGGCCATGCAAAAATATTGGCACAAGAGGCAGTGGCTGGTAACGTGGATATTGTAGTTGCGGTTGGTGGTGATGGCACTATAAATGAGGTAGCAGGCGTTTTAGAATCTTCAAATAAAATAATGGCAATTGTGCCCTGCGGTTCTGGAAATGGCCTTGCCCGAACTTTAGGCATACCCTTAGACAACGGCAAGGCGATAGCAAAAATTAATGCGCTAAAAACTACCGCAATTGATGTAGGTATTTTAAATGAAAAAAAATTCTTCAACATGGCGGGTATGGGTTTTGATGCGCACATCAGCGCACATTTTGCAAATAGCGTTAAACGCGGATTTATAGGCTACATAAAATCTACTTTAAAGGAAGTTGTGGGCTATCAATCGCAAAATTACCAGATTATAACCGATGCCGGTAAAATTGAAACCAATGCTTTTATGTTAAGCATAGCAAACTCATCGCAGTATGGTAATAATGCGCATATCTCCCCCACTGCATCTACGCAAGATGGCTTGTTGGATATCTGTATAATTAAGCCCTTTCCTTTAAGGATGTTCCCGGTACTAGGTTATCGGATGTTCGCAAAAACGGCGGCAAACTCTAGATACGTAAAGATTATAAAAGCAAAAAGCTTTAAAATTATTAGAGAAATTGCAGGGCCTGTTCATGTGGATGGCGAACCTTTTATAATGGGCGAATGTTTACAAGTTAGTGTAAAGCCTTTAGCGTTACATTTAATAATATAAGTTTTGATGAGCTATGAGTAAGAAATTTAAGAAAATAAGTGGGTTTGATGGTCTGGTTTATTCCACAAATCCAGCGCAAGCATTAGCTAGTTTTGAAACAGAGGCACAAGAGACTTTGGCCGCAAACCAACAACAGCTTAGGGTACAGTTAGACAAGAAGCAACGCGGCGGTAAAGCGGTTACGCTGGTTACTGGTTTTGTAGGTACAGATGAAGATTTGAAAGAATTAGGAAAACATTTAAAATCCAAATGTGGCGTAGGTGGCACCACTAAAGACGGAGAAATTTTAATTCAGGGTGATTTTAGACAAAAGGTGTTACAGCTGCTTGCAGAAAAAGGGCATAAAGCAAAGCAAGCCGGCGGCTAGCACAAACAAGCGCAAAAGCGATTACTAATAAAAAATTAACACAAACGCAATCAGACCTTAGTTAATTTGCTAGTTAATTAATAATCATACTTACCAAAACTGCATTATCGTTTCTGCATAAAATAAAATAGTTTTAATTTGGTTTTTCACGCCAAAATGATTTTTATTGTAAAAGATTGTTCAGTGAGGGCAATCTTTTTTATTTTTAGCGTTATATAATGCGCAAGAGCAAAAAAGAGCGCTTTTAAGCCAATTAAAGCCAATTTTCAAAAAACTTTGATTTTAAACTATAAATCATAAATTTGTTATTCGCATTTTAAAAAAACAGTATTACACACATTAATTTAAATTCAAAAACTAAAAAAACAAAAAATGGCAAACGCACCAAAACCTACCACAGCACAAAAGGAGAACTCAAAGGGCTCAGGGATTTTCGCAGGACTAGCAATCGTAATCTGCATAGCAATAGGATGGACTTTATTCTTACTTGTAATGGGAGATGGCTCTAACTTTCAGGGTGGAAGTAATGAAAATCAACCGCTTCCAGGCAATTACTTCGGAATGGTTTATAAAGGAGGATATATTGTACCTTTCTTAATGTCGATGTTACTTATGGTAATAGTTTTTTCTATCGAGCGTTTTTTCGTAATTAGTAAAGCAGCCGGATCTGGCAATGTTGATGCTTTTGTTAGAAAAGTACAAGCTTCGCTTGCAGCTAATAACGTTGACGCGGCTATTAGCGAGTGCGATAAGCAAAAAGGATCTGTTGCAGCAGTAATTAAGTCTGGCTTACAAAAGTACAAAGCAGTTGAAACTGATAATGTAATGGATACAGAGCAAAAATGTTTAGCTATCCAAAAAGAAATTGAAGAAGCAACTGCATTAGAAATGCCAATGTTAGAGCAAAATTTAACCATTATTGCTACGTTAGTATCAGTAGGTACCTTAGGCGGTTTATTGGGTACAGTAACCGGTATGATTAAGGCATTCTCTGGATTAGCAGCAGCAGGTGCGGCAGATTCTGCGGAATTGGCAAACGGTATTTCCGAAGCATTAATTAACACTGCTACCGGTATTACAACGTCGTTATTCGCGGTTATCGCTTATAACTTTTTCACCTCTAAAATTGATAGCTTAACCTACTCAATTGACGAAGCAGGTTTTTCAATTGTACAAACTTACGCGGCTACACATAAGTAAGCACAGGTTAAGTTTTTATCAATTGACAAACAATTAAAAAATAAAAGATGCCAAAAGTAAAAATCAAAAGAAAAAGCACCGTAACGGATATGACCGCTATGTGTGACGTAGCTTTCCTGCTACTTACTTTCTTTATCTTGACGGCAACTACAAAACAACAAGATCCCCTACCTGTAGATATTCCTTCTTCTACGGTAAACATTAAGCTACCAGATACAGATATCTCTACGCTGATGGTTGGACAGGATAAAGTGTTTTTTGGAGTTGTTGGGCAGGATGTGAGAATTAATACTTTAGAACGTATTGGCGAGGTCTACAAAATAAACTTCACAGACCAGGAAAAGAAACGCTTTTCGCTGATTGAAAGTTTTGGAGTGCCAATAGCTAACTTAAAGCAATTTATTGCCTTAGATAATTCAGAAAGATCTAAGCTTACGCAGCCTGGTATCCCTTGTGATTCTGGCGCAAACAACGAGCTTAAGCAGTGGATTTTACAAGCCAGATACGCTACTAAAGAATTACACAATGTTGATTTAAGGTTCTCTATTAAAGGAGACTCAAAAGAAGAATATCCAACAATCAGAAAAGTGATTGATATTCTTCAAGATCAAAATATTAATAAATTTAGTTTAATTACCTCTTTAGAAGGTGTAGATTAATATTAAAAACATAGCAAGATGGCAGAATTAGACACCTCCGGCGGGGGTAATAAAAAAGGCGGAAAGGTAAGAACCAAAAAGCAATCCACCAGGGTAGATTTAACTGCCATGGTAGATTTGGCTTTTTTGTTGATCACTTTTTTTATGCTAACTACTACCTTATCTAAACCACAGGCCATGGATATGTTCATGCCTGATAAGGATGAAAAAAATCCGGATGAGGTTTTAGATGTAAAAGCATCCAGAACAATGACGGTTTTATTAGGAGACGATAATAAGATAGTTTGGTACATGGGCGTAATTGGAGATAACCCACCTACGGTGGACAATTACGGAAAAAAAGGTATTAGAGAATCGCTTATCACCAATAACAAAGATGTAATTGCTAAAACAGGCGATCCCAAAAAAGGTTTAATGGTGATTATAAAACCTACAGACCAGTCAAATTATAAAAACTTTGTAGACATACTTGATGAAATTAAAATTGCCGGCGTACCATCTTATGGTATCAACAACAAAGTGGAGAAGGCAGAAATTTCATTAATGAAAGAACAAGGCGCTTTTAAATAGTTTGCGAATGTACAATTATTCAATTTTATACCTAAAACATAAAAATCATGTCTAAACTGGACATCCTAAAAAAAGATTGGATTGATATAGTTTTTGCAGGTAGAAACAAAGAATACGGCGCTTACGAGCTACGTAAAGAAAATGTTAGAAACACCAACAAAGCTATAATTATAGGCTGCGTATTGTTCTCATTGGCAATTGCATCTCCGATCATAATAAAATATCTTCAGGGTTTTGTGCCAGAAGATACTACCAAGAAAGAGAAACTTACAGAAGTGGTTTTAGCTACCCCGCCTCCTGTGGACGAGAAAGCACCGCCGCCGCCGCCGCCCGTTGAACCGCCACCACCAAAAGTGGACCAGGTTAAATTTCCACCACCGGTGGTTAAGCCTGATGAACAGGTAGTTGAAGAAGAACCACCAACCGTAAAAGAGCTAGAAAAAGCGGACCCCGGCCAAAAAACAATAAAAGGTGATCCGAATGCCGAAATCGTAATAAATACACCAGTAGGCGAAGGCCCGATTAACCAGGAAAAAACAGAAGATACTAACCAAATCTTCACTAACGTAGAAGTTTTACCTACTTTCCCTGGAGGGCTTGATCAATTTGGGAAATTTTTAAGCAAAAACTTACGATATCCACCGGTTGCCCGGGATGCCGGTATACAGGGACGCGTCTTCTGCCAGTTTGTGGTAGAAAAAGACGGCTCTTTAACCGATATTAAAGTGGTAAGAGGTATTGGTGGAGGTTGTGATGAAGAAGCTGTAAGGGTGTTAAAGAACTCGCCGAAATGGAATCCTGGGGTTCAAAACGGTAGAAATGTACGTGTTTCTTATACCATTCCAATCTTTTTCCAATTGGCACAATAAAATTTAATGGTTTATAAAAAGTTTTCAGAAAGACAGAAATCGCCCACAAGGCGATTTCTGTTCATTTTAGGCCTAGTGATGTTTATGCTATATTTTTTTATTGGCGTAGCTATCATTTTTTGGGATAAATTTCCGTTAATGTATGGGGTAGAAAGAATATGGAAAGTTGCGTTCGGGCTGCTTTTAATTGTATATTCTTTTTTTAGATTTGTGAGGCTTCTCAAACAAAACGATTAGAAATTGGTAAAGTATTTTTTTCTATTAGCTATTTTTACTTCTTTCCTCGGTTCTTGTAACCTTAACGGGGATAATAAAGAACACATCACTTACGGCGAAAGTAAACTATTGGCGGATGAGTCTTTATACCCAATTGTGGACGATGAGTACGAGATATTTTCAAAAAATTACACTCGGGCAAACATTAAAATCAGCTACCTGCCCGAACGGGATGTTATTAGCCAACTGCTTAACGATAGTGCGGGAGTTGTAATTTTACCACGCTTGTTAACCGAGAAAGAGCAAGAAACTTTTCTGGATAAAAAGATAATAATTAAAAACACCAAGTTTGCTACTGATGGCATAGCATTAATTACCGGGAAATCAAACCCCGATTCGCTCATCACCATAGCGGAACTCAAGCAAATTTTTCAAGGGAAAATAAAAACTGGGCAAACTTTTGTTTTTGATAACCCAAAATCAAGTACAGTTGCATACTTAATGAAAATTACTGGCGTTAAAGAGTTTCCTGCAAATGTTTATGCATTAAAAACAAACAAAGAAGTTATTAAATACGTTAACAAAAACCCAAACAGTGTAGGCATTGTGAGTGTTGCATGGATGAAAAGGCCAACACCTGACATAATTGCAGAGGTAAGCAACTTAAAGTTTTTGGCAGTAAAAGCGGAAAGCGGGACGTATCAAAAACCAACTCAAAGCAACTTAAAAACTGGTAATTATCCGTTATTACGCGATTTATATATCATCAACTGCGAGGGTAAAGCTGGATTAGGCACAGGCTTTGCAGCTTTCATTTCTAGCGAGATAGGACAAAGAATAATACTGAAATCGGGCTTGGCTCCTGATTCTTTACCTAGCAGACAAATTAAATTTAGATATTAACCTTTAAAAATAAATTATATATGAACATAGTTAAGAAGATAGCTTTAGGAACAATGAGCATCATGTTTATCGTTTCTGCTACTCAGGCACAAAGCCTAGAGGATGCCAGAAAAGCTGTAAATGCCGAGCAGTATCAAAAAGCGAAAAGTTTATTTGCCAATCTGGTTAAAAACCAACCAAGTCCGGAGAATTATTTTTACTACGGTGAACTTTATTTACAGCTAAATATGCCAGATTCTGCAAAAGCAGTTTTTCAGAAAGGCATTGCTGCAGATGAGAAAGGAAAGTACACACTCAACCAAATTGGATTAGGGACGGTTGCATTGTTTGAAAAAAATCCAACTGCCGCACAGGCTAGTTTTTCAAAGGCGACTGCTGATATGCGAAGAAAAGATTACCAAGAATACATTTACATTGGTAAAGCCTACACCTACGAACCTTCAAGAGACTTAAACAAAGCATTTGAGTGGTTTGAGAAAGCCAAGGAAAACGGAGAGAAAGACCCAGAATTACATATAGCAATGGGGAATGCTTACAAGGCACAAAAGAAAAACAGTGAAGCGGTAGCCGAGTATCAAAGGGCGATGAACTTAAAAGATAACCTGTTAGGTGTAGAAGTTGCTGTTGGGGAGATATGGACTCAGGCATATAACTTTCAACTAGCAGAAACAACGCTAAAAGCCGTTATTGCCAAAGACCCTAATTTTGGACCTGCCTACAGGGCCTTGGCAGAAAATTATTACCGTTGGACTTCTGCTGAACCGGCAAAAAAGTCTGATTACTTAACAAAAGCAAAAGAAAATTATTCAAAGTATTTAGATTTAACCGATAGGTCTGCGGACTCTCGCTACAGATATTTGATTTTCTTGTTAAACGCTGGTGACTATGCTGGTTTAGAAAAAACGGCAACCGACTTTATAGCTTCGCCCGACTATAACAAAGAATATATTTTAGCTAAAAGATTTAAAGGGTACGCCCAGATTGAAGATCAAAACAACGCTGGAGGTATTGAGACGTTAAATAGTTTCCTTACGCAAATAGATACAAGTAGGGTAATTGCCGATGATTATCTTTATTTAGGGAAAGCTTACCAAGCAGAAAAACAGGATTCTTTAGCTATTATCAATTATATTAAGGGTTACGAGTTAGATACCACCAACCACGATGTTTTAAATAGCATTGCTAAAGCTTATTTTTCGTCGAAACAATATGATAAAGCAGCCGAGTACTATGCTAAACTAACTAAGTTGCCTAAAGCTTCTTTTGTTGATTGGTTTTACCTTGGCTACTCTAATTATTTCCATTACGCTAATTTGATCAATAATAAATCTGCAGACCAGGAAGAAATTAAAAATACCCTTTTGGCCGCCGATAGTGCCTTTACTTATGTTGCTGAACAAGCAAAAAATGCCGATGCCTATCTTTACCTAGCTAGGGTAGAGTATTATTTAAATCCAGTTACTCAAAATGATAAAGTGAAAGCGGCTTTCGATAAATTTATTGAAATTACGTTAGCTAAGGACCCGGCAACATTAACAGATGCCAACAAGAGAAACTTATCAGAAGCTTACTCTTCTCAGGGTGCTTATTTTATCAAAACAGACAAAGCTAAGGCGAAAGATTATTTTGAAAAGGCTTTAGCATTAACCCCAGATAACCAACAAATAAAAGATGCGCTGCGGGCTATCAAAGAGGATAAATAAAAAATAAGAATTAGTAGAATGCCCTGATGCAAATTGCACAGGGCATTTTTATTTTCACAAACTTGAAGCGGGATTATTCTGTATTTTTAGCCGGTTTTAAAACCTTTCTGTTAATTTAGCTTTTCAAGATTATAAAAATGAACATCAAAAAAATAGTTTTTCTTGCGTTCCTTTCGGTAGTGCTGTTCTCATGCCACCAAGATAACTCAACAGAGGGCGGAGCCACTTACTTTAGCCAGCCAGAAACGGGAGCAGTGATTAAAGCGGGGCAACAAATTACGTTAAAATTAAATTTTGGAGATAAAGCTATCGACTCGGTACAGTATTTTGTTGACTCGCTTTTTGTTGGAACTTCAAAAGATACGGCGCAACTCATCGTAAATAGTGAACAACTTCCTTTGGGCAGCCGGCTTATTACGGCCAACATTTATAAAAACGGAAAAGCTGAGGTTGCAACCAGTAACGTGGTTTTAGTGAGTGCAACCGTACCGGCAAATTACACCTATAAAATTATTAAAACTTATCCTCACGCTAGTGATTCGTATGTTGAAGGTCTAGAGTTTCATGATGGTTTTTTTTACGAAAGCGCTGGGGATTATGGCCACTCTAGTCTAAGAAAAGTAGCTTTAAATGGTGAGGTTGTACAGAAGAAAGATATTGATAAAAAATATTTTGCTGAAGGGATTACACTAATTGGCAATAAAATTATCCAACTCACCTATAAAGAAAAAGTAGGCTTTGAATACGATAAGACTAGTTTTAAATTACTCAAAACGTTTCCTTACAACCACGCCGCTGAAGGCTGGGGCTTAACTTTTGATGGAGAAACAATTTATAACACAGACGGCAGCAATACTATCTATAAGCTAGATAAAAATACCTATTTGCCCAAAGGAAGTATAGAGGTTTATGATGACAAAGGACCAGTTACACAGCTCAATGAATTAGAGTGGATAAATGGAAAGCTGTACGCAAATATTTACACGTCGGAACTGATTGCTATTATTAATCCACAAAGCGGTGCAGTTGAAGCTTATATCAACATGATGGGTTTGCCCCATGGCGAACTAAAGGACCCACAGCAAGACGTTTTAAATGGTATAGCTTACGATAAAGCTGGTGAACGCATTTTTGTAACGGGCAAAAAATGGGACAAGATGTTCCAGATAGAAATCGTTAAATAGTAAGTACGAGCTATAAATTACCACCCGGACTTGAAGTAAACTAATAAGGAGCTTTCACTCATCCAATGACGCTAAATTTTAATTGCGTTGTCCAATGTTAAAAAGCTTTAACCAATCACAAGAAATGAAACAGCCACCGTTTTTAAAAAAAGGAGATAAAATTGCAATTACATGCCCGGCCAAAATGCTAAAAACTCCTATCACCGAAGCCGTCGCCCTGCTCGAATCTTGGGGACTGGAGGTTGTTTTGGGTTCTACCATTGGAGCGGCGCATCATCAGTTTTCGGGCACAGATAAACAGAGAGCGGAGGATATGCAGGCTTTTATAAATGATGAGGATGTAAAAGCAATCATCGCGGCTAGGGGCGGTTATGGATGCATTCGGATTGTGGACGAAATTGACTGGAGTCCTTTATTAACACACCCAAAGTGGATAATCGGTTTTAGCGATATCACCGTTTTTCATTTGCAGTTGCAAAAGATGGAGATCCAAAGTTTACATGCACAAATGCCTGCTACCGTTTCAGAAAGTTCAAAAGACGGTCTGGAAAGTTTAAGAAAAGCGCTTTTTGGCGAAGCTATTGTTTATAATTTTCGTAAATGTTCTCACAATAAAAAAGGCATTGCCGAAGGGGAAATTATTGGTGGTAACCTCACTTTATTAACGGCATGTTTAAATGCAAAAAATGATATAGACTATGCTGATAAAATTCTTTTTATTGAGGATGTTGGCGAGTATGCCTATGCCATTGACCGCATGTTACGCACCTTGGATAGGGCGGGGAAGTTTAAATACTTAAAAGGCCTACTGGTTGGCGATTTTAGCAGCATCAAACAAGATGACCCACCCTTTGGTTATTCGGTAAAAGAAATCATTGACGATATTATGCCCAAATACAGTTTCCCTGTTTATTTTAATTTCCCGGCAGGTCATTTACCAGATAACCGGGCTTTGGTTTTAGGAAGAAAGGTAAGATTGGAGGCAGAGACTGAATGTACTAAACTAAGTTTTCTTTAGGCCTTTTCAATTGAAATCACTTCTTTCTTTTTCTTAGTTTTTAGCCGTTTTGGGATACTATTTAAAATTTCCGCTTCCAAAGCATCAACCATGCGATTTTTTACAAAATTCTTATGAGTTACGATACTAATTTCTCTGCTTGGTTCTGGACTTTTAAAATAGCGAACCTTATCCATTTGTTTTACAGAAAAATCTTGTAAAGAAAGTTCTGGTAAAATGGTAATACCATCGTTAATATCAACCATTTTAATTAAAGTTTCAATACTGCCAGTGTTGTAGTTTAATTGGTGATGATTAGATTTTGTGTGCTGACAGATGTTTAGCACTTGGTTTCGCATACAGTGTCCTTCGTTTAAAAGCCAAAGATTATCAACATCTAAATCGTTGGTGGTCAAAGTCTTTTTCTTAAAAATTGGGCTGTTTTTAGTAAGATAGCTTACAAAATTTTCGTAATAAACCGGGCGCTCATCCAAAAAATCTTGCTCAAGTGGAGTGGCTAAAATTCCACAATCTAGCAAGCCCACTTTTAATTTTTGAAGTATGTTTTCTGTTGTAAGCTCAGAAACAGAAAGCCTAACTTTCGGGTATTTTTGCAAAAAACCTCCAATTACTTTCGGAATTAGATACGGCGCCACAGTTGGAATTACGCCAATTTTAAAATCACCTCCTATTTCGCCCTTACGCTCTTGTACAATATCTTTTATCTTAAAGCTTTCCTGCAAAAGAATTCTGGCCTGCTCTATAATTTCCACGCCAATTTCCGTTGGTGTAACGGGTTGTCTGGATCTATCAAAAAGTTTAACCCCTAAATCATCTTCCAACTTTTGAATTTGCATGCTCAAAGTTGGCTGTGTTACAAAACATTTCTCTGCCGCTAAAACAAAACTACGATAAGTATCTACGGCAACAGCATATTCCAATTGGGTTATCGTCATGTTGTAAAATAGATAAATTCTATTTAAAAAGAAACTTTATAAAAAAAGGAGGCTTATCGGCCTCCAAATCAGATTTTATTTTAAGCATGGCTATTCAACCGTTACAGATTTTGCCAAATTGCGTGGTTGGTCCACATTGCATCCACGTAAAACCGCAATGTGATAAGACAACAATTGAAGCGGAATGGTTGCTAAAAGCGGTAAAAATGCTTCATCACTTGCAGGTATTTCAATGGCATAATCAGCCATTTTTACTACATCCACATCACCTTCGGTAACAATTGCTATCACTATTCCTTTTCTGGCTTTAACTTCCTGAATGTTAGAAATAACTTTCTCGTAAGAAGAGTTTTGTGTGGCTATCACAATTACCGGCATCTCTTCATCAATTAAAGCGATGGGTCCGTGTTTCATCTCTGCGGCTGGATAACCCTCTGCATGGATGTAAGAAATCTCTTTTAATTTTAAGGCGCCTTCTAATGCCACAGGGAATCCGCTTCCTCTACCTAAGAAAAGTGCATTTCTTGAATCCTTAAATTTTTCTGAAATCTTTAAGATCAATTTGTCAGATTCCAATGCTTTTTCTACCATACTCGGGATTCTTTCCAACTCGCTTAACAGAGCGATAAGCTTCGCCTGCGGTAGGGTTCCTTTTTTCTCGGCCATAAAAAAAGCGAGAAGCGTTAAAGCGGTAACTTGCGCCGTAAATGCCTTTGTTGATGCAACGCCAATTTCGGGCCCAGCATGGGTATAAATTCCCGCGTCGGACAAGCGAGGGATAGAAGCGCCCACAACGTTACAAATACCAAAAATAGTTGCTCCCTTTGCTTTTGCCATCTCAATTGCAGCCATGGTATCGGCAGTTTCTCCTGATTGAGATATGGCTATTACAATATCCTTCTCGGTAATAATGGGGTTACGATACCTAAATTCTGAAGCGTACTCTACCTCCACCGGTATCCTTGCGTATTCTTCAATCAAATACTCGCCCACCAAACCAGCATGCCATGATGTTCCACAGGCCACAATAATAATACGGTTGGCATTTTTGAATTTCTTGGTATAATCTTTAACTCCGCCAAGTTTAACTTTACCTTCTAAAGGATAAATACGACCACGCATACAGTCATTTATAGAACGAGGCTGCTCGTATATTTCTTTCAGCATGAAGTGCTCATACCCTCCTTTTTCAAGCATCTCGAGTTTAATCTCTAATTGTTGAACGTAAGGCGTTTTAATTTCATTATCGATGGATCTAATAATCAGCTCATCTGTTTTCAAATAAGCGATTTCGTTATCATCCAGATAAATTACATTTTTAGTGTATTCTACAATCGGGGTTGCGTCTGAAGCGATAAAATACTCTTTCACGCCAACGCCAATTACCATGGGGCTACCTTTACGAGCGGCAATCAGCATCTCGGGATCATCCTTACTCATAATTACAATGGCATAGGCACCAATCACTTGCTTTAACGCTTCGCGAACTGCTTCTTGCAAATCTATTTTGGCTTCTTTTCTGATGTCCTCGATGAGGTGGATTAACACCTCGGTATCGGTGTCACTTTTAAAAACATGGCCACGACTAATCAGCTCTTCTTTTAAAGGCCCATAATTTTCGATGATACCATTATGAATAATAGATAATCTTTCGTCACCAGACTGGTGCGGATGAGAGTTTCTATCGCTCGGAGCGCCGTGGGTTGCCCATCGGGTGTGTCCCATTCCTATTGAACCAGAATGATCTTTCCCTTCTACAAAATGCTCTAAATCGGCAACTTTGCCTGCTTTTTTGTAAATATTGACGTTTGATGAGTGGTCTAGCAAAGCTACACCGGCACTATCGTAACCTCTATATTCTAAACGTTGTAAACCTTTAATAACGATGGGATAAGCTTCCCTGAAGCCTATATAACCAACAATTCCACACATAAAAAAAACTATATTTTGAAGACGCTGCTAATCTACAAAATATAGTTTCATTAATAAAGTATCGGTAAAATTACTTTTGGTCGGTATAAAATACCCTAAGTTTTACTTTATAGTTTGCATTGTTTCCGCCGCCTACCACAGACCTGCCCAAAATATTTAGCGACCCTTGCGGATTGGCAAAATCTGATGGTAATATGAATGTACCATAGTTTTTAATTCTTCCGCTCATTAAATCCTGGATGTAGGCTGTAAAATTGAACGTATAAGATGTGGTGGTGCTGTTATAAAAGCCGCCTACAAAACCGCTTCCGAGATTACGAGGATCACTTGGTGATTCATCTGGTATGTATTGCGGTCTTTGTGCAATATCCCAACGATAAGTGCGCAACCTGCTGAGTGGTGCATAGCTATTGTTGGTTTGAGGGTTTTCAATGTAAAAAACAAGCTCTGCCCGGTTAATTGTAACGTTCTCACCTAATGCTTTTAACTTTTCTATGTACGGAAACTGGACCTTCACCTGCGTTCCACCTAAACTTTTTAAGTACAGAGACGTACTATTTTTTGCAGTGCTTTCTAACTCGGTTTTAACCGCGGTGCCGTCCATATCCCAAGTTAGCTCGGTCGCTGCGTTTCCGTTAGTGATGTTAAAAGAATTTAGCAAGGTATCAATTACGCCTGCCGAACTGGTTGTTTTATAAAAAATATCTAAGCGAGAGGCACCTGCTGTATTGGTATCAAAAGAAAATAAGCCTCCTGCGCCGGTGGTTGAGGATTTGTTTACAGAAAGGAACAGACCTTTGATGTAATTATTAAATACCAGATTTGAAACCTTGTTAACAGAATCAAGGTCAATAAAGTTATTTTTTATAAAATTGGCATCCAACTTAATTCTCAGTTGTCGCGGAACTCGCTTAATGGTATCGGGTTTTCCTTTAATAATATCTTGCAGCACAATACTGTCCTTTAAATTAGTGGTTACTAGTTTGCTGCCAATGATGGTTGAACCTGCATTCCATTTTTTATTAGAGTAATAACTTGTTAACGGTTCGGTGTAAAGTACCTCGCCAAGTTGCCTTACTTCTGCGGTAAAGGTAGAATTCACGCTATCGCCATAAAAACCGGTAAAAGGTAGCACAAGTATCGCCGAATCTAAAGTGGGGTTAGTGCCAAACTTAAAATTAGCGCTGGGCATACTAAGTGCCATTGCTATGTTAGCCGTAGTCTTTCCAAAAACAGGGTCGTTAAAATAGCCAAGTACGCTTCGATCTGTAAAATTAGTTAAAATCGTATCTTGTTTTTGAAGTTTGGTAATTACGGTGCTGGTATCAACCAGTTTACTATTTAGGGCGATATCGGGGGCAACATCCAAACCAACACCTGTTGGGTTTTTACAGCTCGCAAAAATAAAAAGACTTACTAACAAGGTTAATAAGTCTGATTTTATAAATCTCATATAATTTTTGAATATTTTAAGCTACAGACACCAATTCATCAGTCGCAATTTCTTGGTAAAAATTGTAATAATTTTCGAAATCTGCGGTAGATGCAAAGTCTAAAACGGGTTTTTCTGACTTTTTAACAAAGTTTAACACTTCTTCGTTTACATTTTCGGCACCCAAAACAACAGCATCAGCGTACTGGATAGCCGCTTTATTTAATCCGTTGTGGCTGGCATCAGTGTAATTAACAACCGCTTTTTCGTCCATCCCTTTAATTAAGGCTTTTTTAGCAAATTCATCGCCCAAAGAGCCCTCAAAAGAATTTTCATAAACAGAGTAAACTATTTTGGCATCTTTAAATGTTGGGTCATCTTTGTAATTTGTTTTTAAATAAGCTGGTACTAAAGAACTCATCCAACCATGGCAGTGAACAATATCTGGAGACCAACCTAATTTTTTAACGGTTTCTAATGCCCCTTTGCAAAAGAAAATTGTACGCTCGTCATTATCGGCATAAAACTTCCCTTTACCGTCATTAAAAACGTATTTTCTGTGGAAATAATCTTCATTATCCAGAAAATAAACCTGCATTCTGGCGGATGGGATAGATGCAACCTTAATGATCAACGGGTTGTCTGTTTCATCTATAATGATGTTCATCCCAGAAAGACGAATCACTTCATGAAGGCGGTTTCTTCTTTCATTAATGTTACCAAAACGAGGCATTAATATTCTTATTTCATAGCCTTTTTCCTGCATTGCTTGCGGTAAGGCTCTGGTAATTTTTGAAATTGCTGTTAAATCCAGAAATGGCGACATTTCGTGAGTGATAAACAAAAGCTTGGTTTTTCCCATCTCCTAAATCTTTGATAAGTTTTTGTTAAGAAGTTCTTTTTTGAAGTGCAAATATAATAAATTTCTTGCGGAGTTACAATGTTTTTCGTAAATGGCCTTTGCTTATCAACAACAAATTAGCCACATTTGACCCACTAAAAGCATTTAAGTTTTTGAAAGTATTTAACACTAAGAAATCACTGAGAACCTATTTGGATACTCTTGATTTAAAAAAGATAAACATTGGTTTGGTACCTACAATGGGCGCCTTGCACCTTGGGCATATTTCTTTGGTTGAAATTGCTAAGCAGCATTGCGATATTACCATAGCTACGATTTTTGTAAATCCCACGCAGTTTAACAATACCGAAGACCTTTTGAAATATCCAAAAACTTTTGAGGAGGATAAACAATTGTTAATAAAAGCCGGTTGCGATGTATTGTTTAGCCCGGATGTGGAGGAAATGTATCAACCCAATGAAGTTTGGGAATATGAGGTTGGCGCTCTTAATACCATTTTAGAGGGCAAGTTTAGGCCTGGCCATTACCAGGGCGTTACGCAAATAGTTTATAAGCTTTTTGATTTGGTGAAACCAGATTACGCTTTTTTTGGGCAAAAGGATTACCAGCAGTTTTTGGTGATATCGAAAATGGCGAAGGATTTTGATTTGAACATCCATTTGCGGGCTTGCCCCATCATTCGTGAAGCTGACGGACTGGCCATGAGCTCAAGAAACATCCGCTTAAATGCAAAAGAACGCGAAAAATCGCTGCAACTGCATAAATGCTTACAATACATCAAGCAAAATTATGGTAATTGCACAAACAATCAGCTTGTTTTGGATGCCAAAAGCTTTTTTGAAGACGAGTTGTTGGCATTGGAATATCTAGAAATTGTTGATCGCGAAAGCTTACAACCAATAAGCAATTTTGGCGATGCCATTGTTTTAGTTGCATGTAGCGTTGGTGCAACAAGATTGATAGATAATATGATGTTGCCATAACACGATTTGTAAAATCTATTTTTTAATTTTGCAAAATGGTAATTGAAGTTTTAAAATCTAAGATTCATAGGGTTAAGGTTACAGAGTCTGAGCTGAATTACGTGGGTAGTATTACTATTGATGAGGATTTGTTAGACGCTGCAAATATGATTGCTAACGAAAAAGTGCAGGTGGTTAACAATAATAATGGCGCCAGGTTTGAAACTTATATTATTAAAGGCGAAAGAGGAACCGGCAAAATTTGCTTGAATGGTTCTTGCGCAAGGTTGGCTCAAATTGGCGATATTATTATCATTGTTTCTTATGCCCACATGGAATTTGAAGAAGCCAAAAAGTATGAACCTATTTTGGTTTTTCCGGATGATAATAATAAACTTATCCGCTAGTTAATATGCATTAGTTAAAGTTTTGTAGTTTAAGCAACAAGCTAGCCTTGTTTTTTTTAAACGAGGATAAGCAATACTTAAGCGTGTTTACTTAAACTCTATATTTTTCTATTTTCTTTTTAAAGAAACCGTCTTTTCTATCTTCAATTTCTTTCAACGTTTGATTTTCTTCCACCCCGGCATTTAAAAGTTTAGGAACGCCAATCCTTTGCGAACCATAGATACCCGAGTGCCCACTAAAAAAATAGGCGGTAAAACAGGCGATTGCAAAAAACAATACATATTGGCCACCAAAAAGCTCTACCCCCATAAAAGTACAGGCCAATGGCGTATTTGTAGCGCCGGCAAAAACTGCGATAAAACCTAAAGCGGCAAATAAGCCAATTGGTGCATCCATTAAGCTAGCAAGGCTGTTCCCTAAGGTGGCACCAATATAGAACAGGGGAGTTACTTCGCCACCTTTAAAGCCAGTGCCTAACGTTACGGTGGTAAAAACTGTTTTCCATAGCCAGCTAAACATATCGGCGCCACCAGCTTTAAACGCGGAAACAACGGTTACTGCGCCTTGGTATTCGGGGTTTATCCCTAAACTTAAATAATCGGGTTTACCCACTAAAAAAGTTAAAAGTATAATGGTAATTCCGCCAAAAAAGGGAATTAGCCAGGTAACTTTAAAAAACATGTTGAACACGGCTTTTATACGGTGAACCATTGTTGCAAAAAGATAGCTAGCCAAACCAAATACAACAGCGGCCAGTATTATTTTAAATATCAGTATCAAATCCCAATGTAAAAAGCCGGATAAAAAGAATGTTTTATTTTCTACAAAATCTATATGATAATGGGTGTGGCTTAGGCCCCAAGCGCTTACTGCAAAATCGCCAATGATACTTGCAAACAAACATGGTACAATGGCATCATATTTTAGCTTACCTAAGGCAAGCACCTCAATTGCAAAAATAGCCCCGGTTAATGGTGTTCCAAATACAGCCCCAAAACCAGCCGCTACACCGGCCATCAACAGTGTTTTAACATCGGCTTTTGAAAGCTTAAACCATTTTCCTAAAAGTTGCGCAATGCTTCCTCCAATTTGCACCGCCGTTCCTTCGCGACCGGCAGATCCTCCAAACAAATGAGTCATCACTGTGGTGAGTAAAACCAAAGGCGCCATTTGTGGAGGCACTCCTCCGCCGGGCTGGTGAATCTCGTCCATAATTAGGTTGTTACCTTTTTCAGATGACTTCCCTAAAAATTTATACATAAAATGGATGGCGATACCGGCAAAAGGCAGCAGATACAAAAGATATGCGTTTGAAAACCTTAAGAAAATAGCGCTGTTGAGCATCCACAAAAAAAGAGCAACCACGCTGCCCACAATAAGCCCGATTGGAGCGCACAAAAAAAACCACTTTAACAGGTACCAAAGTATTTGTAACCTTTCTGAGCGTGGTGGTTGGTTGATGATGTTCAAAATATTAGAAGAGTTTAAGCCTTTTTTAAAAAATTTAAACAAATCAAAGGTATTATTTTGTAAGTGAATTGCGGCGGGCAGCTTTAAAAATGTTGAATCCAGAATTGTAAAGCTAATTTTTAACTTTGCTAAATGAGCATAAACCAAGATCAACTAAATAGCTATTTACGCTCTTTTTGCGATGATGAACCAGAATTGCTAAAAAGAATTGATAGAGAAACGCAGCTAGAAGTATTGATGCCGCGGATGCTTTCGGGGCACTTACAGGGGCGTGTGCTAAGCATGTTGGCCAAAATAATGGCTCCAAAACGTATTTTGGAGATTGGCACCTTTACCGGCTATGCTACACTTTGTTTTGCAGAAGGCTTGGAGGCAGACGGAAAAATTATCACCATAGATATTAACGAAGAGCTTGAAGACCGGGTACGCGGTTATTTTGAAGTTTCGGGTTATTCCGAAAAAATCGATTACCGTATTGGGAACGCCCTGGAAATTTTACCTACCCTAAAAGAGGTTTTTGATATTGTTTTTATTGATGCAGACAAAAAGAACAATGGAAATTATTATGATTTGGTTTTTGATAAGG
>DASVGY010000128.1:0-28607 GCA_036379295.1 Pelobium sp.
TTTAATAGTTTCTTTTATAAAATTCGCAATTTCGATTGCTTTTTCTCGGTCGTCATTTATAATAGTTACATGACCCATTTTACGATAAGGCTTGGTGTATTTTTTTCCGTATAGATGAACATATACACCGTCGTGTTTTAAAATATCTTCTAAACCTTCATATTCTGCAACTCCGTTATAGCCGCTTTCGCCCAATAAATTAAGCATAATGGCATTTGCAATCGCTTTTGTACTTCCCAAAGGAAGATTAAAGATTGCTCTAATGTGTTGGTCGAACTGTGAAGTGTAATTTCCTTCAATAGTTTGATGTCCACTATTATGCGGACGTGGAGCTAATTCGTTCACCAAGATCTGATGGTCTTTGGTCAAGAACATTTCTACCGCCAGAATCCCCACCATACTTAAACCAGAAGCAATGTTTTTCGCAATATCTTCTGCTCTTTGCTGTATTTCGAAATTGTAAGTGGACGGAGAAATTAAGAATTCTACCAAATTAGCTTCCGGATTAAAATCCATTTCCACCATGGGGAAAGTAGCCATCTCACCGTCGGCATTGCGGGCAACAATTACGGCTATCTCCTTTTCAAAATCAACCAGATTCTCTGCCATTGAGGGCTGATCAAAAGCTTCTTCCAAATCTTGCTCACTAGCTATTTTTTTAACGCCTTTACCATCGTAGCCATCTTTTCTTAGTTTCTGGATAAACGGCATGGGTAAATTTGCCTGTGCAAGCTGCTCTTTTGAATTAAACAACTGAAAAGCTGCTGTTGGTATATCGTTCTCCTTAAAAAATTGCTTTTGTAAACCCTTATCTTGTATCAAACGAATGATGCGTGGTTGCGGATAAACCGTAACGCCTTGTTTTTCTAAATCTTCTAATGCTTCAATGTTAACCTTTTCAATTTCTATGGTAATTAAATCAAGGTTTTTACCGAAATTGTAAACGGTTTCATAATCACTTAAAGAACCCACTTCAAAATAATCACAAATATTTTTGCAGGGGGCATCAACATCGGGGTCTAACACGTTTACCGAAATATTGTAATTTATGGTTTCCTGAATTAGCATTCGTCCCAATTGTCCGCCGCCTAAAATCCCTAATCGGGTTTGTGATATTGATTTCATGTCTATTTTGTGCTGATCAAATAGCTAAACAATTAAATACTAGCCAAACTTTCTTTTTCGATTAATTTTTGTAATTCTAAAATCCCGCCAATTAAAGCTTCTGGGCGTGGAGGGCAGCCTTGTACATAAATATCAACGGGGATAATCCGGTCCACACCTTTAACTACATGATAGCCGTGTTCCCAATATGGGCCGCCACAGTTTGAACACGAACCCATCGAGATTACATATTTTGGTTCTGGCATCTGCTCATAAAGCTTTTTAATGCGCTCGGCCATTTTAAAAGTAACCGTCCCTGCAATAATGATTACGTCCGCCTGCCGTGGCGAAGGCCTTGGAAAAACCCCGAATCTATCCAAATCAAAATTGGAAGCCATAGAGCCCATCATCTCAATGGCGCAACAAGCTAAACCGAAACTTAATGGCCATAAAGACGATAGCCTAGCCCAATTCATTAAATCATCAAGCTTAGTTACCACAATTCCCGTATTTTCTAATTGTTTTTCTAAACTCATGCTTTTTTAAATCGTGGGGTAAATTTTGGTTTTGCAGCCTTAGTTGCTATTTCTATTTCAACAGTTTCGGTGCTTTTGTTTTTAAAGGGGATATAGTTTTCATGGTTGATTTTTTCGTAAGCTGTTAAAGGAATTGCGGTATCAACAGTTGGAGTGATGGTGCTCGGTTTAATCCAATCTAAATCTTTTTTACGCCAAACGTAAACCAAACCTAAAATTAAAATGCTCAAAAAGGCCAGCATCTCGGTAAAACTTAACCAACCCCAACGTCCGTCTGCCGCAATTAATTCCTTATCTGCAAAAATAGTTGCCCAAGGAAAAACAAAAATCATTTCCACATCAAACAACAAAAATATAAGCGCAATTATGTAAAAACGACTATTAAACTGAATCCAGGAACTGCCAGTGGGTTCTTCACCGCATTCGTACGAGCTGTTTTTTTCGGGATTAGGATGATGAGGAGCGATTAATTTGTTTACTGCAAAAGCACCACCAACGGCTAACAACCCCGTAATCAAAAAGATTAAGACTTTGCCAAACTCGGTAATGCTGGAGACTTCTTCCATAGCGCAAAGTTAATTAATGGAGGCATATTTTTATCAAATATTATAGATATGATTTTAAAATCCCATTTTTGGCAGATGAATTACGATGCGGTTATAATTGGCGGAGGCGCTTGCGGGTTGATGTGTGCGGTGCAGGCTGGTTTTTTAGGGAAACGTACGCTAATTTTAGAGAAAAACAGTCAAGTTGGTGCTAAGATTTTAATCTCGGGCGGCGGTCGTTGTAACTATACTAACCTTTATACTTCTGCAAATAACTTTATTTCTGCCAATCCTCACTTTATAAAGTCGGCACTTTCACAATGGACAGTTGAGGATTCTGTTTCTTTTTTTGAAACCTACGGAATTACCGCTCAAGAAAAAACCTTAGGACAACTCTTTCCAACTTCTAATAAAGCAAAAGATATTGTGAACATATTCAGTGATTTATGCGAACAACGAGAACAAATTATTTCGGTAGATAGTGATGTAAAATCCGTAAATAAAATTGAAAATGGTTTTGAAGTTGCATTCGATAAAAACGGAAAAACACAAATAGTTACCGCAAAAAGTGTGGTAATGGCAAGTGGAGGTTTACCGATTGCCAAAATGGGTGCGTCGGATTTTTCTTTGAAGATTGCGCAACAGTTTGGTTTAAGAATTGAGAAAACTGCACCAGCCTTGGTTCCGCTTACCGTAACCGGAAAAGAAGAAGCTTTTTTTGCAGGCTTATCCGGCAATTCGATTTTTGCCAATGTAATTTTACCTCACATTAGTTTTGAAGAGAACATTTTATTTACGCATTGGGGTTTAAGCGGACCGGCGATTTTGCAAATATCTTCTTATTGGAAACCCGGAGATAGTATTTTCATAGATTTGTTACCTCAGCAAAATATTGTAAAGCTTGTTGAGGAGGAGCGAAGCTTAAATGGTAAAAAGCAGCTCTCCACGTTTTTAACCACGTTTTACACCCGTAAATTTGTGGATGCCATTGCTGAACTGATTCCAACTCAGAAAAACCTGGCTTCTTTAAGTAAGGATGATTTTGCGGCTATTGAAAACTTTATTCATCATTTTAAAGTGAAACCAGCTGGCGATAAAGGTTATGATAAGGCAGAGGTAATGCGTGGCGGTGTTTCCACAGATGAGCTTTCCTCTAAAACTTTAGAAGCCAAAAAAATAGCAGGCTTGTTTTTTGGTGGCGAATGTGTTGATGTTACAGGCTGGCTTGGCGGCTATAACTTTCAATGGGCTTGGGCATCAGGTTTTGTGATAGCTCAAAATATTTAATTCGTTTTTTCAAACCATCTAAAGTCATCAAACAATTCCCATCCTGTTTGAATCCAGCTTTAGCAAGATAAACAACAGAATGGTGAAGCTTAGCAATGATGAGCCACCATAACTCACAAATGGTAGCGGAATACCAATAACAGGCATCAAACCTATCGTCATTGCGATATTAACAAAGAAGTGGCAAAAGATAATACAAGCTACTGCGTAACCGTAAATTCTACTAAAAGGAGAGCGCTGCCTTTCTGCTAAATGAATAATCCGCATCAGTAAAAAAAGATAGAGGGCAATCACTACAAAACTACCTACAAAGCCCCATTCTTCGCCCACGGTACAAAAAATAAAATCGGTGCTTTGCTCTGGTACAAAATTAAATTTAGTTTGCGTTCCCTGTAAATATCCTTTACCTAACAACCCGCCAGAACCGATGGCGATTTTTGATTGATTCACGTTGTAGCCAGCGCCTCTTGGATCTTTTACGATACCCAAAATCAGGTCAATTCTTACTTTTTGATGCGGTTTTAAAATGTTGTTATACACAAAATCCACACTAAAAACGAACAGCACACACAACACAAATCCCGCAAGGAAAGTGGTAATTAGCGACCGATATTTACGCCCATTATAAATCAATATCGCTAATAAAAAAACCAATCCTAAAATCACATAAATTTTTGAAAAAAGTAGCGTTAATACAAACAAAGCAATCATCATAAAACCGGCCACCAAAAATAAAGGAGATAGCCCCTCTCGATAGAGCACAAAAATAAGAGAGGTAAAAACCAGGGCAGAACCTGCATCGGGCTGTAAAATAATGAGTAAAACCGGGACGCCTAAAATAGCCAACGTTGGCAGCAGTGTACGCATTTCGGTAAGTTTAGCGGTACTTACGCTTAAATGCCTGGCTAACAGTAAGGATGTTGCCCACTTTGCAAACTCAGAAGGTTGTAATCTGAAACTTCCAATAGGAATCCAGGCCTGGTTTCCGCCCACATTTCTTCCTACAACCAATACCATAATCAATAAAAAAACGGTAATCCCGTAAAAAACCGGGGAAAAGGCAAACATAAACTTGCTATCTAACAGCAAAATTACAATGCCTGTTACCAGCGCCACAACAATAAATATTAGTTGCTTACCAGAGTTACTTGCTAAATCAATCAGTGCTTCATCTTCCTTATAAACGGCCGCATGGATACTGAACCAGCCAATGGTAACCAAACATAGGAATAAGCCAACCGTTAAAAAATCAACATTAAAGAAAAAGTTTCTGTTTGGGTTATTCATTTTCTTAAAGTGATTTTTTGTTGGTAGATATTGTTGCGGGTTGCACAATGGTACGGTCGCTCTTACTGGTATCTTGTTTTGGTACCGGTTTTAGGTATAATTTTTTTTGTCCTGGCAAAAGATTAGCATTTAGTAGTCTATCAGTATAATATTTTGGCCTACTGATAGAATCGCGTAGGTATTTTTCAATCATTAAACTAGCGATAGGAGCAGACCATGTTGCGCCGTATCCAGCGTTTTCTACCACAACGGCAATGGCTATTTTAGGATTTTCTCGTGGCGCAAACGCAATAAAAACCGAGTGGTTATCGCCATGTGGATTTTGAACGGTTCCGGTTTTTCCACAAATTTCAATACCATCTATTCTGGCATTGTAAGCTGTACCCCCGGGCGAATTAACTACGCGGCTCATACCTTCAATCACCGGTTCAAAGTATTTAGCGTCGATTCCGGCCGAGTTTCTTTTTGTGTATTGTTCTTCAATTACTTTTTTATCGCCGATGGCTTTAATTAAATGAGGCTTATAATAAAAACCTCTATTTGCTAAAATAGCGGTTACATTGGCCATTTGCAGAGGCGTAATACCCAACTCTCCCTGACCTATGGAAAGGGAGATATTAAAAGCAGAAGTCCATTTATCATTACCAAAAGATTTGGTGTAATAATCTGCGGTAGGGATTAATCCTTTGCGTTCTGCAGGTAAATCTATATCTAAGGTAGCGCCAATCCCAAATTTCATCACCGCGTCTCGCCACCGTTTATAAGCATTTACAGGTCTCGCCCCGGTTTGGTCAATCATACGAGCGTAAGTATAACCATAATACGTGTTGCAGGAAGCCTCAATGGATTGTGATAGGTTTATTGTTCCGTGAACGTGGGTGCAGCCCATAAAACCGCGACGGCCATAACGGTAGCCACCCGGGCAATTATAATAAGTGTTGGCGGAAATTAAACCAAACTGCTGGGCAACCAGTGCGTTAATTACTTTAAAAATAGAGCCCGGAGGATATTCGGCTTGAATTGGCCGGATAAACATCGGCTTAAAGGGGTCTTTCAATAATTTCATGTAATTGTTCCCTCTTTGCCTGCCCACCATCATATTTGGATCGTACCCCGGGCTACTGATTGATGCCAAAATTTCTCCGGTGGACGGTTCAATAGCTACAACGCTGCCTATTTTATTATGCATCAAAGACTCGCCATACATTTGCAATTTTTTATCTAAAGAAGAGATAAGGTTATCGCCGGCAACAGCAACCGTGTCATATTTTCCATCTAAAAAGCTACCTTGTTCGCGGTTATGCACATCTACCATAATGTTTCGCACACCACGTTGCCCTCTTAACAATTCTTCGTAAGATTTTTCTATCCCTGTTTTACCGATATAATCGCCCTGGCTGTAAAAGCCATCGTATTTTTCGATTTCACGCTCGTTAACTTCACCTATGTATCCTAAAAACTGCGCCGCCGTTGAATCGGGGTAAAAACGCACCGATCGGTTTTGCACATAAAAACCCGGAAATTCAAAAAGCTTTTCCTGAAAGGCAGCGTAGGTAAGTGCCGAGAGTTGTTTTTGAAACAAAGATGCCCGGTACAAGGAGTAGTTTTTAGCTTTCTTAAAAGCCTTGTCAAACTCTGTTTTGCTAATTTTAATGAGTTTGCAAAATTCTAGGGTATCCATTGGTTTAACCTGCCCGGGTATCACCATTAAATCATAAACCGGTTCGTTTTGTACCAGCACTTTATTATTTCTATCTAAAATAACTCCGCGAGCGGGGTAAATAATTAGCTTTCTGAGGACATTATTATCGGCCGAGAGCTTGTACGAATCATCAACAACCTGAATATAGTATAGCTTACCTAATAAAATTAAACTAACAAAAATGAAAATCCCTTGAATAATGTATCTACGTTTAAAAAAACTGTTCATTTACGTTGTTTCTTTCTAAAGAATAATAGCTCTGCTATAAAAATCAAACCTAGTGTAAATAAAGAACTAAGAAGCACACGGCTTATTGTTGTAGGAATTTCAGAAACCCTAAAAACTTCAAAGTTGAGTAAAAAAAAGTGGTGCACCAACGTTAACACCAAGGCGTAAAAGGAAAACCAACGGAAGCCCATAATAGCCAACGTGGGTTCGGGGTCGCTATCATAATTGTCTTTTTGTACAGTAATACTGGTTACAGAAACCCTTACAAAGGCAGTAATAACACAGGCAGCAGCATGTAAACCCACGGTATCGTTAAAAACATCAATATTTAGCCCAATTAAGAATGAAAGAAAAAATAGCAGCCAGTTTGGGGTTTCAAACGGAAGTAATAAAATGAACAGAATGTAAATATAAGGTGTGTTTAAACCAAACAAAACCATGTTCTTTATCAAAAAAACCTGAATAAATACCAGCAGAACATATCTAATGGCGTTTTTAATGATACTATTCATTTAGGCTCTCCTTATTTTGTTTTTCTAACGTTTCTTGCTCCGTTTGGAAATTATTTTTTATTACGTAAACGTATTGCAAAGCGTAAAAATTGGTCGCTAATTTTACCGATATATCTAAAAAGCTTCCGCCACCTTTAACTCCTGCTTTTAAAACAGTACCTATCAAAATCCCTTTCGGAAAAATTACACCAAGTCCGGAGGTTACTACTCTTGCTTTAGGTTTTAAATTGAGTTGGTTAGGTATATCAGTTAAAGTAACCACATTTGGGTTTTTACCTTCCCAAATTAGAGGGCCAAAATAGGGCGTGTTTTCTATGGATGAAGTAATGCGGGTGTCTTCATGTAAAATCGATTGAATGGAAGCGAAATTTTCTGAAACATTCCAAACAATGCCTACAACTCCGCTTGGTCCAATAACGCCCATCCCTTTTTTAATTCCATCTTTTGAACCTCGGTTGATGGTAATATAGTTGTTTCTGGAAGTGATATATTTGTTGACCACTTCGGCTAAAATATATTCGTATTTTACGTGGTTAATAGTATCTTCCACGTTTTTGCTTACCACACTGTCATCTAAAAATGAAGACTTTAGCCGGTTTCTTAATCTAACATTTTCTTTTGCCAAACTATCATTTACAAGATTTAAATTAAGGTATTTATTTACAGAATTTACTTCCTTATATATACTACCTACTATTTGGTTAGACGTGTTAAATGTGCTGGCTCTTTGGAAATCATTGTTTTTTACTAAAAGCACTAAAGAAACAGTGAGGTAGATGATCAGAAAAAAAAATGCGTTGTATTTATTGATGAACCTCCAAAGATTTAACATAGCTTTTTGCCAAATATAATTTATAAAGAAGGTTTTACGTGGATGTTAAAATGCAAAAACTCAAGTTTTAGTGAAATTTGCAGATGTTTTGTAGCGTATAGCATGGCATTTTTTCAAAAAAATAAAATTATTGGTAAAAGATGCGGTTTACCAACAATTTGCAAAGATATAGAAAATAGACAACATTAAAACACGGCTTATATTTTAAACAGGCCGATTAACTTTCAATTGCTTTTTCTTTTTTTGCGCTTAACAATCCTAAACTCATGATAACACTGCTTGATAGAATCATTAAAAATAACAGCCCGGTTTCAACACCGTTAATGCGCATTTCTTTAGGTAAATTGTAAAACAAAAGAATGCTGATTAATCCTCGTGGAGTTACAAATAATGCTGGGCTGATAGCCACCTTGGCTATAAACTTTAGATACAACAACCTAATTAAGTAAGTCGCAAGTAAAATCAACAAGCCATATTGCAACAAGGTGATATCCTGAAACTGATCAATAATAATGGTGAAACCAAAAATTACAAAGAAAAATGTCCGCATCAAAAAAGCACTTTCTGCTGATAATTGGTGCAGTTGCACCAGATCTTTTGAAAGGTTTGGGTAGATAAAGTATTTTCTGAACAAGGGAATCCTAATCTCGTCAGAGTTGTTTAAAAATAGGCCAAATGCTAAAACAATTATTAATGCAGATAGGTGGTAGCTTTGCCCAATAGCGTAGACCAATATCAATATAGAAATGATTAAAAAGAACTTGATGTTATGGCTTATTTTACCAATCAAATAAAGCAATAACAAACATGATACCGCAGCAAACAGCACTATCATTACCAATTCTGCGCCCAAACTTGCAAAGGCGGAAACATTAAAGCTATCATTGCTTACGGCAAAATTAAACAGGATAATTCCGGCGATATCAGAAAAAGAAGATTCGTAAATTACAAATTCGCGGTCCTGCTTGCCTAAATTAACCGCCGAAGGAATAGCGATAGATGAGCTGATAACACTAAAGGGTATTGCGTTTACAAAGCATAAATAGTAAGATTGAGCGGTTAATTCGTGTAAGATAAATGTTATTGCAATAGTGGTTAATAGTAAAATGCTAACCGCTGCCAACAAAGTTTTTTTGATTAACTTATTTTTGTCTTTGTCGTATTTTAAGTCTAAAGCGCCCTCAAATACGATTAAAATAAGACCAACGGTACCCAACGTAGGTAATATTGTTAAAAAATCAAAAGTCTCAATTTGGAAATACGTAACAACCTGCTTTAAGCCAATCCCCAGAAAAAGAAGGAGCAGCACTGATGGTACTTTCGTTTTTTTTGCAATCATATCAAACAGATATGAAAATATAACTAAGCCACTTATGATGATGAGGATGGTATATGTACTCATAAATTGATCAAACTTTAACTGATAAATATAAACGAATTTTACGATTATGGCTTATCTTTTAAAGGAAAACTGATTCTGTAGATGGCTTTTTTAAGAGGGATAATTAATAATTAATTTATTTTCTTACCTTTGTGCACTTTCAGGTTCGTTAATCATTAACGGCTTTTTTTCTTGTTGAATAATCGGATTTATTGTTTAAAAGTGCGTGGTTGAAAAATGCCCTTATCTGCATCTCATTTTTTATCTGTTTAAAATATGGTCATGAAAAAAAGGCAGATTTGGAGAAATATAAATATTAACATCCCATAAGTAAGCAACAAAAGCATAAAATTTAAAAAAATGGAATTTAAAATTATAGATAAAAATACCGGTGAACATCATTTATTTACTAACAACGATATCGCGATATTTTTGGAAACTCACCTTGGCCGTTACGGAGATAAAAAATCGGATATTTTAAAGTGCCTAAGTTACGCTTTAACCAAAGGCGGATTGGTTGTGCTTGCTGTTGCTAATGGCGAATTGATGGGCGCCGCTGTTTTGAACGAAACCGGCATGGCGGGCTACATCCCAGAAAATATTTTGGTTTATATTACCGTACACGAAAACCAAAGAGGAAAAGGATTGGGCGGACAGCTGTTGAATATGGCGTTAGAAAACGCGAACGGAAGCATTGCTTTGCATGTAGAAGCTGATAATCCTGCTAAAAAATTATATGAACGTTTAGGTTTTACCAATAAGTATTTGGAAATGCGTCTGCAGCGATAAATTTTAGCGTTATCAAAACCATCACACACAAAAATTAATGGCTTATTTAAAATTATACAGAGATAAATTGCAACATAATTTTGATATGTTGTACAATTGGTTTGAAGAAAATGAGATTGAGTGGGGCGTGGTATCTAAACTTCTTTGTGGTGATAGACTTTATTTAACGGAACTGGTACGTTTAGGTGTTACAGAATTTCATGATACGCGAATCAGTAATTTAAAAGTGATTAAACAAATAGCTCCAGAATCAACTACGGTGTATATTAAGCCGCCAGCAAAACGCAGCATTAGCAACATCATTAGGTTTGCTGATGTTAGTTTTAATACTGATTATTCCACAATTAAAATGTTGAGTGATGAGGCAGTAAAACAAAATAAAATCCACCGAATTATTGTGATGATTGAAATGGGAGATTTACGCGAAGGCGTTGTTGGAGAGCATTTGATGGAGTTTTACGCAAAAATTTTACACCTTCCGAATATCAATATTGTTGGTTTAGGCACTAATTTAAACTGTTTAAACGGTGTAATGCCATCACAAGATAAGCTGATACAATTAAGCCTTTACAAACAGTTGATTGAAGCGAAGTTTAAGATTGAGATACCGTGGATTTCTGGCGGTACAAGCGTAACGGTACCTTTGCTAATTAAACAACAACTGCCCAAACAAATTAACCATTTTAGGGTGGGAGAGGTGCTTTTTTTCGGACTAGATTTGTTTACTAACCAAACCATTGTTGGCATGAATAACGATGTTTTTGAGCTTTACTCGGAAATTATTGAACTTTATGAAAAGCCAAAAGTACCAAACGGAGACCAAGGTTTTAACGTTGCTGGCCAAACGCCAACTTATCCTGCGGAGGATTATGGGAAACACTCGTACAGGGCAATTTTAGATATTGGTTTGTTAGATTGCAACCCAAAATATCTGATTTTAGATGACCAGGATCTAACCCTTATTGAAGCAAGTTCTGATATGTTGGTGGTTGATGTTGGCCAAAATGAAAAAAACTACAAGGTGGGCGATTTAATTACTTTTAAACTTAAGTACATGGGTGTTTTAGGGATAATGAACTCTAACTATGTAGATAAGTTAGTAGTGGCCTAAAACATAAATTACAACATTACCGTTGCCTAACTTTTTTAAACCGGTTTAAATCAACCTTACAAATCATCAATTAAAGGTCTTCAGTCTTATTCACTATTTCTTTAATCACCTGATCCAGCTCTGCTGTTGCATTATTTAAATACTTTAACAGGTCTGCACTATCCTTTGTTTTAAATTCCAGTTCGCTTAACAAATTTGTTAAACCTAAAATTCTGGCTAAAGGTGCTCTAACTACATGTGATTGAGTGTAAGCTATCTCTTTAAGTTTTTTGTTTTTTTGTTCGATAGCTTGTGTGTAATTTACCTTGTCGGAAATATCTTTTAAATACACAGAAAGTCCTGAATTTGAGGGGTATATGGTTATTTCGTACCACTTGTTTAATAGCTCAAAATAATGTTCAAATCTCACTAAATCTTGGGTTTCCATTGCTTCGTGATATTTGATATATGTTTCAGAATCTACACCATCCGGAAAAACATTCCATAAATATTCGCCAATTATGCGCTCTTTACTGATACCCAACATCTGCTCTACCTGCTTGTTCCAGTAGGTAACCGTCCACTCTTGGTTAATCGCAAAAAAACCATCGCCAATACTTTCCAGAATCTCATTTTTTTCTGTGAGCGCTTTTTTTAAGTTTTCTTCATTGTTTTTTTGCTGAGTAACATCCCTTTCAATCGCAATCCAATGCGTGTACCAACCTTTTTTGTTAGCCACAGGCGTTACCGTAAAGTTAATCCAAAAGGGTTCTCCGTTTTTTTTGTAATTGATGGTGGTAATTTCATGCGTTTCCCATCTACGCAAAGCATCACCTAATTTTCTAAGTTCTTTTTGGTCACTTAACGGACCTTGTAAAATTCTTGGAGATTTGCCAACTACTTCTTCAGCGGAATAGCCGGTCATTCTGGTAAAAGCTTCATTTACGTAAACAATTCTGGGGCCAGGTAGGTCAAAGGGCTCAGCTTCAGTAATTAACACTGCATCATTGGTATGCGTAATTACAGATTCCAGTAGTTTTAATCTTTCAACCTCTCTATTTTTTTGGGTAATATCACGCATGCTACCCACCATTCTAATGGCTTTTCCTTCTTTATTCCTGATGATAAAGCCTTGGTCGGTAACATAAGCGTAATTTCCGTTGGCATGTTTAAACCTATATTCGCTATTCCAGTTGGTTTCGCTGCTATCAATAGCGTTATATAGCTTACCTTTTACTTTTGCGAAATCATCGGGATGAACATTTTTTATCCAAAAATTGATAGAATTGTGTTCGTTTTGTGGACTGTAACCAAACAACTGGTAAAAACCGCGGCCCCAGTAAACTGTTTGGTTACTGAGATCCCAGTCCCAAATCGCATCTGATGTGGCATTGGTCACATACTCAAACCGTTGGTTGCTTTCCTCGATATTATTCTCGTAATCCTGCTGTTTGGTTACATCCTCCAACATCACCAAAGAACATTTTCTATTATTATAATTAATTAAATGGCCGGTTAGGTTGATAAACATTATCTCCCCATTTTTCTTTTTATGACGCCAAATATTTTTGTGGATATTTCCGTAGGATTTCTCTGTAGCTGTTGATTTTTTAATAGCCTCAATTTCTTCTGGAGGCCTGATATCTAAAATGCTTAATTTTAAAAACTCTGCTCTGTTGTAGCCATACAGATTTAATGCTTCTATATTGCAATCTACAATTTGTTTAGTTTCAAAATCCCAGATAATCATAGGTGCCGGATTATCTTCAAACAGCTGCTTGTACTGTGATTCTGATTCTTTAAGTGCGTTTTGTACCGCAATTTTCTCTGTGATATCTGTGAGTTGAACCAATAAACACTCCCGTTTGTCATAATCAATGTAGCAACCCGAAACGCTTGCCCAAAATGTGGCCCCACTTTTTGTAATCTGTTTCCATTTTTCTTTGTCCTCGTTAGCGCTTACACCAGAGCGGCATTTGTCAAAGAAATTTGTTCCCGTAAATTCAGCTACATCTTTTAAGTTTAAGGCGCAAAATTCTTGCTCGGTGTAGCCGTATTTTTTTTGGGCAACCTCGTTACAAGCTATAATTTGTAATGTTTTTAAGTCAAACACTAGCATAATAGCTGGGTTTTTCTGAAAAAGATAACCTTGTTTTTTGGCTAAATTCACGCTTTCTGTTATATCCACTACCGTAGATATCATCAAATCTTGATGTACTAAAGGTATGTTTTTAGCATTTACGATTCTTTTTTCGGTGTTTGCATTATTAACCTCAATGTTTTCCCAATGCATCCTTTTAGGGTCGCCGCTTTGTATATCGCTATATATTCTTTCAATCAATTGCTTTCTGTAAGCTTCATCAGGGTAAACCGATTCAAAAAATTCCATCAGGTTTTTTATTTCCCTTCGGTGCCAGCCGTAAATTTCACAAAAAGCTTGATTGATAATTGTGGCTTCGCCAGTACTTATTTTATTTACAGCAATTCCTATGGGCAAATTTTGGATAATGGTTTCTATAAATTCACTTTTCTGCTTAAGCTGATGAATTGCTGTTTGATAATTATTTTCCAGCTCGCTTAGGTAGCTAACGTCTTGAAAAACGCCCAACAAGTTTACGGCACCGCCATTTTTATCTTTAAGTACTTTGGTTTTAGTTAACACGCTGATGGTTTCACCGTTTTTGCAAACAAATCTTGATTTTAGTTGGAACGCTAAACCTTGCTTTACTGCGGCGCTAATTGCATCCAAAAATACTTTTTTATCTTCGTGGTGCAACATGTTCAATACCGTATCCATTGTAGGTTCAAACTCTTGCGCCTGATACCCAAACATTTGAAACGCAGCATCGGACCAGGTAAGTTTGTTTGATGTAACTGATAAATCCCAAACGCCTAAAATCGTGATGGATTTGGTTAATTCGGCAATCTCTTTCTCTATTTCAAAATCCATAAATTGGTCTGCAATTGTTTTTAAGCAGTTTTAAATCCCACATAAAACAAATTTAAAGGGCTAGTTACAATATAAATATAAAATTATGGATTGGGCAAATTATTTGGCAACAACATTTTTACTTTGTTAAGCTCCTTTGTAAAACCTAATTGATAAATTAATTTTAAAAAAAACGCTGTTTAGCGTAAAATAAAGCCGACTCTGGTCTTAAGTAAGAGGTAAGACAAACTGCATTATTTTTTAGGTATGATGATTGCATACTTGCTTAAAAAAATATTTACCAATATGATAACAGAAAAAATTGAAGAAGTAAAGAGCACTTTAGAAGATACTTTACTTAAGGAAGATGTTTTTACAAACATTAGCAAAACAGAGCGTTTACTATCAATGGCTAGCGGCAGCTATATTTTTTTAAAAGGATTAGGCAACGTTTTCTCGAGCCCAATGTTGGCTACTACGGAACTTTTACTTGGTTTTGGCCTGCTTCAGCGTGGCGTTAGCGGGCATTGCGCACTAACCGAAAAATTAGAAGCCAGTAAACTGGGCGCAACCTCTGTAGTTGTTGTAGAACGATAAAAAAATGCTTTTAACCTTTTAATCGGTTAAAAGCGTTTCTTTAAAACTAATCAAAGGGTTTAACCGCTCTTAACATTTCCCGCTTTCCCGCAGCACCAGGCGCTTTTTCAACCTGCATCCCCAAGGCTTTCATGGTTCTTTTTAAATCTCCGGTAATGGCGTAGGTTACAAAAACACCCCCGGGCTTTAAATAGTTAACAATTTGGGTGATAAATTCTTTTGTCCAGAGTTCTGGCTGATTTGATGACGCAAAAGCATCGAAATATACGATATCGAATTTTAGTGCCGAACGGTAATCTTCGGCATTTAAATGCTCTATTTTTAAGTTGCAATACTCGTTAAGGGAAGTCTCGTTATTGATTGAATTTAAATAGTTCGCGGTGAAAGAAGCCCAAGTATTTACCGAAACAAAATTTTGATAGTTAGTTTTTTCTATCAGTTTTAAATCAAGCGGGAAAGCCTCCAAACCAACATAACTTAAGTTTATCTCTTTTGCGGTACAATAATCCTGGGTAAGTAAAAAGTTTAAACCGGTTCCAAAACCTATCTCTAAAACAGCCACCTCTGTATAACTTTTATCTGCCAAATAGTAGCGCAAACCCGAACTTAAAAACACATGGTTACTTTCTTGAAGTGCACCGTTTTTACTGTGGTAATTTTCTTTGATTATAGGGTGATATAAAGTATTAGAGCCGTCGGCGGTAGTTACTACCGAGAGTTGGGTTTCATCAACAATCATTGGAGGAATAGCATAAATTTAATTGATTTTTGTGCCACTAGACACCCACTGAGCCCACTTTTTATTGTAAGTATGGATTTCGGATGTTTGAACGCCGCTAGTTTTATAAACAGGTTGATGCTCGTTTACCCACTCAAAAATGCCGCCGTAAAGATTGTGCACCTTTTGGAAACCATTCTTTAAAAGCTTTTCTGCAATTTTTTCGCTTCTGTAGCCAACAGAGCAATACACAACAATGTTTGCATCTTTCGGGATATCCACTACTTTACGCATATCAAACCAAATATAGCCTACTTGCTTAGCGTTTTTTAGGTGACTAACGTCATACTCTTGGGTTTCGCGAGCATCCAACAAATAAACATTTTTTAAATGTTTTAATGAGTCAACAGATATCAGGGGAACGCTATGTTGATACATTTTATCTAACATCTCTTTATAAGCTGGATTTTTTATCTGAGAAAATACCGAAAGCGGCAAAATGAAAAGAAGCGCTGTGATAATTTTTTTTGACATCTGTTTTTAACGGATATTTGAACTTATTGTTATTTAAAGATCGAGTTTGGAGTTTGCAGCTACAAGCCTTACTATTAAATATGGCTAAATATATAAAGAATACGGGATTTTAATCGCCAACATACAAAACAAAAAGCCGGAACTTTCGCCCCGGCTTTTAATGATATTACCAAATTCTGATTCTATCTTCAGATGCTTTATATAGCTTATCACCTTCTTTAACGTTAAAAGCTTTATACCAGGCATCCATATTTACTAAAGGACCTATTGTGCGATATTGACCCGGCGAGTGCGGATCAACAATGATGAACTGAGCCGCTGTTTCTGGTAAAATATTGATTCGCCATACTTGCGCCCAAGCTAAAAAGAAGCGTTGATCTGGCGTAAATCCATCAATTTTTTCATCAGACTGCCCTTGCTTGGTCATTTTAAAGGCCTCATAAGCAACATTTAAACCGCCTAAGTCACCAATATTTTCACCCAGCGTTAACTTTCCGTTTACATGTACCGTATCTAAAATGGTGTAAGCGTTAAACTGATCTACTAATTTTTCTGTTCTTGCTTTAAAGTTTTTTGCGTCTTCGGCGGTCCACCAGTTACGTAAAGTTCCGTCTTTGTCATACTGGCTCCCTTCGTCATCAAACCCGTGAGACATCTCGTGACCGATAACGGAACCAATTCCACCGTAATTTACAGCATCATCAGCGTTTGGATCAAAAAACGGAAACTGTAGAATACCTGCTGGGAAAACTATCTCGTTAATCACCGGATTGTAGTAAGCGTTAACGGTAGGCGGGGTCATTCCCCATTTGGTTTTATCTACTGGCTTACCAAGTTTGGCAATCATTTTATTGTATTGCCATTCGTTTGCGTTTCTTAAGTTTTTAAAATAAGTTGCTCTGTTGATAACCAAACCGTCATAGGTTTCCCATTTATCAGGGTAGCCTATTTTAGGTGTAAATGCGTGTAATTTGTCTAATGCCTTTTGCTTTGTTGCATCACTCATCCAATCTTGCTTTTCAATTCTGTTTTCAAAAGCTTTTGAAAGGTTGCTTACCAGCTCTTTCATTCTTGCTTTTGCCTCGGGCTTAAAATACTCTTTAACATAAAGCTGACCAAGTAGTTCGCCAATTGTTCCGTCGGTCAACGACGACATTTTTTGCCACCTCGGCGTTGGAACTTTTTGCCCAGACAAGGCCTGTGAAAATTTAAAAGAGGCATCTACAAAAGGCGAGCTTAAGTTGTTGGCTGCGTTTTTTAATACATTCCATTTTAAGTAAACCTTCCATTTACTTAAAGGTATGGTTTTTAGCATTTCGCTTTCTTTCACAAAAAAGGCAGGGTTATCTACCAAAATAGAATCCTGACCGGTTACCTTCATTTTTTTTAGTAGGTCTTCCCAATTTAAACCCGGCGTTGTTTTGCTTAAATCATTTATGGCAAATTTATGATAGGTTTTGTAAGGGTCACGCATTTCTACGCGAGTTAATTTTGCTGCTGCCAAAGATTTCTCTATCGCAAAAATGTCTTTTGCGTATTGTTCGGCGGCTTTGGCCGGAGTGCCTGTTAGTGTAAAAAGCTTTACCACGTAATCATGGTAAGCGGCTCTGATTTTTTTTGAGCGCTCGTCATCTTTTAAATAATAATCCCTATCAGGTAAAGTTGTGCCGCCCTGATTCAGGTTCGCTATCATTTCCTCGGGGTGTTTAGCATCTTGATCTACGTAAAAACTGAACAATGGAGAAGCTATTCCTTTAGTTCGCATTGTGGCAACTGCATTTAGCACTTCAGCAATGTTATTGATGCTTTCAACGCTTGCTAAATCTGCTTTAATGGGTGTAAAGCCTAATTTTTCGATGGTGATGCTATCCATGCCAGCAGCATAAAAATCACCTACTCTTTTTTCGATAGAGCCAGGTTTAGCGGTTTTATCGTTTTTTGCCTGAGTTAAAATCGTTTTTACCGCATTTATGTTAAAATCATTTAGCACATTAAAACTTCCCCAACGTACTTCTTTTGCAGGAATCGGATTGTTTTTTAGCCAGGTTCCGTTGGCATAAGTGTAAAAATCGTCGCCAGGTTTAACGGATAAATCCATATTAGCAACGTCTATCAATTTTTTTTGTGTGGGCGCTGTTTTGTTTTGAGCTAAAACCGGGCTTATCGCGGTTAATAACCCAAAACCAAGCGCTATTGGTTGACTTAAATTAATCTTCATAAAATGTTTTCTGATTACAAAGTATGAAGATAAGGATACAGAAGCCTTTTTCTGAAAAACGTGATAGGATTGTTACCAACGAAATTAAAATTGGCAATTTGCTTTTAGGTATGAGGAAATGTGAGAATTAAAGTACGATAGCGCAACGCCCGTAGGATTTAAAAGGTTTAGTCTCGTTTTTTTTGCGATGTAAGTTTATGATCGCTATGAACCGCTGTAACCCAAAATCCATTCTTCGCGATTTTTTTAAATATACCTATACTTTGTGGTTATCGATAAAGTGGTTAAAAAAAAGCCTCGGTTAATTCAACCGAGGCTTTCCAAAGCGTTTTTATAAATTTAAAATTCCGCGTTTTTCGGGAATCTAGGGAAAGGAATTACGTCTCTGATATTGGTCATCCCGGTAACAAAAAGCACCAATCTTTCAAAACCTAAACCAAAACCAGCGTGTGGCGCAGTTCCAAATTTACGGGTATCCAAATACCAATAAAGTTCATCCTGTGGAATGTGCATTTCTTCCATTCTGGCTGTTAATTTATCTAAGCGTTCTTCGCGTTGAGAGCCGCCCACCATTTCGCCAATACCCGGGAACAAAATATCCATTGCCCTAACAGTTTTTCTTCCTTGTTCATCAGGTTCATTCATTCGCATATAAAATGATTTTATATCGGCAGGATAATCTGTTAAAATTACAGGCTTTTTAAAATGCTTTTCAACCAAATAGCGCTCATGTTCTGATTGCAAATCGGCGCCCCATTCATCAATCAGGTATTTAAATTGCTTTTTCTGATTTGGTTTAGACCGCTTTAAAATGTCGATTGCTTCTGTATAAGTTAGGCGCTCGAAACTGTTTTCTAGGCAGAAATTTAATTTGGTCATTAAATCAAACTCACTTCTTTCGGTTTGGGGCTTATTCTTTTCTTCTTCGGATAAACGATTAGATAAAAACGCTAGTTCGTCCGCACAATTGTCAATGGCGTATTTAATTACGTATTTCAGTAAATCCTCTGCCAAATTCATGTTGTCTTCTAAATCGGCGAAAGCAACTTCGGGCTCTATCATCCAAAACTCAGCAAGATGACGAGTGGTGTTTGAATTTTCTGCCCTAAACGTTGGTCCAAAAGTGTAGATTTCACCTAAAGCCATTGCACCTAATTCGCCTTCTAACTGCCCTGAAACGGTTAAATTTGCAGATCTTCCAAAAAAATCTTCTTTAAAATCTACGGTTCCATCCTCATTTTTTGGGGTGTTTTCAAACGGAAGTGTCGTTACACGAAACATTTCTCCGGCACCTTCCGCATCAGAAGCGGTGATGATAGGTGTATGCAGATAAACGAAACCACGTTCGTTGAAAAACTGATGGATGGCGAATGATAAAGCGTTACGAACTTTAAAAATTGCGTTAAAAGTGTTTGTTCGGAAGCGCAAGTGGGCAATTTCACGCAAAAATTCCAGACTGTGTTTTTTCGGTTGTAAAGGAAATTTTTCAGCGTCACTTTCCCCTAAAATTTCTATGGAGCTTGCCTTAATTTCACAAGTTTGTCCTTTGCCTAAAGATGCTACCAGTTTGCCTGTTGCACTAATTGCAGCACCGGTATTTATTTTCTTTAAAATCTCATCTGGTGTATTTGCAAAATCAACAACAATTTGCAAGTTAGCCATACAAGAACCATCGTTAAGCGCAATAAACTGGTTGTTTCTAAAGGTTTTTACCCATCCCATTACAGTGGTTTCCCTTTCAAATTCAGTAGACGAAAGTATATCTTTAATTTTTTCTCTTTTAATCATATTTGCAAGCTATTTCTTGTGGGCGCTAAAATACGAATATTTAGAATATACAGCGCTTTGCCTTAGATTAAAGAGCGAAGGTAATTTTGCAGAACTTGGGTATAAAGCGGTGTATGGTATAAAGAATAAAATTAAATACCTGATATTTTCGGGCATTACACAAAATAATGGTAAAAGGCAGTCTAAACTACCGCAAAAACTGTACTTAAAACGCCAACAACCTAAGTGCCGTACAAGCTACTAGTAAAAACTACCGTCGCCTCTCCGCTTAAAATTTGCTCCTTTTTTACCGGCAGGACCGCTCCATTTCTGTAAGTTCATACTTAAATTTAGCATAACATATCTACTGTTTGGGTTAGTAGCTATTTCGGTATAGCCATTGGGGTTAGTTGTTCTGTTGATAAAATTGTTTTGATTGAGCAAGTCATAAGCCCTCAATTGCAAGGAAGCCTTGTTTTTGAAAACCTTCATTTGTAACATGGTGTTTATTACAAACGGATTATTAGTTACGTTGTTTTTTATCCCGCTTACGTAATTCTTGCTTAATGCATAGCCAAATTGTAGGCTTTTTAAAAAATAGATATTCCCGTCTAAGCTTAAAGACCAAATTTTTTGCGTAATTCCATCTGCAATAGAAAAAGTTGTTTTGTTAAAATCATAAGAAAGGTAAGGATTAATCTCTAGCCAATCTGTTGGGTTTATTCGAGGGCCCAAGCTTTCTTTAAATCCCCACGTATCAGAAATTATTTTATCGCCACCACTAATTGAAACGCTGTGGTTTTTATCTATGCTTCCGGTTAGCGAAAAATTATATTTACGGTCGTTAGTTTGTTTAGAGATGGTGTAATCTGCGCTTTGTTTATTGTTCCCGTTGATGTTTAAAAAGCGGGTTTCGTACTTGGAACTGTTGTAAACATCGGGAATCAACACTTGATAACTGGTAACTTGGTTTTCGGTAAATGAGGAATTGATACGTAAGTTGTAGTTTAGTTTTGAATTGGCAATATAGTTACCGTATTGACCGATGATGGAGTGGGTGAAAGCTGGCTTTAAATCGGCGTTACCTACAACTGGTCTTTGCGGGTTAGAAACATCACGCACCGGCTGTATTTGGTCAAAACTTGGCTCGTTTGCGCTGCCGCGATAGTAAACCGCAAGTTGATGTGTGCTTGATAAACGCAGTTGAAAACGGGCTATCGGTATCAGTTTAAAATAAGCTTTGTCTGTTTTTGTCCCTAAACTTACTTTTTCTCCAACTAAAGAGGTATTTACGCCAGTTAGCCCTAAAGAAAAGCTATATTTTGACTGGTTATCGCCATATTTATAGTTTACAGAATTGCGATATTGGGTAAAAAAATAATTGAAGATATTACTCAAAGAATCTACCACATTTCTATTGTTTTGCAAGTCTATGTTGCTGGTTATTTTGCTGTTATCGTAACCTCTACGCTCAACATTTGTGTTAAATTCTAATCTGGAAAGTAAGGTTAGCGGTTCCGCATAGGTCAAACTAGCTCTGTAGTTTTTTTGAAAATTATCGGTAACAATCGCTCTGTGCACCACAGAGTCTTTAGTAATTGTATTGCTGGCGCCGTCATAATAGGTAATTAGGTTGTTTTGTTCTGATTCGTTGTCTTTTTTTTGCGTTCCGATGGTAGCTTCGGCAGAGAAAACGCGACCAGGTTTACGCAACCAAATGTGCTGGTAAGCCATTGTTCCACTTATGTTTGGAGTTTTGCCATTAATTTTGCTTTCATTTCTTTGATCTTGATGAATAAAACCGGTTTGAAAAGTTTTGGAGCTGTTTTCCGAATCATCATTAGCAAGTGAAATGCTGGGTCTAAATTGTAAAAAGTTAGCGCTATCAATGGTATATTCTACTTCAAAATTGATGTTGTGTGTGCCTCCGTAATTCTGGTTGTTGGTATTTCTAGTGGTAAATGTTGTTTGGGTATTTCCGCTTTCATCGCGGGTATCAAACCTCGAGTCGCTGTTGGTAATCGTGTTGTTATCATTATACCTAAACGCATAGTTCGCCAGAAAATCAATTTTTTTACCCAATTTATCCCGATAGGTAAAAGTAGGGCGTGTTATCAGGCTGCTTCCCCCAGATGCGCTGCCACTACCGCCGCCACCAAATCCGCTGCCGCTTCGGCCACCGCGGTTGTTGCCAGAACCTAAGCGCCCAACGCTACTATTGCCACCCGCAATTCCGTTAGGTGTTTTCATAAAAGTACCGTTAGCTGTAAGGGTTTGGTTCATGTTAATCCTGGTAATGTTGGCGCTCGCTTCCAATTGGTTAAGGGTACCCACTCCAAAATTTAACCTGGCCATGTTACCTACGGATTTCTCTGTTTTTGTGGTAATGTTTAAAACTTTGGTGGGGTCACCATCTTTAATTCCGGTTCTTGAAGCTGTATTTCCGTAGTCATCTACAATTTGTATTTTATCTACTATTTCGGCGGGTAGGTTTTGTACTGTAGTTGCTACATCGCCACCGTAAATATCTTTTCCGTTTAACCGGGCTTTTACAATCGCAGTTCCATTTACCGTTAAAGAACCGTCGTTACCTACTTCCATTCCTTCCATTTTCTGTAAAAGTTCATCAACGGTAGCGCCAGCTCTAACTACGTAGTCGCTGGCCCGGTACTCAACGGTATCTGTTTTGTAAGTAATGGAAGGCGTACCATTCACCACTACGGCATCCAACATCCTTGAATCAGGTTTTAAGATTATAGGATCAAGCGTTAATCTGGGAGTTGCGTCGTTGTATTTTCCAGAAATCACTTTTCCTACAAAACCTAACGAATTTACATTGAGGGTGAAAACCCATGATTTTACGTTTCTAAAAACGAAAATTCCATCTTCATTAGTGCTAGTCCTTAGCGTATCCGCGGAAGAAGTTAAAGTTACCGCGGCACCAACAATGGTTTGGTTGGTAGAATCTTTTACAATTCCGCTAACCTGTCTGCTCGGAATTGGCGCCGGTTTATTTTGAGCGCTTAAAGTGCCGTTAAAAACAAAGCATAGCGTACTTAACAAAAAAGTCGGCAATAGTGCCCGAAGGTGGTTGCTCATTTGGCCAAACTGTATTTACCAGTTAAAAAAGTCGGACTCATTAAATCCTGAAAATCCACACTGTTGCGTCCGCCACCTCCCGTTCTGTTCTGAAAACCGCCACCTCCGCCTTCATTTCTTCGATTTTCACCGCCCATTCTCCCGAAATTTCTCATCTCTAAACCATTTATTTTAAGCTTGTAGCCAAATTCTTTATCGGTGTTGATAGGTAATAATTTCAATGGGATACCTATTTCATAAGTGTACGTTCCGCTGTTATCGAAACTAGCTGCTGCTTTTATGCTATATTCGTTATAAATAGATACAAGCGTATCTGTTACATTCTTGAAGCCAGCAATCTTAATATCTTTTGCCGTTTCTAACTGTTTTTGTATAAATGAATGTTGCAGCGAGTCTTTTTGTTCTTCTGTCATTGTCTGATAAGCACCAAAGCCTCTTTGACCACCGCCCATTGCACTTCTTCGGCTTCTCTGCGTTACCACCGGATAGGTTAGCGTAAGCAAATCTTCGCTCCGCTTTTTGCCGTCTTCGTTAATGCTAAAAGTGATACCGCCCATTAAAATTTTACGCGTGGTGTTTTTATCATTCGCTTGAATAATGATGTAAAGCTTCTGATCGTCGTTTGCGATGCTGTAATTTAAGCCCGTACTTTTATTGAAAGCTTTTAAGGGAAAGCTCCAATCTGCTGAATTGCCGTCTACTTTTATTTTAGAAATCCGTAAATTTTGCTCCTGTATATCAGGAAGCTTCTGCGCATTTACACATACCACGCACATTAACATAAACGCTAATGTATAAATCGGTTTTAGGTAAGTATTATTCATTTTTAAACGATTTATTAATTAAATAAAGCTTTAAAGCAATCTAATCTAAATTAAAAGATACCAAGAGCTTAATTATAGCTACCAAATCAAGAAATAAGCGGATTTACTTAAAACGCCGAGCAGTAAGTTTAACTTATTTGAGTACGAAAGGTTTAAAGCGCAAAGCCCATTAAATCACACATTCTCAAAAATTCGGACTGAATTTTGGCCTTAAAGTGCATCTCTTGTTGGCTATGTGGATGTGAAAAAGATAGCTCAGATGCATGTAACATCATGGTATCCATTTCCCAAGTTTCTTTAAAAAATTTGTTTTGTTTATTGCAACCGTGTGGTCTATCGCCGATGATAGGGTGGTTAATATGCGCAAAATGCTTTCTTAACTGGTGCATGCGGCCGGTTTCTGGGGCGGCTTCCACCAAGGAATAGCGGCAACTGCTGTGTTTGCCAAGTGCTATGGGAAGTTCTGCTTTTTGCAAGGTTTTAAAACGCGTAAATGCCTCTTGCATTACACCATTTTCTTTTTTTAAAGGATAATCAATATCCAATTCATCTGGGGTATAACCCCGTACAATGGCTAAATATTTCTTTTTTACCAAGTTATCCCTAAAAAGCATCTGGAGCAAAACATTGGTTTTTTGGTTTAATGCGAAAAGTAATAAACCACCAGTTTTACGATCGAGCCGATGGGCAGGCCAAACATTTTTTCCTAATTGGTCTCTTAGCAACTGTAAAGCAAACTCTTCTGCATCTCTGGCAATAGGCGATTGATGAACTAATAATCCGTGTGGCTTATTAATTAAAACTAAATATTCGTCTTGGTAGATGATTTCTAACATTCAACTGCGAAATAATAAAAATAATTTAACATCTACTGATTTTTTATTTTGATGATTGGTTATCGGAAGCTACAGTAGTGTGCGTTTGAATGGCACAATTTTTCGGGCGGAAAGTAACATTTATGTAAATAACGTGGCATTTGTAGCGTTTTGCAGCTAACGCCCGTTAATAGTATCAAGAACACAAAAATTAAAACACCATGAAACATTTAAAATTGAAATCAATGAAGAACATTAAACGCAGCGTAGTTGGCGTTGCAGCTATTTTGCTAGCGGTTTTTTCCTTAAGCTCTTGCTTAAAAAACAACGACAACAACGTTACGCCCAACTATTCGTGGCTATCGGTAATAAACGCTTCTCCAAACCTGGATAAATTTGATTTTGTTATTGATAACAAATTAGTTAACGATGATTCTTTTGCGTTTACAGAACGTTTGCCGTATTTTAACATTTATGCCGGTACACGCAGAATTGGCATTTTTAAAGATCAAACCACAGATAGTTTAAGAACAGGAACCTTAATTGCAAAACCTGGCGAAATTTATTCTTTGTACGTAGTAGGAGAGGCCCCTAATCACGAATTTTTAACCATTACCGACTCTTTAAATAACCCAGCCACGGATAAAGCAGGGGTTAGGTTTTTAAATTTGAGCGTTGGTGCGCCGGCTTTAAAATTAAGCTACGGAGCTGGAACAGATTCTGTTTTGTTTAATAATGTGGCTTACAAAGGACATTCTAATTTTGTTGAAATTCCTGGAGGAAAGCGTTATAACTTTAGTGTAGCTACTGCCGCCGGAACTGGTAACACTGCAACCGAAAACAGTGTCTTGATTGAAAGTGGTAAAATTTACACCATTTGGGCCAAGGGATATTATAACAACACTACTGCGGTAGATAGCCTTAAACTGGGCCTTAAAATCCAGAAAAACTAATTAAACTATGATAAACCAAAAACGGGCTGTACATTTATTGGCAGCCCCTTTTTTTTTATAGTATTTATTTTTGTTTGTAGTTTTCTAGATGAAACTTTACCAAATCATCTATTGGCGAGCGTATAATTTTGCCAACCTTCATACCGTAGTTATTGGCTACTTCTTCTAAAACGTTTCTAAAATTGTAAGCTACAGATCCTATACAATTAAACTCAAGCTCTTTGTAATTAGGATAATGGCTTACCAAATTTTTAAAGAAATCATCAAATGATGTACGTACTAAATTTCCAGAATATTCTAGATTAACGGTAATATCATAAACAAATTTACTAAAGCTTGCACAAAACCTGTTGGGTAAAGGCTTGGTGTAAACTGCTTCCAAAATATCGTCTGGCGTTAACTTAAAGGTTTCCCAAAAAGAATCTCTTACGTTTTTGGGCATGTAACCCCTAATATAATCGCTCAGTAATTTTTTTCCAATATAACATCCGCTACCTTCATCGCCAAGTATAAAAGCAAGAGAATCTATACTCATTTCAATATCTTCTCCATCGTAAATACAGGTATTTGTACCCGTACCTAATATTGCGGCAAAACCGCGTTTATTACCTAATAAAGCCCTTGCAGCGGCCATTAAATCATGCCCAATGTTTATTTCTGCAACGGGAAAAATAACCCGCATTGCTTTTGCAACAATTTCTGCTTTTTCATCGTTATGTACGCCCGCACCATAATAGTTTACCTCCTTAATTTGGTCAACCGGAAGATCAGAAGGCATATTTTTTTTCATAGAGTCGATAATATACGGCGTATCTGAAAAATAGGGATTATAGCCTTCCGTATTAAACATTACTTTTTTTCCATCGTCGTGGATTAGCGTCCAACTGGTTTTTGTGGAGCCGCCATCTGCAATTAGTATCATTGGTTTTTATTTAATGTTGTTGGTTAATGTATAAAAATAGTAAAATTAACTTATTGTACAAATTACACTAAGTTGATTTTTCCTTTTTTATTAATTTTTTTTAAAAACTAATCTACGGTTTAAAAAAGCATTGTGCCAATCCTTTTTCTAAAATGTTACGTTTTAGTTTTTTCCCGATGAAAACCAGCTTAGTTTGTCTGTGTTCATCTTTTTTCCAATCCTCGCCATCAGTAAATACTGGGGCGCCCTTTACCGACTGAATAATTAGTTTCTGGTTTAAACCTTCGATATTTAATATGCCTTTAATTCTATAAAACGATGCCCCCTGTATCATCAACATTACCGTAAAGTAGTGACGTATTTTTAACAGATCAAAGCTTTGCGAAAAAATAAAGCTTTGCGAGACGATGTTATGATGGTTTGCTTCCTTATTTGTATTAAAAAGAGCGTTACTTTTTGAATTAGAATAGCCGAGTTTATAAGTTATTTCTGCTTTATCATAAGCTTTTAAGTTAATGATGTTTTTTGTGTTAACGTTGGCGAAACTCGAAAACTCATGACCGGCTAAAGGGTTTATTTTTTTAACGATACTGCTAATATCTTGTAAGCTTTGCTCTTTGGTTTTGTCTGCTTTGTTAAAAATAATATAGTCTGCAAATAAAATTTGTTTTGCCGCTTCGTCTTCGTTTGCTATTACTTCTAAAACGTTTTTTGTATCAATTAAACAAACCGTACCGTCTAATTTAAAAGCAGTTTGGATATTATAATTTGTTAAAAAAACAGACGCCACTGCTGATGGATCAGCGATTCCGGTAGTTTCAATTATTAAATGGTCGTATTCAAAATTTCCGGTAACTAATTTGTTTAACACAGCAAATAAATCTCCGTTTAACGAACAGCAAATACAGCCGTTAGATAGTTCAAAAATATTTTCGTTAGTTTTTACTACCAGCTCACTGTCAATGTTTATTTCACCGAACTCATTCTCTATGATGGCAAATTTCTTATCTGCGTTTTGTTTGATGATCTGATTTAAAAGTGTAGTTTTCCCGGCTCCTAAAAAACCAGTTAAAATGGTAACCGGCACTGATTTGATTGGCATTTTACTAAAGTAAAGGTTTACCACAGAAAATCAAGGCCATTGCTAAAAATTTTTGAAAACAAGTGTAATGGAGCCTTGGGGGTAGAAAATTAAACCTTTTCTTTTTGAACCATTGCTGGAACTGTTTTTAGGATAATTTTTAAATCTAGCCACATGGAGTAATTTTTTGCGTAAAAATTATCTAGCTTTTTACGTTCATAATCAGACATTTCCTTTTTTCCACGCTTACTAATTTGCCAAAGGCCAGTGAGGCCGGCGGGTCCTAAAAACCTAAGCGACCATTCATTGGTTGTCAATTGTTCTGCCTCGTAAAGTGGGAGTGGGCGGTTACCCACCAAAGACATGTCTCCTTTTAAAACATTTACAAGCTGCGGCAACTCATCTATGCTGCTTTTTCTTAAAAATGCGCCTAACTTTGTAATTCGTGGGTCGTTCGCGATTTTAAAAAAAGAAGAATCATTATATTGGTTTTTATGCGCCAAACTAGCAATTTCTGCATCAGCACCTATCCTCATTGACCTAAATTTGTAAAAATCAAAAATCTTATAGCCTGTGCCCACCCTTTTGCTGGTGTACAACACCGGACCTGGAGAGTCTAGCTTAATTAAAATTGCTACAATTAAAAAAAATGGGGATAAACACACCAGAGCAAAGCTTGCCAAAACTACATCCAAAATTCTTTTACTTACCGGCATGTGGTACTCGGCAACAGTAACTTGCGAAAGCTGATTTACCTGAGACCGCAATAATTTGTAAAAGCTCAAAAACTTGATGCGCTCCATCAAATCCTGAAAAGGAATTGGATTAACGTAGCAATCGTTAATATTTAATTCCAT
>DASVGY010000129.1:0-2015 GCA_036379295.1 Pelobium sp.
CGGCCGGAATAATTACGTTGGTAACCAATTCGCCTATTACACGGCCTTCAATTTGAATCTTTTTGTAGTAATCTTCTAACAAAATTTCATGGCGGGCATGTGCTTCTCTAGAAGTAAAAACTCCGGTTTCCTGAAACAACTTAGTTGATTTTTCAGAAATTAAAGCATCTAAAGCCTTAGGTGTAGTTTTGATGTTTGATAAACCGCGAGATTCGGCTTCTTTAGCCCACTCTTCGCTGTAACCATTACCTTCAAAACGGATACTTTTGGATTCTTTAATATATTTTCTTAAAACATTAACAATTGCTAAATCTTTTTTCTCGCCTTTTTTAACCAGTTTATCTACATCATTTTTGAATTTTACCAACTGGTCGGCAACTATCGTATTTAAAATAGTCATCGGGCTAGATGAGTTGGCAGAAGAACCCACTGCTCGTAATTCAAATTTGTTACCGGTAAACGCAAACGGAGAAGTACGGTTTCTATCTGTATTGTCAAACAAAATGTTCGGAATTTTTGGAATTCCTGCCCACATTAAGTTTTCTTCTTTTACTTTTTTAGCAACTTTTGAAGTTTCCAACTCATCAAGTAAATCGCTCAGCTGGCTTCCGAGGAAAATGGAAATAATAGCTGGTGGCGCTTCATTTGCACCTAAACGATGGTCGTTATGAACCGACGCTATTGACGCTCTTAATAAATCGGCGTGTTCATGCACCGCTTTAATTGTGTTTACAAAAAACGTTAAAAACATCAGGTTGTTTTTAGGTGTTTTCCCGGGAGCTAAAAGATTTTTACCAGTGTTGGTGATTAAAGACCAGTTATTGTGTTTTCCGGAGCCATTTACGCCTGCGTACGGTTTTTCGTGTAAAAGAACTTTAAAGTTATGTCGTTTTGCCACTTTATCCATTAAATCCATTAACAATTGGTTATGGTCAATTGCCAGGTTAATTTCTTCATATAAAGGGGCACACTCAAACTGAGATGGGGCAACCTCGTTATGGCGGGTTTTTAAAGGGATGCCTAATTGTAACGCTTCTATCTCGAAATCTTGCATGTACGCAACAACTCTTTCCGGAATAGAACCAAAATAATGATCTTCCAACTGCTGGTTTTTAGCAGATGAATGTCCAAAAAGCGTTCTTCCGGTCAGCATTAAGTCTGGTCTCGCATTAAATAAAGCTAAATCAACCAAAAAGTACTCTTGCTCGATACCTAAAGAAGCATTAACCTTTGTTACGCCTTTATCAAAAAAGCCACAAACGTCAACTGCCGCCTTATCAATTGCAGCTAGCGCTTTTAATAATGGCGCTTTATAATCTAAAGCCTCACCTGTGTAAGATACAAATACGGTTGGAATGCAAAGTGTGCCTCTAAAAATAAATGCCGGCGATGTTGGATCCCAAGCGGTGTATCCACGAGCTTCAAAAGTACTTCTAATGCCGCCGTTAGGGAAGCTGGAAGCATCTGGTTCTTGCTGTACTAATGCATCTGCGGCAAATTTTTCAATTGGTGTGCCATCAGGTGCTGGTTCAAAAAAGGAGTCATGTTTTTCTGCTGTGGTACCGGTTAATGGCTGAAACCAGTGCGTATAATGAGTAACGCCTTTGCTCATAGCCCATGTTTTCATTGCTGATGCAATGTGCTCTGCAATATCTCGCTCGATTGAAGTTCCATTTTCACCTGCGTTTACAATTGCTTGGAAAGCTTCTTTTGACATGTAAGCTTTCATTTTTGCTTTGTCAAAAACGTTGTTGCCATAGTAGTCAGAAATTTTGGTAGATGGTGCCTTTACTTCAGGTATTACTCTGCCTAGTACAGATTGAAGTGCTTGAAATCTAATTGTTGACATCTTTTTGGGTGGTTTTTAGTTTTAAAAAACTGTTTTCTAATTATTATGGGATAAAAGTAAGTCGATTTTGTCTTTTTTTATAATTTTTTCAAAAAAAAATTAAATAAAACTATGTTTTTATTCAAAATATGGCATCTAAAATTGATTTTTTAGATTTTTTTAAATA
>DASVGY010000130.1:0-14447 GCA_036379295.1 Pelobium sp.
GGCATCAGCTTGTGCGGAAGTAATTCCAACTTTTGCGGTGTTGGTTATAATGGCATCAGCTTGCTCAGAGGTGATTCCAACTTTTGCGGTGTTGGCGACGATGGCATCAGCTTGTTCAGCGGTAATTCCAACTTTCGCGGTGTTGGCTACAATGGCAGCTTTCGCCAGCTTCACTTCTAACTTCAAATCCGAATCAGCCTTAGCATAAGCACTTAACATGGCAACAGTATCCGCTGCATTTAGTTTACTAGCTAAAGCTATCTGAGTACGCGTTGATATCGGCTTATCTAAATCTCTGGTATTTTCAACATTTGCTAAACCGAAAGAACTTTTTATTCCCTCCAAATTGTTAGCGCCCGTACCTCCGTTTGCTATTGCTACAACTCCAGTAACATTTGCTGCATTCCCACTGATGTTACCTAAAACCTTTGAACCGCTAAGACTTTCAATTTTAATATCCGTTACGCTAAAATCTGCAATTTTTGCTGTGGTTACAGCGTTGTTAGCAAGGTAAGGCTTTGGATAGCTGCCGGCTAAATCGCCACCTGCAGCACCAATAGGAGCTGCTGTATGTGCATTTAGCGCATACGGAACAGATTGAAGCTGGGTAGTGCCTAAATCAATAAAGTTGCTATTCCCTTCTGGGTCAAACTCAAATTGAAGAAACTTATCTCCCGAATCCCATTTTACCAACTCCAAATTTCCGGAAGACGTACTTGCCCCTGGGCTGCCAATAACTACGTTAAAAATTCCCGCAGAATTAGTTGCCGCAACCCTGCTTTCGCTGTAAACTATGAGTCCGCTGGCCGAATTATCATGGATAGAAATTCTGACGCGAATGTTTTGGTTAGCTAAAGATTCTCCTTTTGCATTCCGAGCCATAGCCTGAAAATTCATTTGCAATGGAGCCTGCGCCAACACTAAGCTGGTAAACAAAAAAACTAAAGAAAAAATAAGTATAATCTTTTTCATAATTTGAGGGATAGCGAGGTTATATTTTTATAGTTTTAAATGTTCCTTGTCTTGATTGATAAACGGACGGACCTATTCCAATAGAAACACTAATGTAATAAGCCCCAGGCGCTAAGCCGGTTAAATCAAATATTTCTGCATGGTTAGCTCCCTGATAATTGATTGTCCGGGTTTGTAATAAATTTCCGTTGAGGTTAAGCAGCCTAAAAGTTACCAAGCCTTTAAGTTCGGTTTTAAGCGCTACCGTAAAATAATTAGCAGTAGGTATCGGATAAATAGAAATTTCATCTGCAGCCCAGTTTAAACCCGAATAATTATTTTTGATTTTCTGAACATAAGACGATTGAAGTACTCCGCTTGTGATTAAGAACTGAGAATTTTTAAAATCAGCAGCAGAAGCACCTTCGCCAACACTCCACTCAAATTGGTAATTATTGGCTTTTGCACTATTACCGCCCGCATTAAGCGTTGATGTTGCAAGTGTTTGGGAAATGCAAAAACCAGGAAACAAAAAGAAAATAAAAACGAAGTAAAATTTCTGCATAAGAAATATTTTAAAAGCTCTTATACAGATTCTACGAAAGAATGTTTCGCTAAAAAAACATAATTGAAATTTAAAAAAGTCGGCTCACCAAAACAACAGCCAAAACACCCAATATCACAACGATATAAGCCAACGGATTAGCGAAATTTAATGTTTTCCCAAACCACGATTCGGGTTTAGTAACCAACAAGTTTTCATTTGAAGCATCAAAATAAAAAAAGCCATCTTTCTTTTTAGATGACTTTCTAGTTTCAAAATTATCCATGAATAGTTTCTGCTTTTCCGTAACGTTTGATGACTTCGCCTTCATAGTTCAACCATTCTTCCCATCGTTTTTCTACATCAATCCCGGTTCCGTATTTACGGGCTAAACCTATAAATAACGTATAATGATTGGCTTCAGAAATCATCAATTCATAGTAAAATGCTGATAGTTCTTTATCGTCCACATGTTCTGATAAAGTTTTGAAACGCTCGCAACTGCGGGCTTCAATCATCGCGGCAAGCAACAACCTATCTACCATACTTTCTGTACGCTTTGCTTCGCCACCGCCTCGTTTTAAAAATTTAATGAGCTCGTTCACGTAATTATCTTTACGCTCTAATCCTAAATTATAGCCACGTTTAACAATAATATCATGAACTCGCTTAAAATGATCCATTTCTTCTTTTACCAGTTCGGCCATTTCTGAAACCAATTCCGGAATTTGCGGATTCTGGATAATTAAAGTGATGGCATTTGTGGCAGCTTTCTGCTCGCAATAAGCATGGTCTGTTAATAACTCTTCAATATTACTTTCCACCACATTTTTTACCCAAAAAGGGTCGGTAGGTAATTGTAGCTTAAACATGGTTTTCTCGCTCATCGTACAAAAGTAAGGATTTTGTTTGGAGGTTTAATCGCGGAGAGTTAAGTGGAAACTATAAACTCACCGCTTAATGACTTTAGGGATAATGTAAAACCGCAGAGGACGCTGAGAACACGGAGTTAAATGGCGAAAAAAGCGTTAAGCACCAGCTCTTTGACCTCTGCGGTCTCCTTGTTTAGTTCTTCGACTTGACAATAAAAAAACTCAGCGCTTTTTGTGATTAAACTTAATAAAGCACCCTAAACTTTATCGTATTTTCAATTTTTCTCAATTCTTTTAAAAGCGCTTTATCATAACTGGTGTCCGTATCCGTAATCACGTAGCCAATTTGGGTGTTGGTCATTAAAAACTGACCTAAAATATTAATTTCATGCTTTGCTAAAACTTTGGTGATTTTAGACATGATACCCGGAACGTTTTTATGAATATGAATCAATCGGTACGAACCGGCAATTTTTGGCAATTGTAGATTTGGGAAATTTGTGCTTCTGAAAGTGGTTCCTGTATTAATAAAATCTGCCATACGCTTGGCGATTAGCGTTTTGTTGGTAAGCAGTTTTGCACTATCAAAAACCACCATACCCATATCGGTGCAAATCTCCAAATTAATTTTTCCATCGGTCTGACCTAAATAACCCAAAGTTTTCAGTTTCACGGCTTTGCGCAAAGTCTCGTCCGTAATGGTTTCGCCATCGCCCAACATCAACATGCCTACATCTTTCACGTATTTTTCTTCAAAAGTAGCTTTGTGGCGGATGGAAAAACCATCTTTCTTTAAATAATCAATGCTTTCTTGCGGCACATCGCCCACTAACAAACAAAGAATCCTATTTTTTGGATAAGAAATGGTTTGAGGTAAATTACTCACATATAAAAACTCATCAAAACTTGGCGCAACATGGTCGGCTTTTTCTGCAACGGTTTTACGTTCGATGTTTTCGGTGTAAGCGAAAAACTTTTTAATCATTCCAGATTCTTTCAATTGAAAATCTGAGTGACCATCGCCAATGCCGTAAATATCACCTTCCAAAGGCATTTGCTTCAGCAGCTTTACCTTTCCGTTTTCCTGCGAAAGCGGGTTTTCTGTATCGTAACCGATGATATTGCCATCCACATCAAACACAAAAGTGTTGGCATAAATATTTGCTTTTTTAATGTGATATTGTTTGACTACCGGTGTGATAAACTCTTTAAAACCGCCAGAAACAATTAAAACCTGGTCGGCATGCTTTTTAAAAAACTCTTTATTGCGTTGAAACGAGGATGAAACTTTCTTTTTTAAATGCTTTACCAATAATTCTAAATGCCCTTTATTTGCATTCAACAATTTCACTCGGGCGGCCAAACTTTCGGTAAAAGACAGCTTTCCTTCCATAGATAGGTTTGTTAGGTTTTCTATCTGCTGGTAAATTTCTTCTTTGGCAGGATGATTTTTTAAGGAAATACGGGCTAACTCGTCCAACGCTTCTACCTGAGTAAAAGTGCTGTCGAAATCAATAATAAAGTATGGTTTCAAAGCAATAGTTTTAGACTGCGAAAGTGCAAAAAAGCTTTCTAAAATGCTAAAATTTAAAAAAGCGAGATCTAAAATTTAGTAAATTAAGAAGTTAGGTATGAAAAGAGCGAGAGTTAATTCGCAGAGTTAAACAAAAAGGGGCTTTAAAGCCCCTTTTTTAATTTTTCACCTCTCCTAAAGGAACATAAAATGTTGTGGTAGTTGGGTTGTAAATACTGAACGTAATAACATTTAACAAGCCGTCAACAAAGGAATGTTGGGTTTTAATAATGTAATTACTTTTGTTTCCAACATAAGTTTTTGCTTCATATCCTTTGGTTAGCGGGATAAGTCCGTAAATTAAATTATGATTTTTAACGCTGTTGACTTTAACAGTTGGTTCATCAATTTTAATGTCTCCAACTGCAACTTTAGAAGTATAACAAGATGAGAATAAAATTAAAGATAATCCTAATACGCTTAGTTTGATTGTTTTCATGACTAATATTTATTATTTTAAGTTTCACGAAAATATAACTTTATAGCATAAATAAGAAAAAACCATTTAATTTTTTTTCATTTATTGTGCAATTGCATTAACTTAATGTGAAATTGTTATCAGGAGGAACCCTTAGCAATTTGCGTAATTGTTTGATTTAAGGGTATAAATTCGTATCCTAAAAGCGTTTTAACCTTCCGGTTATCATAGCGGCTAATTTTACCAGCAGCATTGGCGATACTCTTATTTACCCCGCCTTTTTTGCCCCAGAAAAAGTTTTTTACAGTGTTTAGTCGCCAGGCTAAACTTAACATCCAAGGCTTCGCGGGCTTTGTGGGTGCGCTAATACCAAATGCCTTTGCTGCAAGCTCAAACAGGTTCTGATAGCTAACGTTTTCAGAATTTAAGATAAAGCGTTCCTGAGTCACTGGATTTTGCATCAACAATCGCATACAAGCAGCTACGTCTTTTACATCAACAAAGCCGGAAGCACCGGTTGGGTAATACACTAATTTCTTTTTTGCCAAGTTAAAAATGGCGCCGCTTCCCTTGTTTCCTGCATCCGCACCAATAATTACGGATGGATTAACGATAACCGCATTTAGCCCCTCATTTATACCACGCCACACTTCCATTTCTGCCCGGTATTTAGAAACTGCGTAAGCATCTTTGACTTCAAAGCCTTCCCAAAAGCAAGTTTCATCAATTAAACCATTTTTTTTGGCATTGCCTAATGCAGCTACAGAGCTTACATAAACTAATTTTTTGACAGCAAACTGATTACATAAATTTACAATATTGGCTGTCCCCTCGGCGTTTACCTGCAACATTTTCGCTTTCAACTTTTCATCAAAAGAAACCATCGCCGCACAATGATAAACATGTGTAACGCTTTCAAAAGCATCCTCTAAATCAGAAAAGTCTAAAATATCTGCAATTAACCATTCAATTTGTTCAGTAAAGGGAATTAGCTTTTTAGGAATTACCGCGTTTTCCCGTTTAATACAGCGAACTTTTGTTTCAGTTTTTACCAACTGATAAACCAATTCTGCGCCTAAAAAACCTGTAGCCCCTGTAACTAGTATCATCTGAAACAAATTTATAAATATTTCACGCCCGACTGGGTTTTGAGCGTAGCTAATATGTTTTGCTTTAATTAAACAACAACAATGTTTAATATTGGTTTGCTAAAAGCTATTTTAATATTAAAGCCTAGTTTTCAAACTCAACTCCGGCCCAGCCGTGTAACATAAACTGACGAATGTTTTGGTGGTCTTTACCTTCGGGATTATTTAAAACTGCATGGTAATGTTCGGCAAATAACCACAGGGTACTTTCTTTGGAGAGCTTGTTCAGTTTAGCAAAAGAAAAAACCCTTGCGCTGCCCTGGTTTTGGGTTGCTTCGTTAAAAGTATCACCATTTTTAAAGGCTGTTGGCCTGTGCTGGTAAAGTGAATCTATTGTTGAAATTACCGCTGCAAATGAAATTTCTTTTTGCTTGGCGCCTTCAATAAGCTGCTGAATTTTATCGGTCATAAAGCAAATATAGCAGGAAGCCCGAATCTTTTTTGTTTAATTGTATCGATATTGCAGCAACCGAGCTTCAAGCGTAATGGCAGCAGCGGCCACATTTTTGACTTTCGCAGCTCCCCGTGTTCAAAAAATACAGCGGATAATTTGGTTAAACGACTTAAAACTTTGCAAACAAGCCCGTCTTAAAAAATCTGCCGTCACCCAAACTAAACAATAAATAGTATTTTAGGCATCATTATCGTTTCAAAAAAATAAAACACAAAAAATGTCCAGTCACCATATTGTAAGAGAAAAGCAAGAACCGGCTCTCTTGATATTTGATTTAAACGGATTTAACGAAGAATATTTAGGGCAACTTTTAGAATGGTCGCCCACGATAATTGTACCCTTAAATTTAATTGAAAAGGTACTTTCTTTAGGGATTAAAGTAGACGCGGTTTTAACGCAAAAAAATACAGGTCTTTTATATTTTCAAGAACATGTAAAGCTGATTGCGTGTGATGATAATTTACTGGATTGTGCGCTCAAACATTTGGTTGCCGAGGGATTTCCGGCGGTGAATATTATTAGCAATCACTTTAAAGCAAATGAATATCAGTTTTACACTGATTTAATTGACCTTGTTATTTTTAACGGAAACCATAAAATTTTCCCTGTAAAATCTGGATTTAGCAAGTGGAAGGCGAACAATGAGCGGATTGTTATTTTACAGCATGAAACGGTTATCAACTTATCAACTAGCGGTTTAACATTGCAAAAAGATAGTTGTTACCGCACCCAAAAAGACGGATTTTACAGCCTAACATTTGAAAACCCCTATGTTTTTATTGCGGAAGAACTATGATGCAAATTAAGCCCGCACAGCTTTTTGATGCCGAGCTGATTGGCAGTTTAGCCAACGAAATTTGGCCGGTTTGCTATGCCGGCGTAATTAGTAATGAGCAAATTACTTTTATGCTGAATGATTTGTACACAACAGATGCTATTACGCGGCAAATGCAGGCCAAACATCAGTTTTTTTTGCTTGAGCTGGATGATGTGCCACATGGTTTTGCCAGCGTAAGCCAAGAAACAACAACTGCTTACAAAGTTCAAAAACTTTACCTTTTACCCGCCATACATAAAAAAGGCGCTGGTAAATTTTTTTTACAGGAAATAGAAAACTACTGTAAACAAAAGGGCGCTTTGCAAATATTGCTAAACGTTAATCGGAACAACAGTGCAAGGTTTTTTTACCAGAAAATGGGGTATCTGATAATTGATACAGTGGATATTAATTACCATAAATACGTATTGAATGATTACATCATGGCCAAAAATTTATGACCTGACTATTTGTTAGCAAAGAATTGCCAAAATGGCATCGTTAAATTTGACCGACGTATAAATATTGGCTTTTAAGTACCTTTTATGTAGGATTTTAGTCAGAAACAGAAAATTATGATAATTAATTTTTGAAAGGACTACTTTTTGTTTATCATTATAAATTAATCGTTAAAAAATGGCTATTATATTATTTGTTGTAATTGCATTGGCAGGTTTTGCAGTGCAATGGAGATTTAAAAATAAGTTTAAAAAATATTCTGAGATTGCCTTGGCATCAGGTTTAAGCGGAGCCGATATTGCTAGGAAGATGTTGGCAGATAATGGTATAAACGATGTTGAAATTATTTCTGTAGATGGACAATTAACAGACCATTACAACCCAGCCAACAGAACCGTAAATCTATCGCCAGATGTGTATCACGGTAGAAGTATTGCCGCAGCAGCGGTTGCTGCCCACGAGTGCGGCCACGCCGTTCAACACGCAGTAGCTTATTCATGGCTGCAATTTAGATCTGCCATGGTGCCGATAGTGGGCGTAGCTTCTAATTTGATACAATGGGTGTTAATGATTGGTGTTTTGTTAATGGTTTTTAGTGGAAACCCAATAGTATTAGCGGTGGGAGTTGGCGCTTTGGCTATAGTGACCATCTTTAGTTTTATAACCCTACCGGTTGAATTTGATGCCAGCAGAAGAGCGTTGGCCTGGTTGCAAACTCAAAGAGGAATTATGCAAACCAGCGTAGAAAACGACCAAGCAAAAGATGCTTTATGGTGGGCCGCTATGACTTATGTTGTTGCAGCCCTATCTTCTTTAGCAACTTTAGTTTACTATGCATCCATGCTTTTTGGCAGAAGAGACTAATTAGCTTTTAACTTCGTTAAAAAGGGGTTTGATTTTTTTAATCAAACCCCTTTTTTGTGGGTATTTTCTGCCTTCGCAAAGAAGATTTAATGGTTAAAAAACAATTGATTGATAATAAAATATTGATGAGTGATGCAGGCAGTGGGTCTTTAGTTTTTCGCATAAGTTTTTAATGGGAAACATTAAAGAGCTATTAGCCCAACCAAAAAACCAATATTTTTATGCTGCAGACTTTTTTTTAAGTCAGCCATGCCCAAAGCCAATAGCGCAGCCTAATTATTAAATTAAAACCTATAAACCATTGCATTAATATTCATACCGGCACCTACCGAGGCAAAAAGTATTACATCGCCTTTATTAATTTTATGGTTTTCTTTTTCTCCTTTCAGGATTAAATCTAACAGGGTAGGTACGGTTGCTACGGAAGAGTTTCCCAAAGTAGCGATAGTCATTGGCATCACATCAGCAGGTGGTGTATCAATGTTATATAATTTAAAAAACCGCTTCAATATGGCGTCGTCCATTTTTCCGTTTGCCTGATGTACCAACACCTTTTTAACTTGGGTGGGCGATATTCCGGCTTTTTCTAAGGTGGCTTTCATCACCAATGGAACATGAGTTAAAGCGTACTCATAAACTTTTCGCCCATCCATTTTTAAATATAAGCTATCTTTTGGTTCGTGGTCTTTTTTACTAGAGGCTTCCATCCTTAAAAACCAAGCCTGATCAACCGTGTGGCTTTCTGTTTTGTGGCTTAAGATACCCGATTCTTCATCCCTGGCTGTTGAAGCGGCTAATATAGTAGCGCCAGCTCCGTCGGCGTAAATCATACTATCTTTATCATGTGGATCTATAATACGTGAAAGGGTTTCGGAACCAATTACCAATACCTTTTTTGCATCGCCGGACTTAATAAAATAGTCGGCCTGTATCATTCCCTGTAGCCATCCCGGACAGCCAAAAGGCAAGTCGTACGCTACACAATTTGGGTTTTGGATAGCTAATTTATGCTTAACCCGACTTGCAAGTGTGGGTACAATATCTGTTCGATTAGTGCCTGCCTTTATATCTCCAAAATTGTGAGCAACAATGATATAATCTAACTCTTCTCCATTAATACCCGAGCTTTCTAACGCGTCTTTAGCAGCAAAATAAGCCAAATCGGAAGCGTTATGTTCTTGATTAGCGTACCGCCTTTCTTCAATTTCTGTGATTAGCTTAAATTTGTTGATGGCATCTGCATTTTTTCTAAGCTGCGGTGTACCATCTTTTTCTACGAAACTATGTGTTAAAAAATCGTCGTTTTTTACCACGTTGGCAGGAATAAACTTTCCGGTTCCAACAATTATTGATTTAATAGGATTGCTCATTGTATCAATTTAAACTAAAAACTCTTTCAGTATAAGGTTTAAAGTTAAAAATAATTCTGAAACAATTACTTACAGGGTTACGGATAAAACCACCACTTTTTTGCAATTTACAATTGGCTGCCTGCTAAGCTTAATTAGAACAGAACAACGCTAAAGCAACTACTTAGGGATAACGTTAGCAGCGTACGCTGATGGCGCAGCTATCTCGTTCCAGGCTTGGCCCGCTGCAGTAAGCGCAAAGCCTGGAGCGCCAGATGTTGGCGGCACAACCGTTGGAAAAAAATAGGCATAGCGCTCTACGTAGGGTAGCTGATTAAGGTAGTTAGCGGCTAGCTTCATAAAAATTTTGTGTACATCCTCTCCCCGAGCCGGGTTACAATTGAACTCTGTAAACCAAAGGTTATAATCAGGGTAGGCAGCGTGAAGCTTTTCTACGTATTTTTTAAATCTTTCGAAAACAGCTTCCGCAGTAAGTTGGGCTGTGGCTTTTTGTTCTGTTTGGTTTCCCCAGTCGTACCAGTGCAAAGCAATAAAATCTACCCGAAGGTGCTGTGTTGCCGCGGCCGACATAAAATCCGTTAACCATTTGTCAGCTCCGCTAGAATTGTTTTGCTCTACGGCCGGAGAACCTATCCGCAGCCCGGTTTGCAATAAAGCCTTATAGCTTTCTATTGCAGCTTGTACGGTTATATTGGATTGTTTGGCGTTATCGGGTTCGTTAAATGCCAGCAGATGATCAATATCTTTTCTTTGCATGAAGCCAGTAATGTTTGTTGTGCTTGTTGCGCCTTTTCCCCAAGTCATAGGCACATAGGTTTTGGTATTTGTGGAAGCGGCTGCCAAACCCCAGTTATAATACCACGAGCCGTTTAAGGTGGCTATTACGGTAGCATCCTGTTGCCCTAAACCTTTTTTTGTAGTGTACTTAATTGGTGTAAATCTTACAAAAGATACCTTGCCGGCTATTTTTGAAGGCAAATTTTCTTTAATTGTACTTAAAGCAGCAACGTAACAAAGCGATTCTCCGGTGCCATTTTGATTTTCCGAAAAAGTGGCCATGTATCCTTTTGGTAGCACAAAAGACTTAATATTATCATTAAAACCTGCCGGCAGAGGCTTGTAAATATCTGTGCTTTGCCCGGCGCTTGAATAAACCACCAATGTATCCAAATCTACCTTTTCGCCACCCTGGTTTATGCCTTGGTAAACGGTGAAACCTGTTTTCCCCCCTTCGGTTGTAGGAGGCGTAGTAACTGGTGGCGGAATAAATAAATTAGGCTGACCTGTACCCTCTTTTTTTGTACAAGCAAAAAGGCCCATACCTAAAAGCACCACAACTGTAGTTATCTTTAATCTATTCATTTGATTCGTTTAAAAATTATGATCTATAACACTAACGCTATTTCTATTTGGTAAGGTAAATTTCGAGAAAATGGCTATCCAACGGGCTTGTGTAGCTGGTCAAATTGAGGGGTATTTCTGGTCAGCCTTTATTTGCATCAATGGCCTGGTAAATCCTAACATAATCTATTAAGTATTTTGACGGAAACTTTGTTTTAGACAAACTTCCGCCGTTTTCTCCTCCTAATGCCAAATTTAAAATTAAATAATGCGCCTGCTTAAACGGATTAACGCCGTTGGTTAAGTTTTTTGTTTCTGATAGGTTTATACTGTTCAGCAGTAAATCATCAACATAAATTTCCATACGGTCTTCGCTCCAATCCAAACGCCAAACATGAAAATTTTTATCCCAATTAGGATTACCAATAGTTTCCATTTTTTTAAAAACACCATTCCAAACAGGCTTATTGGCTTTTAAACTGCCGTGTGCAAAATTAGCGTGTAAGCCATCTTTATAATATTCCATTATATCGCATTCGCCATTGTAAGGCCAGTTACCTGATACACCTAAAGTCCAAATGGCAGGCCATAAACCTTGGGTAGCGGTAATTTTAGCCCTTACCAGTACTCGCCCGTATTTAAAGGCGTGAATCTTTTTTTGCTTTAAGCTTGCTGAGGTATATTCTATGTATTTTCTGTTGGTTTGCCAATTGTTACTACCAGAAACGAAGTTAGGATTAAGTTGATGTTGCCTTTTACCGGTAATTACCAGATAACCGCCCTTGCAGATTGCGTTTTCCTTTTGATACCACTGGTCTTCTTTATTTCTAACAAAACCGTTCTCAAACTCCCATTTAGTGGTATCAGGGGCGCCGTAGTTATTAAACTCATCTGACCATATCAATCTCAGATTTTTTTCCTGATAAATGCTCGAACAGTTGTAAAAACTCCTATTACCAATGGTTTGTTCTGGATTTTTTAGCCCAGAAAACGCCGCTATAAATGCCGTAAATATTAAAAATAACTTCATCTGTAAAACAATTTTTAGCAATTATTTCTTTTGCATAATGCCATCTAAAATACCCGATAACTTTTTAACCCTATCGGGATATTGGTCTGCAAGGTTATACGCTTCGGCGGGATCGTCGCTTAAGTTAAAAAGCTGAGGTTCGTTTTTTAATCCGGTTTCAACGTCTTTGTTCTTTAGCCAAGCAGGCGTTTTACCCATTTGTGGGGCAATATATTTCCACTCATTAAACCTTACAGCCATACTAAAAGATTCTTCAAGCATTTCCGATCTTCCTGTATTAGATTTTCCAAGTAGAACGTCCAACATGTCTTGACTATCTGGCGCTGTACCTTTCTTAAAATCATCTAAACCCACAAGCTTTGCAAATGATGCAAAAAAATCAACCTGACTAAATAAAGCATCACTTTCTCCTTTTTTAATCATAGCTGGCCAAAAAGCTATGGTAGGCATACGTGTACCGCCCTCGTAAGAACTGTATTTACCTCCTCTATAAATACCAGCGGGTTTATGGTTCCCAATTTTTTCAACTGCTTCATCAGCATATCCATCATCTAACACGGGGCCATTATCGCTGGTAAAAATCACTAATGTATTTTCTTCTAAATTTAGCTGCTTTAAAGTTTTCATTAGCTCGCCAACTACCCAATCCATTTCTACAATATCATCGCCCCGGGGACCCATTTTTGTTGAACCCACAAATTTTGCATTTGGTGCCCGCGGAACATGAATATTAGGGAGTGCATAATATAAAAAGAAGGGCTGGTTTTTATTTTTTCGGATAAAATCGGTGGTTTTTTTGTTCAACACGGTTGAAATTTCTTCATCTTTCCAATAGGCTTTATGGCCGCCTTTCATAAAGCCGATCCTACTAATCCCGTTTACAATTGTTCCGCTGTGCTGGCTATCGGCTAACATTTTTAACATTTCTGGATGTGCCAAACCAGTTGGGTCGTTTCCTATTTTTTGGTTATAATCTACAGTAATAGGGTCTGCCGAATCTAAATTTACCACACGGTGATTTTCTACATAAACGGTGGGCACCCTATCTAAGGTTGCGGGCATTAAAAAACTATAATCAAACCCCACCTCCAGCGGACCGGGAGCTATGGAATCGTTCCAGTTAGGCGTTCCGTTTCCCATACCTAAATGCCATTTGCCAATAGCAGCTGTTACATAGCCGGCTTTTTTTAACATTGATGGAACGGTTTCTTGTTTTGGATCTATAATCAGAGGCGCATCGCCGGGCAAAATAGCTGCATTGTTTCTGAAAGCATAACTTCCGGTAAGTAAAGCATACCTTGAGGGGGTACAAGTAGAAGCAGAACAATGCGCATCTGTAAACTTTATTCCGTTAGCCGCTAGGGCATCAATGTTTGGGGTTTTAACGCGTGTAGCGCCATAACAACTTAAATCGCCATAACCCAAATCATCTGCATAGATAATAATAATGTTAGGTTTGCTTTGCGCAAGTTTACTTTTCTGTTTGCAGGCTGGCAACAGTAGCGGAAACAAAAACACCAAGAAAATTATTAGCGAAACCCTATGTTTTTTTAATTGTAAGATGCGCATAGCGTAATATTTTGTCGTTTTATTTATTGAATTGCTCCGATGCTTGGTAGCCCTATAATGCGGTTACCAAGGATGTCATGGCTCATTTTCAGCTCAAAATTTAATTGTATCTTATGATAGGGAAACTCTATTATTGGCTTCCCTTTGGCTTTAAAAAGATGCTTATTTTGGGGCGTAAAACCTGTCGGATTAAGCTGTTGGGCATTTAAAAATTGAGGGTCTCCTATAATTGGAGCAGCATCTGAAAACAGGGCACCGGAGGGCCAAGCAGATGGATTTGAAAAAAGGTTGTTTTCGCAAATCATATTTTCGGCTACTTTGCCGGTTTGGGTATCCGGCTTATACTGGTCGCCCAGTACTACTTTAAAGTCGTTTATTGTGTAGAATATGTTGTTAGCGATTAATATTCCGGAGCTATTGTTAGCGAAAGCTATTTTGGGGACAATTGTTGAGTCGCAGTAAATCGTGTTGTTATAAATATATGTGTTTACCGGACCTTTAAGTGGCGCTTTATTCCCTACATACCCGCTTAACCACAAAGTTTTTCCTTCCTGAAAAGCACCTTCTTTGCCCTTTACCCGATAGCCGTCATTAACACTTACATTATAACGATAGGCGCAGTTATAATTATTTCCCAATATTTCGCAAAAGCCACCGGCATTTTTATAGCTAAAATTATACTGGATGACAACATTATCACAATTAAAATCAATATGTGCGCCCGCAGAATCTCCAGGTCCATTGGCATTTAAAAACCGGTTTTTTTCAATTAACACATTTGATGAACTCCATGTCCACAAACCACTTCCCCGTCCCCATTTACGGCTATCGTTATTACTGCCAGAATGGTCAATTAAATTATTGGCTACATACACATTATTTACTTCAGACATTTGAATACCAGGGCCACCGGTATGCTCTATGCGGTTATCTTTATTTGTTATGTCGCTGATATTTTTCCCTTTCCCGGTAAGTTTAATGCCGGTATGGCTAACATCCACAACTGTACAGTTATTTATTTTTACGTCTTCAATTTT
>DASVGY010000131.1:0-18275 GCA_036379295.1 Pelobium sp.
TGTACCCCGATTGGCTCGTATAAAATCAAAATTGCCAAAAAGTGATATATACGGAACCCACAATTTAATGATCGGTGAATTTGGTTACGAAGAAAGAGGTCCGTTCCCATACGATAAACCCATAACAGAAGCAAGTGGCAATACACAGCGTTATTCCATATCAGAACAGTTAAAATATCTTTTGGATTATGGCGTCTGTTATATTTTCTACTGGCAAATCTACTGCAACGGAGAAGTTGATGATACCGGAACAATTTTCTTAAGCACTGATCCGCAAAATGGTAAAATGCTTACCGCTAAAAATCTTAAAGGTTACTGGTTAATCAGGCCAGATGGTTCTAAACCACCAGTGTACGATTATTTGAAAGACCTATTACAGAAAAATCAGTTGGTAAAAGCCCAAAGACCGAAGTACTAAAAATAAAAAAATATTTATATACAATGGCGATATCCTTATGGTGGCCATCTCATTGAAATTTATACACTGCTAATAAGATAGGCAGTTGAACAACCTCATTCCTAATGAAAAAAAGTATTATAATATTCACCATTGTCTTTTTGGCAATAAACAGACTTTGTGCACAGCAAATAGTTGTTTCGCCAAATGGGAAGATAAAATTTACGATAGATGCCGTTTCAGACGGAGCGATAGTAGGAAAAATTACTTTTAATAATGAAGGCGTTTTAAATACTCAATTGGCAGATTTTAGTTTTAACAATCAGCCAGACCTTAAAAATAATTTGGTTATTAGTGGCAGTTCTACAAAAACAGTAAACGAAGAATGGATTCCCGTTTTAAAAAGGTTTGAAAAAGTAAAAAACTACTGCAATGAGATAACCATTGACCTACAAGAAAAAGCGTTTCCTAAACGTAAACTGCAGATAATTGCAAGAGCTTATGATGATGGTATAGCCTACAGAACAAGGTTTTTAGGTCCCGATAATGGATTGGAATATAACATTAGGGAAGAAAATAGCGCATTTAATTTTAGCGGCGACCGTACCTGCTGGGTAGCCGATCATGAGAACTTTTCCTCACCTCAGGAATCTTTTTTTTACAAGCGTAATTTGTCGGATATCAATCCTAAAATGTTGGTTGGTCTGCCTATAACCATTCAAGCATCAGAAAAATGCTTTGTGGCTATAACAGAAGCAGATCTTACGGATTATGCCGGTATGTACCTGAAAAAGGCAGATGAAAACCAAGAATTTTCATTGCGTACCACATTATCTCCATCAGTTGATAGCGCTAAAATTGGTAAAGTAACCAGGAAATTACCTTTTAACACCCCTTGGAGAGTAGTTATTATAGGTGATACACCCGGAAAGCTTATAGAATCTGAAATGGTTACCAACCTCAATCCGCCATGTGCAATTGAAGATCCATCGTGGATAAAACCGGGTATTTCTGCTTGGGACAACTGGTTTAGTAATGATGTGAAAATGGAAGAAGGAACCATTAAGCAATTTATTGATTTGGCTTCGGAAATGACTTGGCCTTATATGATTGTTGATTGGCAGTGGTACGGAAAATTTAACAGTTCGCAAGCCGACATTACAAAATCTGCTCCTCAAATTAATATGCAAAACTTATTGGCTTATGCAAAAAGCAAAAATGTACGGCTCATTCTCTGGCTTTACTGGACAGATGTAAACCGTTCTGATTGGGAAAAGGTTTGCGCTCTTTATGAGAAATGGGGTGTAGCAGGGGTTAAAATTGATTTTATGAATCGCGACGATCAGGAGATGGTGAACTGGTATGAGCGTATTGTAAAAACTGCCGCTAAACATAAATTGATGGTTGATTTCCACGGCGCCTATAAACCTACAGGAATAAGGAGAACTTATCCCAATTTAGTAACCCGTGAAGGCGTAATGGGTAACGAATGGAACAAATGGTCCACAATGATTACTCCTGAACATATTTGTACACTGCCATTTACCCGCATGGTTGCAGGACCAATGGACTTTACGCCCGGCTGTTTTGAAAACAGAACTCCAGAAGATTTTAAAATACAGAGTCCTACAAATACCATGGTTACACGCAGCAACTCACTAGCGCAGTTTGTAGTTTTTGACAGCCCATTAACTGTTGCCTGTGATCATCCGGATAATTATAGAGGACAAGTTGGGAGCGATTTTTTAGCAAAGGTTAAAACCACTTGGGATGATACAAAGGTAATTAACGGTGCCGTGGGAGAATATATAACAATGGCCCGTAGAACCGGAAAAACATGGTTTATTGGGGCATTAAATGGCAGTTCTAAAAAAACTTTAAATATAAAACTCGATTTTTTAGGAAAAGGAAAATTTAAACTGGTGAGTTATGAAGATGGTCTCGCACCAGATAAAGCCGTAAAAAAAGAGCAGATGGTAAACAACACGAGTGAGGTTAAATTGGTAATGGCTGCCGGCGGTGGTTATGCAGCATATATTCAGTCGGTAAACTAGCTATCAACATTTATAATAAATGAAAAAACATATTTTATTGCTAATATTAATTATTTGTGCTGCCCCAAAAATTTGGGCCCAACAGGTTATTGATATTGCCAGCTTTGGACTTAAGGCAAACAGCAACCAAAACGCTATCGAGTTTTTTGATAAAGCTTTGCAAAAAGCCAAAAACTATCCCTCTGCTAAAATTATTTTTCCAAAAGGGATATACAATTTTATTCCAAATTTCGGAAAAGACACTACGGCCAAAACTTACATCGCACATCAACTAAAGGGATTTAAAAATTTAGTGATTGATGGGCAAGGCTCCGAATTTGTTTTTCACGGAAGAACAATCCCTTTTGATATTACCGAGAGTGAAGGTATTACGTTCCAAAACTTTTCTATTGACTATAAAAGACCAATGGTTACGCAAGGGGAGTTTACGTTGGTAAGCGATACGGCTTTGCATTTAAAAATAGACAAACAGCAATATCCATTTGAAATTATAAACAATAAGGTTTGGTATTTAGGAGAAGGCTGGCGTTCTGTTTTGGCAAAATACGACCAGCTTTTTGATAAGAAAACCGGTAATATTATAGCCGAAACTCATGATGAACCTGTTGGTGATTTCTATAATCATTACGCAAAAGAAATTGCTCCAGGCATAATTTCTTTTAAAGGACCATTTAATTGGACTACCCGCCCTAAAGTGACAGATATTGTTACGATGTATAATTTTATTTATGCGGCAAATACCTTCCAGTTTTCTAAATGTAAGGATGTAGTCCTCAAAAATATCACTTTGTACCACGGTGGTAGTTTGGCAGTTTATGCAACCGCAACAGAAAACATAACGGTTGACCATTTCGATATTATTGCAAGAAAATCTAAGGGAAGATTATTTGCAAACATGGCAGATGGTTTTCATTTAAAAGGATGCAGGGGAGCAATTAAGATAGAAAACTGCGAATACAACGGTGGCGGTGATGATTTTGTAAATGTTCATAACATGTATGCCTCCGTTATAAAAAAGTTTTCAGCTCAAAAACTTTTGGTCAGAAGCTTTAAGGGCTTTCATTTTGGTGTGGGCGATAGCATTTGGCACATCAGCAAGCAAACCGGAGAAAAGATAGCCAGCAACAGAATTAAGTCAATAAAATTAGTTGACGGAACTGACTGGAAAGGAGAATTTGAAGTTGAGTTTTATAATGACATTCCATCATCTGTTAAGGAAAACGATCTTTTAGAAAGCGCTTTTTGGTTGCCAGACGTAGAAATAAGAAACAACCGAATACTTAAAAGACACCGCGGAACAGGAGTTAGGGCTACTACACCTAAGAAAGTAATTATTGAGGACAATTATTTTAATACAGCCGGACATGCAATTTTAATTGAAGGCGATTTAGACGGTTGGTTAGAGTCTGGCGCAGTAAATAATATGATCATCAGAAACAACACTTTTGATAATTGTTTAACATCGGGCTCTGTAAATGGCGGTCGTTGGGAATGGGGAGAAGCGGTAATAGATATTACACCATCGGTAAAACCTGTAAGCGAAAACTCAAAAGCATTTCACCACAACATCATTATTGCAAATAACAAATTCCTGTTTTTTGATTACCCAATATTAAGGGCCAGGTCTGTAGATAATCTTCAATTTATAAATAACACCTTAATCAGAACATACATTCAAAAACCTTATACGGTTGTAAAAGCCAACTTTTTATTAGAAGGATGTCATCATGTTAGAATAGAGGGAAATAAATTTTCTAAAGACTTTTTGGGCAAAAATATCAGTACAACATTTATGAACGAAGATGACTTGTACATAGGATCAGGGCAAGGTTTAAAATGGACAAAAGACGGAAAAAAATATACAGATAAATTAGAATGGTAAAACGGAAATATAATTTAGATATGATAAAAAGAACAGTATTGGCAACTTTAATAATGGCGCTATTTGCGTTTAATGTTGTCGCAAAAGATTATGATGTGATAGTTGCCGGCGGCGGCACAGGTGGTTTTGGTGCCGCCATTCAAGCCGGCAGAATGGGATGTAAAGTGCTAATTGTCGAAAAATCAGATTGGCTTGGTGGGCAAATGGCGGCTGCAGGTGTCTCCACAATGGATGAAGGTACGGTTGCCATTCGTAACCATGGCATATATCATGAATTTTATAATAATGCAGTAGCTTATTATAAAAAAATCGGAAAAACTGTAGCCACAACCTATTGGAACACCACATCCTTTGCTGTAGAACCTTCAGTTGGTCAAAAATTAATGTACCAAATGATTAATGAGGTTAATAAAGCCGGTAAAGGTCATATTGATGTGATGCTTTTAACAGACATAACCAAGGTATTTAAAAGCGGTAACCAAGTAAATGGAATTCAAATAGCAAACGTGATTTCAACTGCTAAAACATCCGAAAAAATTGGATGTAAAATTTTGATTGATGCTACAGAATATGGAGATGTTATACCGCTTACCGGCGCACCTTACCGCATTGCTAAAGATATTAATACCAAAATTAACCCTAAAGATAAAGTTCAGGACTTTACCTGGACAGCAATTGTAAAAGAATACAAAAACGGAGTTCCAGAAAACTTATTGGTTAAAACTGAACCTAAAGGGTATCAGGCTTATAAAAGCCATTTATCATACATAAAGCGTTACACGGCTGATGGTTATAATGTTTATGCAAATCCAACAAGCTGGAATACCGTTGCATATTACAGAGGTTTGCCAAACTCGGGCACTAAGGGAATTGATGAATACACTACAAAAACTTCTTTAAATATTGCTCAAAATGATGTGCCGGTAACCGTTGGTGATATAGTTGATATGAGCTTACGCTTTAAAAAAGAGATTGAACTGAGAAGGAAAACGCTTTGCTTGATTTATTACATGCAACACGAGTTAGGCTTAAAATGGTCTGTGGATACTTCGCAAAAATATGATACGCCATATAATAAATATATCACTAATAAGATGATTGCGGAAGACCCGAGTTTGAAACCTTATCAGCTTATTTTAGAGCATTTCCCGGTGATGCCTTATGTGCGGGAGAGCAATAGAATTGTTGGTGTACATACTTTAATTAGTTCGGAGATTAACCGTATCAAAGGACCAGTTGCCTTTGCAGATGCAATTTCTATTAATGATTATCCAGAAGATTTGCATGGTTCTAAACTCCCCGAAGATTTAGATTTAAATGTGGATCCCGAGGCCGGTTCAGCTGCTGAATCACATGACTGGGATTCAAGATGTGGCCCTTTTCAAGTTCCTCTGGAATCATTTATCCCACAAGATTTAGATGGGTTTTTGCCCGCAGAAAAAAATATATCTCAATCGCGTATCGCAAACGGAGCAACCCGTTTACAGCCAAGCACCATGTTAAATGGACAGGCGGTTGGCAATATTGCGGCGCTTTCGGTTAAACTCGGATTACAGCCAAGAAATATCCCTGCCGTTACCGTACAAATGGAACAGTTAAATGCAAATGCACCAATTTATGGCAAATTCATTCTGGACCTATTCATTGGTACAGAAAATTGGAAAGCGGCCCAGTTATGTTTGGTGCATGGACTTTTTAAAATGGACGGACAGCGATTTTTTCCGGAAGACCCATTGTCTAAAGCGGACTTTGAAAAAATTGTGGCTGCCCATCAAATGCAGGGGATAAAAGCTCCGGAAGGCATTATTACAAAAGCTGTAGCTGCAAATTTATTTAAAGACTATTTAGTGGCACAGGCAAATGCACTCATCGCGAAAGCGAAATAATTTAATTAAACTAATTTACTATGGACAGGCGATCAAGTATCAAAACCTTACTTATACTCTCAGCAGGAGCAGTCCTTCTTCCATCTTGTTTAAGGTCTGGTAAAAGCATTTCTGTTCCTTTAAAAAATCTTACGATTGATGCGGAACAGGAAGATCTTGTGGCTGCAATTGCCGATACTATTATTCCTTCTGCACCTAAAAGCCCAGGCGCAGCAGATGTTGGTGCGTACCAATTTGCATTAATGATGATAGATGATTGTTATTCGCCTAATGATCATAAACAGTTTGTACAGGGCTTAAATGAGTTTGATGATTTTTCCAATAAAATCCTCAAAACCTCTTTCACAGATGCAACAGCAAAACAAAGGATTGATCTTTTAAAAATCATTGAAACTAATAAGGATGTGCCTGCCAATGTCAGCTTTGTATATAATAATATCAGATGGCAAACTTTAAGAGCCTTCACACAATCAAAATACTACCTAACAGAAGTACAGAAGTATGTCTTAGTGCCTGGCGCATTCTATGGCTGTGTACCTGTAAAAAAGCAAACTGAATAAAAAATGGAAAATTCAAAACAGTCAAATACTTTTGATGCTATAGTTATAGGATCTGGTATGAGTGGCGGATGGGCCGCAAAAGAATTTTGTGAGAAAGGTTTAAAAACATTGGTGCTGGAGCGGGGGAGAGATGTAGTGCACAATAAAGATTATCCAACCACTAACATGATGCCATGGGAATTTAAACATCGTGGGGATATTCCTTATGAAGTGCGGGAGAAAAATCCGGTTGTTAGCCGTTGTTATGCTTTTAGAGAAGATGCCCAGCATTTCTTTGTAAAAGATGTTGAGCATCCGTACATACAAGATAAGCCTTTTGATTGGATAAGAGGTTATCAAGTGGGGGGCAAATCACTTTTGTGGGCTCGCCAAACACAACGTTGGAGCGATTTTGACTTTGAAGGACCTAAGAGAGACGGTTTCGCGGTGGACTGGCCTATTCGTTATAAAGATCTTTCAAGCTGGTACAGTTATGTGGAAAAATTCGCAGGCATTTCCGGAAATAAAGATGGGTTGCCAAACCTTCCTGACGGCGAGTTTTTGCCACCCCTTGATTTAACCTGTGTAGAAAATTACTTTAAAGATTTTGTTGCAAAAAATTACAAAGGTAGGGATGTAATTTACGGCAGGTGCGCACATTTGACCAAGCCTCAAAAAATTCATTTTGACCAAGGCCGTGTACAGTGCCAAAATAGAAGCTTATGCCAAAGAGGTTGCCCATTTGGTGGATATTTTAGTGCCAATTCAAGTACTTTGCCATGGGCGCAAAAAACGGGAAATATGACCTTACGCCCTTTTTCTGTGGTACATTCTGTTATTTATGATGACAACAAGGGTAAAGCAGTTGGTGTAAGGGTAATTGATGCTTTTACAAATGAATCAACAGAATATTATGCCCCAATTATTTTCGTAAATGCAGGAGCCTTTAATACCAACCTTATCTTATTGAACTCCAAATCAAAAAGATTCCCCAACGGTTTAGGTAATGATAACGGCCTTTTGGGGAAATATGTTGCCTTTCATAATTACAGAGCCAGTATTACGGCAAGATATAATGGTTTTCAAGATTCAATTTCTACAGGAGGACGACGTCCTACAAGTGCCTATATGCCTCGTTTCAGAAATCTTTATAAGCAGGAAACCGATTTTTTGCGGGGTTATGCAACAACTTTTATTGCCGAAAGAATGATGTATAACGATTCTAGCTCCTTCGGTTTACAGACCAAAGAAAATTTATTAGCCAAACCCACTCTTGGTGATTGGTATATAAAATCAGGCATGATGGGCGAAACTATCCCAAAAGAAACAAATTTCTTAAGCTTAGATGAGCATAAGAAAGATAAATGGGGTATTCCATTGCTTAAAATTAATATAGATTATGATGAAAATGATGAAAAAATGATCAAAGATTTTTTTGAGCAAATGACAGAAATGTACACTAAAGCTGGCTTTACTGATATTAAAACAGATGACTCAAAACAAGCTCCAGGATTGGATATCCATCACATGGGAGGTGTAAGGATGGGTAATGATCCAAAAACATCTTTGCTTAACAAATGGAATCAACTCCATAATTGTCCGAACGTATTTGTAACAGACGGGGCGTGTATGACTTCAACCTCAACACAAAACCCTTCTTTAACTTTTATGGCCTTTGCGGCTCGGTCTGCAAATTATGCGGTCGAACAGTTGAAAAAAGGTAAGTTATAACTTGTGTATTTCAACCAGTAATTAAAAACTAATTGTAATTGTAGGAATATTTTAAATTCTCCAAAATTAATGAAAAGAAAATCTGATTCCATTTTAAATACCGATCCAGAGTCGGATGCCAGAAATAAATCGCTTATATTTTTTGCTGTTTTATTGGCATCAATGGGATACTTTGTAGATATCTACGATCTCTTATTATTTAGCATAGTACGAGTGCCGAGCTTAAAATCTTTAGGTTTTGTAGGACAAATACTAACAGATAAAGGTATCATGTTGTTAAATGTACAAATGATAGGTCTTCTTTTAGGAGGAATATGTTGGGGAATCCTGGGCGATAAAAAGGGGAGATTGTATGTTTTGTTTGGCTCAATTTTTCTTTATTCCATTGCCAATATTGCCAATGGGTTTGTAAATTCCATAGAATCTTATGCCTTTTGGCGCTTTGTTGCGGGTTTTGGTCTTGCCGGAGAACTGGGCGCAGGTATTACCCTAGTTTCTGAATTAATGCCGAAAGCAAAAAGAGGTTATGCAACAACGATAGTTGCATCTGTGGGTGTTAGCGGAGCCGTAGTGGGTTTTTTCGTTGCAGAACTTTTCGATTGGCGAACTTCGTTTTTTGTAGGTGGCGCACTTGGAATCTCATTGTTACTATTGAGAATTGGCGTTTCCGAATCTGGCATGTTTGGAAAATCTAATGAGAGCAACGCAAAAAAAGGCGATTTTCTTTCATTATTTCAAAACCGAAAAAGATTTTTTAAATACGCCAGGTGCATCATTATCGGTATCCCTCTATGGTTTGTAGTGGGTATTTTAATCACCCTTTCTCCAGAGTTTGGTAAAGTACTTGGCGTAACTGCTGATGTAAATGCAGGCGCTGCAGTATCATGGTGTTATGGAGGGTTGGTATTAGGAGATATCATGAGCGGCTTGCTAAGCCAGTATCTAAAAAGTAGGATAAAAGTGGTTTACACGTTTTTGTTTTTAACTGCTATTTCAACAGTCGCGTTTTTTACACTCAAAGGTTTAAGTCTTTCCTCTTTTTATCTTATTTGTTTGGCGTTAGGTTTTTCTGTTGGGTACTGGGTAATATTTATGACGATTGCAGCAGAACAATTTGGCACCAATATACGGGCTACCGTTACTACAACAGTCCCAAATTTTGTAAGAGGAGCAGTTGTTCCTATTTCATTGCTATTTCAATATCTCAGAGGTTTTTTCAACGGATCCATTGTACATGCCGGTGTAGTGGTTGCAGTATTATGTTTTGGATTTGCTTTTTGGGCATTAAGATATATGCAGGAAACGTTTTCAAAAGATTTGGATTATTTGGAAGAATAAAAGATAAATCTGATAAAAGAGCTGCCGGACTCTATAAAATCGGTGTTTAAAAATCATTTAATATTTTAAAAAATATAATATCATTTTATACAATTTTATGATGACAGATAGAAGAACTTTTATGAAACAGACCGGCATTGCGGTTGCAGCGCTGGCATTTGCGCCTTCATGTGTTTTGGGCGGATCAGATAAACCATTAGGGATTCAGCTTTACTCTTTAAAAGACCAATTACCCTTGGACCCTAAAGGAGTTTTGGTAAAAGTTGCAAAAACGGGCTATAAACAGGTAGAGGTTTACGGATATGAAAATGCGAAATTTTTTGGCCTTAGCGTTCAGGAATTTAAAAAGGCTTTGGATATCAACGGTTTGGTAAGTCCGAGCGGCCATTACGGTATGGATGATTTTTTAAGTGGAAAGCAAAATAACTTGGACGAGCTAATCAGCGTTTCAAACCAGCTTAAGCATGAGTATTTGGTGATACCGCACATTGGCGAAGAGCTGAGAAAAACCGCTGACGATTATAAAAAACTGGCTGAGCGGTTTAACCTTGCCGGAAAACTTTGCAAACAAGGCGGACTAAAACTAGGTTACCATAACCATGATTTTGAATTCACCAATTTTGATGGGGAAACCGGTTATGATATTTTTCTTAAAAACACAGATCCGTCTTTAGTAGATTTTGAAATGGATCTTTACTGGGTAGTAAGGGCAGGGTCAGATCCTATCGCTTTATTTAAACAAAATCCTCACCGTTTCCGGATGTGGCATATTAAAGACATGGACAAAACTAACCATGTATTAAATACAGAAATAGGCAAAGGAACAGTGGATTTTAAAAAGATTTTTGACAATCGAGAATTGTCTGGTGTAAAGTATTATTATCTGGAACAGGAAAATTATAAAATTGATCCGTACAAAAGTATAAAAGAAAGCTACAATTATATTGAAACCCAATTATTGTAAAATAGCTGAATATTTGAACTCTATATACAATTAAATCAATCATTAAACAAAACCTACTTTAAATTATGGACATCATTCATCGCAAACAGCTTTTTATTACAAGTTGCCTGGCATTATTAGTTACTTCACTGTCTTTTGGTATCAGGGCGGGAATATTGAACCAATTAGGAACAGAGTTTTTGTTAGACGCCTCGCAACTCAGTTCCATCACCGCTACAGCATTTTGGGGTTTTCCTTTAGCGGTAATTATAGGAGGAGTGCTGGTGGATATCATCGGCATGAAAAAGCTCCTCGGTTTAGCTTTTGTTTTCCATTTGGTAGGAATATTAATGACAATTTTTGCTCAAGGGTACCTAACCTTGTTTTTTTCGACCCTGCTGATAGGTATTGCCAACGGAACAGTTGAGGCAGCTTGTAATCCTTTGGTAGCTACGCTTTATCCTGATAAAAAAACAACAAAACTTAACCATTTCCATTTATGGTTTCCGGGCGGTATCTTTTTGGGGACAATAATTGTATTATTGCTCAACCATTTAGGGCTTCACTGGCAAATTCAAGTGGGGCTAATGTTAATTCCAACAGTGATTTATGGTTTTCAGGTTTTTAAGCAAACTTTCCCGGTTACAGAACGCGTATCATCTGGTATTTCAACAGCCACAATGTATCGTTCGGTAGCATCTCCATTATTTATATTTATGTTTATCTGTATGTTTGGTACGGCTATAACAGAGCTGTTTACCGGGCAATGGATAGATGTTTTATTAGCCAACGTAACCGGTAACGCCATACTAATTTTAACATTAACAACTGGGATAATGGTTGTTGGAAGAGGAATGGCGGCACCAGTTGTGAAGAAATTTTCGCCACAGGGCGTATTGCTGATGTCGGCAATTTTCGCCACTATAGGTCTTTATCTTTTAAGTACATTAACCGGTAACGCTGTATTTCTTGCTGCGATTGTATTTGGAATGGGAGTATGCTATTTTTGGCCAACCATGATAGGTTTTGTAGCAGAAAATATTCCCAGTTCTGGTGCATTGGGATTAAACCTAATGGGAGGAGCCGGAATGTTTGCAGTATCTGTTTACACACTTTTTATGGGAGGCTTTTATGATAACTTGGTTAAAAATAAACTGCCTAAAGGTGCGGATATAAGCTCATATTTAAAAGCCGATGCCGGTTCTGAAATGGCAAATGCACTACAAAACGCAAAAAATTTGGCAGGTCCAGAGGTATTAAGAGCCACCTTAATTATTCCCATCATTTTAACTTTTGCTTTTTTAGGTTTAGTAATCTATATGCGGAATAACAGAAAAGTATCTGTTTCTAATTCGCATGTGGGATCTAAATTGTAAACAGCTATTTGTCAACTAATTTCTATCTTTAGTTAAGTTAAAGATATTTACCTCAAAAAAATATATAAGTGCAAAAATTGAGACTAGGAATGATTGGCGGAGGCAAGGATGCTTTTATTGGAGCGGTACATCGCATTGCCCTACGTATGGATGACAAATATTCATTAATATGCGGAGCGTTTAGCAGCAATCCAGAAAAATCAAAAAAAAGCGGAGAAATGCTTGGAATCGCTTCAGAAAGAGTATACGGAAGCTATCAGGAACTTTTTGAAAAAGAGAGTGCCTTGCCTGAAAACGAGCGAATGGAAGTAGTAAGCATTGTAACGCCAAATCACCTCCATTTTGAGCCGGCCAAAATTGCCTTGCTACATGGTTTTCACGTTATTTTAGATAAGCCGATAACTTTTTCACTAGCAGAAGCAAAAGAACTTAAAGAGATTTTAAAACAAACCGGAAAGCAATTAATGCTTACACATACTTATACCGGTTATCCGATGGTAAAAGAGGCCAAACATCTTTTGTCAACAGGGATATTAGGAAAAATCAGAAAGATTTATGTTGAATACCCTCAAGGTTGGTTGAGTAAGGATTTGGAAAACGAAGATAATAAACAGGCTACATGGCGTACAGATCCGGCAAAAAGCGGTATCGCCGGTGCAATGGGAGATATCGGCACTCATGCTTTTAACCTTGCGGAATATGTGAGCGGTTTGCAAACTACTAAACTCTGCGCAGACATTAATACAGTAGTTGAAAACAGAAGACTAGAGGATGACGGAGCAGTTTTACTGAAATACACCAACGGAGCAAGTGGTGTTTTAATGGCAACCCAAATTGCCGCAGGTGAAGAAAATAATGTAAAAATCAGAGTTTACGGCGAAAAAGGTGGTTTAATTTGGCAACAGGAGGATGCCAATTCTTTGCAAGTGAAATTATTGGACCAACCTATGCAGATTTACCGTACCGGCGCACCATACATCAGCTCAATTGCAAATCATCATACCAGAACACCTTCTGGCCATCCAGAAGGTTATTTGGAAGCATTTGCAAACCTTTATAGAAACTTTGCACTTTATTTAAAGGCCTCTGCAGAAGAAAGAAAAGCAAATAAAGCCATAGCCGATTTTCCAGGAATTGACGATGGAATACGTGGTATGGCATTTATTGAAAATGTAATAAAATCGGGTAAATCCGATGAAAAATGGACAGAATTTAGAGTTTAAAATGGCAACAACAATTAAAGGTCCCGCAATATTCATAGCTCAATTTATTGGCGATAATTCTCCATTTAACAATCTAAAAGATATTTGCAATTGGGCAGCTGGATTGGGATATAAAGCCATACAATTACCTACAAATGACCTTCGTTTTATTGATTTAAAAAAAGCGGCAGAAAGTAAAACGTATGCCGATGAGATAAAAGGGATTGTTAGTGGGGCAGGTTTAGAAATATCAGAACTTTCTACGCATTTACAAGGGCAATTAGTAGCGGTAAACCCAGCTTTCGATGAACTTTTTGACGGTTTTGCACCAGAAAATCTCCGCAAGAACCCCAAAGCCAGAACATTGTGGGCAATAGAACAACTGAAATATGCGGCAAAAGCCTCCCAAAACTTAGGATTAAATGCCTCTGTAACATTTAGCGGTTCTTTAATGTGGCATACGGTTTATCCATGGCCACAAAGACCGACCGGATTGGTGGAAGATGCTTTTAGTGAACTGGCAAAAAGATGGATGCCAATTTTAGATGTTTATGGTGAATGTGGAGTAGACCTTTGTTATGAATTACATCCTGGTGAAGACTTACATGACGGCGTTACTTACGATCTTTTTTTAGATTACGTAATTCATCATCCGAGAGCATGTTTACTTTATGACCCTTCGCACTTTTTACTTCAATGTTTGGATTACCTGGCCTTTATTGATATTTATCATGAACGCATCAAAATGTTCCATGTTAAAGATGCGGAATTTAACCCTACAGGAAGACAAGGTGTTTACGGAGGATACCAAAACTGGATAGACAGGGCCGGCAGATTTAGATCCTTAGGAGACGGTCAGGTAGATTTTAAATCAATTTTCAGCAAATTGGCAAAATATGATTTTAAAGGTTGGGCGGTATTGGAGTGGGAGTGCGCACTCAAACACGCGGAAGATGGAGCAAAAGAGGGTGCGGAATTTATTCGAAACCACATAATTAGGGTTACTGAAAAAGCTTTTGATGATTTTGCTAATACTTCAACGGAAAAAGATTTGAACAAAAGAATCTTGGGGATTTAAGGGATACAGGAGGTTAATAACCAGAAAATATTTTACAAATATGTCGACTTTGAAACTGGTTTTAATAAAATCATAAAAGAGCAAACCTTAAAATTTAGTAACCCAGAAGAATTTTACGACCTATTCGATTGTCACGAGTATTTATTAAATATTGATCTCAGTCTGGATAGCATAAAAAAAGAAATCAATCAATTATTGAGTAAGTATCCAAAAGAAATAAGCGATAGGGTTAAGCACAAACAATTAAAAGAATTAGAAAATAAATAATATCAAGATCGTTTTAAACAAGATAAGCGCAAATACGGAGTTTCATGCTTTTCAAAAATTTCTGATGAAATACTGGGCGCATTATGCAAAAAAGCATACTGGTTTATGCATTAGTTTTGAAATGAACTTTATCCAGCCTGATTTTGCATTTTACCAGTAAACTATGTCTCAAGTATCAATCAACTAGACGGAAGAATGCTTAGAAGCAGGGTTATGCTCTATCTTTTAACAAGCAAAGCCGAAAGATGGAAGTATGAACAAGAGATAAGGACCATACTTATCGATAAACCCCTAATCCAAAGGATGATTTGCCAAAATTTCGGAGAACTATAATTTCGTAATTAAGTCTTTTAAAATAAAAACAGTAAAGATTTCGGAGGTATAATATCTTATATTCAAATCCCGAAAATATTTAGTTGTGAAAAATCGCAGAATGTAAATTGCTTACCAATATACATTTCATATCCAATAAACTTTTCTTGAATCTGGTTATCAACTTTAAAAGCAGATTAACTAACTATTCAAACTTCAATATGCTTGGTGATTTTTTAACGAATATAAAAATGAAACATTTTGGGAACAATCCCATAGTTTGGGAACATTCCCAGTAAAAAACATAACCCGTTCTTAATAATGTCCGTGTAGTAGAGGCTAAATTTATTCAATAACCAAACTATTGATCTAATTGAACCTTTTTATGATTAATTCATTTATTGTTTCGGGTTTTAACGATTCGTCTTAAATATTTATAAGAATCAAAAACTATATAAATAAAATTAAACCAATTAAACGAATTATTATGTATATGAAAAAGCTTACCCCCGACTTGTCCCCCCTTGTCGCACTAATTTAAAAATGGTGTTGATAATCAATTGTTTATCATGTAAAAAACTGTAATTTGTCGCACTAATGCGTTTTTTATGATGCGAGTTCGGACGGTATTGACTGCTTCTGGATCCAAGGCAGTTCAGGTAATTTATTATCTCAATCGCAAAAGGGTTATCTTTAGGCATATCGGTTCAGCAAGAACCGATAGCGAGCTTGATTTGCTACTGACTGTAGCCCGGGATTTTATCGACAATTATTCACCGGAACTACCATTTAAGGAAGAAACCAAGTTTGACAACTTACTCTACCTCGATAAGACGCAGTTCATCGGTGTCTACTACACCTTTCTGTACGAAGTTCTCTCAGGTGTCCTCAAAAAGGTCGGCCTATCCACTTTAGAGAATCAGCTGTTGCTGGATTTTGTGGCCATGCGCATTGTTGAACCGGCGTCCAAGCTCCGTTCTATTGAACTGATGAATGATTATTTCGGTATAAGACACAGAAGGCAGTCATTCTATAAGTCCGCCAGAAACTGGCCGAAACTGAAGCATATCGCAGAAAAAACTGCCGCCGGTTTTGCCAAAAGACATTACGGTTTTGATTTCGAGCTTGTATTCTATGATGTCACTACGCTTTACTTTGAGACTTTTCAGGAAGATGAACTCAGGAAAAACGGTTTTTCAAAAGACAATAAGTCCCAGCAACCACAGGTACTGGTGGCACTGATGGTCACAAAGGAAGGCTTCCCGGTTTCCTATGAGATTTTTCCGGGAAATACCTTTGAAGGGCATACCATCCTGCCGGTGGTAAAAAGCCTTATTGGAAGACACCAGATACGGACTTTTACAATCGTTGCCGATGCGGCGATGGTCAGTTATGCCAATAATGTTCTTGAGTTCAACGAAAACAAGATAAACTATATCGTAGGAGCTAGGACAGCAAACCTGCCCAATGAGCTAATTGATAAAATCAGCAAAAGTCTTAACAGGAAAGATGGCAGGAATATCAGGGTCGAGACGGACAGAGGATCCTTAATCTGTAGTTTTTCTGCTATTAGGTATCGTAAAGATAAATACGAGATGGAAAAGCAGATAGAGAAAGCTAAATCCCTTATAAAAACTCCTTCAAAAAGTAAGAAACTGAAATTCACCAAGTCCGAAGGGGAAGAACTAAAGCTCAACCAAAGCCTGATTGAGAAGACAGAGAAACTCTTGGGATTAAAGGGGTACTATACGAACCTGAAGGAATCCGAGGCTGATAACGGAACAATAATTCAGAGATACCATGAACTTTATCGGATTGAACAGAACTTTAGAATCGATAAAAGTGACCTACAGACCAGACCGATATTCCACTATAAAGAAGAACCCATCAAACTGCACTTACTGATCTGCTTTATGGCTCTTGTAATATCTAAGCACATAGAACTGGAGACTGGTATCTCGATAAAGAAGTTCAGAACAGAGATGAAAAGGTCACTGATGCCAGAATGATCAACCAAATTAATAATAAAGAATTGAGAATCAGAGCAGAAATTACCCCAGACATTTTGAAAATTATTGAAAAATTAAATCTGCCGCACTAAAAGGGACAAGTCAGGAAAAATAACTCGGGTGTAATTTATGAATCATTATCTAATTTATCAATTAATTTATATAATTTAATAATCTATGGAAAGTTATCTTTTTGTTGTTTTTTTTTTTTGTTGCTTAGCTTTAAATTTATTATATGAAGTTTATTATATTGCTTTTAATAGGTTTGTTAAACTTATTAAAAGCTCATTCACAGATAAAAAACAACGGTTTTGAACTTTCAAAAGATTCATTGGGCAATATTAAGAGTTGGAATTTTAAAAACTACTCAAAATATATTGTTGAGCTAGACAGTAACATTAAATTTTCAGGGTCTAAATCTTTACATATAAAAGGAACTACTGACAAAAAAGAAGATCCATTTATTAGCTTTTTTCAAGACATAAGGCTTTTAGCTCAAAGTACAAAGAAATTAAAAATCTCTTGTTATATTAAAACTAGCGATGTATCAGGGTCTTCACAAATATGGTGTCAGGTTTGGGATCAAAATAGAAAGTTTACTGGTGTGTATAATCTTGAAATGCAGGATATAACCATCACTGGAAACACTGAATGGAAATTATATCAAGTAATAATTCCGGTTAATATAGATACTTATAGTTTAAATTTGGGTGGATTTCTTAGTGGCTCAGGATCAGTTTGATTTGATGATTTTGAAATCGAAGAGATGCAAATACAGCACAATGGGCCGTCAGATCAAGCCAGTAAATTTATCGATGAATTTAAAAATATAGTTAAGACATATTCTATTTATAAAGATTCGTTAGACTGGAATAAAATAGAATCAGATATTGCCATACTATCAAAGGGTATTGAAACCACCAATCATGCTAAGTTAGTTACAGAATATATTATCGGTCGATTGAAATCAGTTGGCGATAATCATTCGTTTTCCATTTCACCGTCTTTAACTAAGCAAATGGCGAAAGAAAATTTGGTATTGAAACAACCATACTCTAAGTTGATAGCTGGAAAAATTGGATATATCTTTATTCCTGGATTTTCAAGTCGCGACAGAAAATTAGCAGATGAGTTTGCGGAAAGAATACAAGGTTTAATCAGGGAACTAGATACAAAGAATAATATTGAAGGCTGGATATTAGACTTCCAAGAAAACTCAGGCGGTAATAAGCATGCGATGATTGCTGGATTAGGCCCACTC
>DASVGY010000132.1:0-3364 GCA_036379295.1 Pelobium sp.
TTGGCAATTCCTTTTAACAGGTTTACTGCTTCAAACTCTTCTGAACGTAAGGCGCTTTTTAACGCGGCTTCATCCAGATTAAAGATTTTTGCCAGCTTCATATTTGGAATCAGTTTGGCAATTTTATCGGCTTCAAAAAGCGGTAAATCTAAAACTCGGGCTGTATCTCGAATGGATGATTTGGCAGCCATTGTTCCGTAAGTGATGATTTGCGCAACCTGACTTGCGCCATATTTGTTGATGACGTAATCCATCACTCGGCCCCTGCCTTCATCATCAAAATCGATATCGATATCGGGCATGGAAACCCTATCCGGGTTTAGGAAACGCTCAAAAAGGAGATCGTATTTTATCGGGTCAATGTTAGTGATTCCTAAACAATAAGCCACCACAGAACCTGCCGCAGAACCACGTCCAGGACCTACGGAAACGTCTAAACGACGAGCTTCGGCAATAAAATCCTGAACAATCAAAAAATATCCGGGGTAACCCGTGTTTTCAATTACTTTGAGCTCAAAATCTAAACGTTCTTTAATCTCGGGCGTAATTTCGCCATAGCGTTTTGCTGCACCTACGTAAGTTAAATGCGCCAGATATTTGTTTTCGCCCCGTTTTCCGCCGTCGCTTTCATCTTCAGCAACCAAAAACTCTTCCGGAATATCAAATTTTGGTAGTAAAACTTCGCGATAAAGCGAGTAAGATTCAATTTTTTCTACAACTTCTTGTATGTTACTTATCGCCTCGGGCAAATCAGCAAAAAGCTTTTTCATCTCTTCGCCAGATTTAAAATAATATTGATCGTTAGGCATTCCGTACCTAAAACCACGCCCACGCCCTTTTGGCGTCGCTAATTTTTCGCCGTCTTTTACGCAAAGTAAAATATCATGGGCATGCGCATCTTCTTTGTTAAGGTAATAGGTGTTGTTGGTGGCAATTAACTTGACTTGGTGTTTTTTTGCTAAAGCAATTAAAGTTTGGTTTACCCGATTTTCATCTTCTTGGTTATGACGCATCAGTTCCATGTAAAAATCGGCTCCAAAAGTCTCTTTCCACCAAATTAAAGCTTCTTCTGCCTGGTTTTCACCGAGATTTAAAATCTTATTCGGAATTTCTCCGTAGAGATTTCCGGATAGCGCAAGTACATCTTCTTTATATTGCTCAATCAGTTTTTTATCAATACGGGGGACGTAATAAAACCCTTTTGTATAAGCAATTGACGATAATTTTGCTAGGTTATGATAGCCTTTTTTTGTTTTTGCGATGAGCACAATCTGGTAGCCGTTATCCTTCCGAGATTTGTCTTCATGGTTATCACAAACAAAAAACTCGCAACCTACAATTGGTTTAACAATGGTTTCTGTGGCCGGTTCTCCCTTTGCAATAGCTTCTTCATTTTTTGCTTTGGCGGCCTTGTTATGATTTATTGCCGCACTTACAAAATGGAAAGCCCCCATCATGTTGGCGTGGTCTGTTATTGCAACAGCGGGCATTTTGTTTTTGGCCGCGGCTTTTACCAAATTGGCAACAGAAATGGTGGATTGTAAAATAGAAAACTGCGTGTGGTTGTGTAAATGCACAAACTCAAGTTGCGCCAAATCTGCCAGGTTTTCTGCCGTAGCTTGCTCGGTAATTCCGGCGTTTTGCGGTTCGGTTGCAGCTTTTAACTTGGCAGAAGCCTCTTTTAAATTAAGATGTTTTAACCCTATTAACTGTATAGGTTCTGGGTTTGCCGTACGAAATTCATGAAAATACGTTTCGGCGCAACCTAGCTGCTGTACTGTAAAAATTTCTCTTTTTAGTAGTTCAAAAAAACAGCGTGTGGTAGCTTCAACATCCGCCGTAGCATTGTGTGCTTCGGCAAAAGGCTGGTTGAATAAATACTGATGTAATTCTGTTAAAGTCGGGAGTTTAAATTTTCCGCCACGTCCGCCCGGAAGTTGCAATAAACTGGCGGTAATTTCGGTGCAGGTATCTAAAACCGGTAAATTAAGCATGTTAGAGCCCACACCTAAGCGGTGGAATTCTGCGCCTATGATATTTCTATCAAAACCTAAATTTTGACCAACAATAAATTTGGTTTGGCTTAAAGCCCGATTAAACTTTTCTAAAACTTCGGCCAAAGAAATTCCTTGCGCTGTGGCTAACTCGGTAGAAATTCCGTGTACTTTTTCGGCATCATAAGGAATATTAAAACCATCGGGCTTAACTAAATAATCTTCATGAGCTATTAAACGCCCTAATTCATCATGTAGCTGCCATGCAATTTGGATACATCGCGGCCAATTATCTGTATCGGTAATTGGCGCATCCCAACGTTTTGGTAATCCGGTGGTTTCAGTATCAAAAATTAAATACATAGTAACGGTAAGTTGTTGTTTATTAGAAAATTAAAATCGCGGAAAGAAAATCCGGCGTAAATTCAAATTTACCAAAAAAATGGAAGGATTTGTAGGTGTTGAAAAGTAGTTTTTAATGTTATAACATTTGATAAGAGCGGTCGTCATCTCGACAATAGTAGAGATCCTAAGTTCCTTTGCAGTCGTTTGGTTCTCCTAAGAAACTTAGGGATTTCTCCTCGTACCTCGTTCGAAATGACGCGGAACTTTTCAACAGCGACTCAGTGTTTAATTCTGGTAGTAGGTCGAGATCAGCAAAAGAAATATCTTAATAACAAAAAGAGACTTGCAAACAATCAAGTCTCTTTTTATCATTTGCAAACACAGATAAGTTTTTAAAACCTATGCTACGTTCTTGTAATTATATACACTCAAGCTCTTTTTCAAAAGCTTACGAGCAACATGTATTCTGGTTTTAACTGTTCCAATTGGTATCGCTAACTCTTCTGATATTTCATGATATTTATAGCCTTCAAAATACATAGTAAACGGAACGTAGTATTCTTGCGGCAAACTTTTCAGCGCCTTTTGTACATCATCCATCACAAATTTATTCTCGGCATTGTTGTTTGATGAGCTGAAAGAAAGCTGCTGAGAAGAAATTTCATCTGTTTGGGTAATGATTGAAGTTGTTTTTACAAACCTGCGGTAACCATTGATGAAAGTGTTTTTCATGATGGTGTATAACCAACCGTTAATGTTTGTTCCTTCTTTAAAGTTGTTGTAATAAGTAATCGCTTTTAACAGGGTGTCTTGCACCAAATCATTGGCGTCATCCATATCACGAGTGAATCGCAATGCATAAGTTTTTAATGAAGATGATTGACGAGTTACAAGGGTACTAAATTCTATCTGTGTCATTTTGTTTAACTTAATATGTTTGAAACTTAAACAAAGTTGAACATTAATGTCGAAACGTCCAAATTTTGTTTAACTTATTTTGTAAATAGTTAAACAAAAAATAAGCC
>DASVGY010000133.1:0-3426 GCA_036379295.1 Pelobium sp.
GAGTTATAGGCGCTAAATAGGTCGCTATTTTTGATGGGTTTTTAGATACTCGGAAGGGTTCATTCCAAACTGGTTACTAAAACTTTTTCTAAAATTTTTAAGATCGTTATAGCCCACCTCGTACGCAGCCATACTTACAGAATATTCTCCTGTTTCTAAAAGTTGTGCACTGCGTTTTAACCTAATTAAGCTAATAAATTCTGATCCGGACATTCCTGTCAAGGCTTTTAGTTTTCTATAAAAAGTAGACCTACTCATATTCAACTGGTAAGCAAGTTCATCAATAGACGGCTTTTCCCGTTGCATATTAACTTCGATAAATTCAATAGATTTTTTAATAAACTCTTCATCAAACGAACTTACTTCTACATCGCTAGGCGCTAGGTTTAACTTGTTTGCAAATAATTCTTTAAGTTTTTTACGTGATTTAATCAGATTTTTAACATGAGATATCAGAACAGCAGGATTGAATGGCTTTGCCAAATAATTATCGGCGCCAAGCTCAATACCTTCAATATGAGAAACGTCATCAGCTTTTGCCGTTAGTAAAATTATAGGAATATGCGACGTATGATTATTTGTTTTGAGTGTTTTACATAATTGATAGCCATCCATTTCTGGCATCATTACATCGCTGATAATTAAATCCGGGATAACCTGTAAAGCCTTATCAACACCTTGTTTACCATTATTTACAGAAAGTACCTTACCAATAGGCGCCATGGTTTGGCATATATAATGATTGAGTTCTTCATTATCTTCCACTACCAAAATGATAGGCAAATCATCAGATTCTTCTGGACTTGCTGACTGATTTTCGGTTTCTTTAGAAAAAACTGGGTTTTCGGTTTGTGGTTGGCTGTTTACAAAAGGCTCTAAAATTGGGCTAAGTGGTAGTAAAACTTTAAATATACTTCCCTTCGGTTGGTTGTTTTCAATGCTAATTGAACCTCCATGTAAAACCACCAAATCTTTCACAAATGCCAAACCTATTCCAGTGCCAGCATACTGCCCGGGTTCTGCCTGTGATACCTGGTAAAACCGGTCAAATACTTTGGTTTTATCTGTGTCACTAATGCCCTTTCCAGTATCTGAAATACTAATTTCACAAGTTTGGGTTTCCTTGTTCACAGTTACGCTAAAACAGATTTCTCCACCATTGGGAGTAAACTTAAATGCATTCGACAATAAATTGTAGCAAATACTTTCTAATTTATCTTTATCAGCCAACAGGTTGATTGGTTGTTTGCTGCTTTTGAATTGGTAATTGATGTTTTTACGTTTTGCCTCATCACTAAAAGATTCGTAAACCCAATAAAATAAAGGAAATACATCCTGAATGAAGCCATTCAAAGCTAAAACTTTATTTTCTGCTTTATTAAAATCCAGTAATTGATTTACTAAGCTCAGTAACCTGTTTGATTGGTTTCTTACCTTTGCAAGTGTATCTTTAACAGTAGTATCAAGGTTTTGATATTTCGACAAACTTTCTAACGGACCTATCATCAGCGTTAGCGGAGTTCTAAATTCATGAGAAATATTAGAAAAAAACTTTGTTTTGATTTCGGTTATCTCATGCTCTTTCTTTACGTTTAAGTCCGCTATTTCCAACTCGTTTTTAAGTCTGATTCTTGCCAGAGTCATCTTTCTGGATAAGCCAAGTATGCCTAAAATAACCAATAAATAAATGGTATAAGCCCACCAGGTTTTCCATGGCGGGGGTAAAACACTTATTTTTAATCTCGCTTCGTCATCACTCCAAATTTGATCACTGTTTGATGCTTGTACTTTAAACACATAATTGCCGGCCGGCAAATTTGTATAAGTTACTGTTCTTCTTTTGCCAGCATTTACCCAGCCGCTCTCAAAACCCTCTAACTTGTAGCGATACTGGTTTTTATCAGAAGCATGAAAATCTAAAGCCGAAAACGACAGAGATACAATGTTATCTTTGTAGGTGAGGGCTATCTTTTTTGTTAAAAACAGGGCTTTTGTCAGCAATTTTTTATGATCAATTTTTTCATCAACGGTAACATTGGTATTGTTGATTTTTAAATTGGTGATAAATATTTTAGGTTGATAGCGGTTTAAACGAATGTTTTTTGGGTAAAAATAGGTAAGTCCAGAAATACCTCCAAAAAAGAGTTCCCCATCAGCCGCCTTAAAGCTAGAATTTTCTGAAAATGTATTTGATGAAACGCCATCCCGCTCATCAAAATTTACAAAACTTTTAGCGTGGGTGTTATATTTACTTATCCCGCGATTGGTAGACATCCAAATATTATTGTTTTCATCAACCAAAATGGCGTGTATATAATCATTTGGTAAGCCGGTTTGCTCAAAAAACGTAGTAAAGGTGTAGTTGGCTTCATTTACATAACTTAGCTTGTTTAGTCCTTGTTGTGTGCCAATCCAAATGTTACCGCTTTGGTCTTCAGTTAAAGATAATATGGTGTTGTTAGATAAGGTATTTGCACCGGTTTGCTTACTGTGGAAACGATAGAAGTTGTCTTTAGCCTTATTATACAGGTGTAAACCGTTATAAGTGCCAATCCAAAGGCGATTTTTGCTATCAACAAGCATACAGCTTATCCGGCTATTTTGCAGCGCCCCAGGCACACCTATCTGTTCCTCGTAGCGTTTTACTTTAGCCGTTCCGTTGTTTATGGCTAATATTTTTGTTAAACCGTGTTCTTGCGTACCCGCCCAAATGGTTTGATCAGCCTGTTTAACAATTGAGGTAATTTTTAAGCCTGGTATTAACTTAGGCGTTTCCCAATTTAAAATATGAACCGGCACCTGATTTTTTTGTTGCAAATAGTTTTTATAGATTAAAATGCCGCGGTCGGTACCTGCCCATAAGTCTGTTAGGTTGTTCTCAAAAAAACAGTTAATTACGCTAACTTTATCAGCCGTTGTTTTATTGATGAAATGCTGTTTATCACTAGAATACACAATGCCATTGCCCCTGTTACCTAACCAAAGGCCCCCTTTGCTATCTTCAAAAACTGCTTTAATATGGGTGTTTGCTAACGCGGGCTCACCGTTGTTATCATGTTTAATGGTTTTAAATTCTTTTTTAAAAGGGTCTATTTTTACTATTCCGCCACCATCGGTACCAATCCATAAAATCCCGGTTAAATCCTGCTCAATAGATAAAATAATGTCATAATCTTTATTAAAAACATTGAGCGGTTTAATGTTGATATTTTCGAATTTCCCGGTGTTTTTGTCGAATGCCTTTAAACCAAAACCCCAAGTACCAACCCACAACTTATTGCTCCTGTCCAAATAAACTCTGTAAATATTATTCTTGCCCGTTGCCGCTGTTTGCGTACCTATGGTTGAAAATTGGGCAAATGTGCCTTGCTTAATGTTGTAAACCAAGAGACCCAAAGTCCAGGTTCCCATATATGCGTAACCATT